>DYLG01000142.1 GCA_020722215.1 Desulfomonile tiedjei
CTCAGCCGACCGAGGGAAGGGCATGGACTCAAATGGAAGCTTGGACTGTTCTAGTAGTGTTCGTCGTGTGGTTGGTAGTCATGAAGTGGCTGCTGCCCAAGTGCGGAGTGCCCACTTGAATGTCCCCCGATTGCTCGCCCCGGGATGGCGGCCATGGAAACACGAGGCAGGGAGGGTCCAAACTTGGACCGAATCCTGATGAAAGCGTCAAACATGAACCCAGGAGTGATCCAAACCGATAGCGAGACCGCCGAGGAAAGGGAACGGAGATTCCTTGAGGTCAAGGCCCGCGATTTTTCCGCGGAAGCGGAGATTCTGAAAGCCCTTGGGCATCCTGTTCGGCTGAAAATAGTGTACGGACTGCTCAAAGTCGGCGGCTGCAACGTGAAGAATATGCAGGAATGCCTCGGGCTGCATCAAGCGACAGTTTCGCAGCATCTGATCCATCTTAAGCACAGGGGAATCATAGATTCCAGGCGCCAGGGGCTCCAGATGGTTTATGCCGTAACTAGTTCTCTAGCGAAGCACATCATTGACACCATGGAAGAACAAGACGCCTGTCGCAAAATCCCCCGATGATTCCCCCTGCCGATCGCTTCCCGTCAGTTGGACGGGCATCTTGCCCGTCATTCGAGAAGGTCTCGAACGGTGCGGTTACCGCGGTCGCCGCATCCTACGGAACTCGATGCGAGCAGGGCGATATTAGACAATAGTCTCGCCAAGCGCTATAATAACTACCTGCCCCTCTCACCATCGAGAAAGGCTGCTCCACGCTGCAAAGGGGGTAATTGGAAACGCACGGACTCCTAGGAGTTTAACATTGACTCAAACAGGATCGAGAAGAGATGTTTACGTTGTCGCCATCGGTCAGTACTTGCCCGGAGAGCCTATTCCGGTGGATTCCATCGACGATGTCCTTGGTAGGATAACGAAGGCGCCGGAAAAAGTTGTCTCCCGTATCAATAGAATCCGTCCGGCCATGAAAAAGATGCTTGGGATCGACTATGTCCATTTTGTGCTGGATCCGGTGACGCGTCGCCCGACGGAAACCAACATATCTCTGGCCGTGAAAGCCGCCGAGAGGGCACTGGCATCTGCCGGAATGCCTGCGTCCGACATCGACCTTGTCATGTACGCGGGCGCGTGGTTCGATTATATGTCCCCTCCGTCGAGCACGTTCGTACAGGAACGCCTGGGCATAGAACTTTGCACCGAGATGACAATCCACGCGAACTGCACCTCGGTGTACAAGGCCATCCAAATCGCGGCGGATCAGATTTCCATCGGCAGGCACAATACGGCTCTGATAGTCACCTCCCAGATTTCCTCTACGATCCTTCAGGTGGAAGCTCTCAACGAGCAGCGAGTCACTGTTGATCAGGCCATCTTGAGATGGTTTCTCAGTGACGGCGCGGGTGCCTTGATTCTGAGCGCAGATAATCGCGGACCTAGTAAGCTAAGAGTTGTGGAGACCTATCTGGAATCCGCCGGCGTCGGCCTGGAGCCGGGAATGATTGCAGGAGCCGGCGTCGGCTGTAACATACTGGAGATGTATGAAGAGGGCCGCCACCATCTCACCCAGGATCTCAATATGGTTGGCAAAATGGCGCCGAAGCTGACGAGAGAAGCATGCCTGAGAATGCGTGAAGTTACTGGACAAGACACGACCAAGGTGCGGTGCGTCCTTTTGAACTTGCCTATGAAGCATCTCTTCAAGGTCGCCGAGGAGACGATGAGAGAACTCATAGCCAATCCCGACGTAATCCTCTATTCCAACATCAGCCGGGTAGGTTACTCCGGACCCGCTGCAAGCATAGTAGCCCTGGACCAATACCTCGCTGAAAACAGCTTGAACCCCGGGGACATCGTGATTAGCTTTGCCGTGGAGTCGAGCAAGTGGATGCACGGCGGAGCGGTTCTCGAAGCCTGCCGGTGACGAACGACCACGTGGGGGTCGGCCGCGAAATAGATTCCTCAAAGGACGGGGGAAACCGCCTGAGGGGCGAATGCTGTATTCGCCCTCCCTTTCCTCCCGAAAAAATCCAACCACCAAGGCGCCAAGACACGAAGAAATCACAGGATAAATTGTGCTTGGCCCCTGCCTGTCTTGATGGCGAAAAGTAACAAGGGTATCAGAAAACTCGACCCGACAATACCCCTCGTCCGTCGGCCACGCGTGGCCTTGCCGCATGCCTCACGTTCGAGAAACGGGCGGAAGAACGGGCGAAAAATCACTCCCACTAAAATTCAGCTCACCCCACGATACTCATCCGGAAGCGATTTGACAACACACGCCCTGTTGGCTATACTGGTGTCATTAGTCACGCTAACAGCGGGTGGCATCGGCTCCGGGCCGGTGCACTCGAACCCCGAGAAAAACCGAAGACCTCACCTAATGGAGTGGCCATGGTTGCCCTGGATGCGCTGATGTCATCGAAAGACCGCAGATCCGTTTACATGAACCCGGACGTGTATGAGCAAGCCTGTCGCCGAGCGGAAGAACTCGGGTTACCCGGCTTCTCGAGTTACGTCTCCTGGCTCGTCTCGCAGGATCTCAGGAAATCCGAATCCATCGGGGATCTTGGCCTGGGCCGACGCCGAAGAGAAGGCAACTGACAGCACCGGGGGGCGTGTTGTCAGACTATCGAAGGGGTGAGACTGTGGCGGAGCCCGGCCCGGTTTACAGTGCCCTGACCGACTGATGAAAAGCGCGGCCGTAGTCCGAGCAGCTCAACCGATTCTTGCGATGGAAGGCCTTTTCTTCCTCCGTGGCCTGTCTCACCGGACGGGCCGGCACGCCGACCCCCACCTGGTTTGCCGGAATGACCGAGCCCGCACTGGCAGCCACTCCCGCACCTTGTTTGCAGGCTATGTGAACACGGACGGGGGCCGTCCTGTAGGGGGGATCACAAGGATCGCCCTCTTCCTTCCTGAATTCTTGGCGCCTTGGTGGTTAATTCTTCTATCCGGTTGCGGCCCGAGGCCGCATAGTGCAAGAAGGGGTCTCCCCGGCAGACTCTTACCCTCCCACGTATCACGCGGCGGCGCGCTGTCTCAGTTCAGTAACGTTTCCGGAGGAAAATCCCTTCTTGGAACCGACGACCAGAACATCGGCCGCGAGAAACGGATAGCGGAAGGTGAGAAACCTTATCATTCGAAAATACCAGCAATAGTTCTCCAGGCGGGTCATTGCCCGGATTCTATTTCTGAAGAGGCGGAAACCGGTGACCGCGACCACCTGGAAATTTGAGGCTTCCACCTCGCGGATAAATTCCCTGAATGAATAGTATTTGATTCTGCATGGCCGGCGTGCGCTTTTCCAGTTGGATTGACCGTCAAGGGCTACGGACTCGCCTTCCTGGTAAACACGACGCCACAGTGCTTTCAGCCGGGCCATGGTTTTCGGAATCCAGGAGATGGGGTTGTACACGAACACTTTGCCCTGGGATCGGACGACCCGATGGAATTCACGGAGAACCTCTGCTGCGTTAGGCAAGTACATTAGGACTTCGTTGCAGATCACCACATCAAAGGAATTGTCCCGGAAGGGGAGACCGGCTACCAGATTGACCTGGAAGAGATCCTTGTAAACCTGCTTTTCGGATGCCTGAGACAACTGATGTTCCCAGAGATCAACCCCGAACCACTTCGATCCCTTCAAGTCGCCGCAAAACGCGGCCATATTCCCCGGGCCGCATCCCACGTCCAGGATGTTCAAGCCTCCGGATACGCGCGACCTTTCAGTCAGCAAGGCCTTTGCAATATAAGGGAAATGAGCGAATTTCAGCCGGTACTTGACCGTGTCTCGAATCTTTCCGAAGGCGTACACCGCTCTTTTTCGGTCTTTCATAAGAAGCTTCATACCCCGCAAATCGCACAACCGACGACGAGCAGACAACCAACCGTTCCTAATGCTCGTTTCGGTCCGACGATGTCCTGGAACACCGTTCCACAATGGCCGATGTTATCACAAAAGTCATGAAAAATCAAAGACTACTCTGATTTTCCTTATTCCCGGTTCCCCGTTGCCACGATCCAGTCGAACAGCTTTGTAGACACTGATCGGTTGCGTTGCGGATTGAAACTCTCGTCCATGCCGTGAATCTCCTTAATGGTGACCGGCCTGTGCAGAGACCTGTACCATTGAAAGGCCACCATCATGATCTTGCCGGGCTTCTCTCCGCCTGATGCTGCAATCTCCAGGATTTCATTGAGGTCGGACAACCCCTCTTCGTCGGTGGTTGCATGCAGCTCTTTGGGATCTTCCGGAAACCAGTCTTGCACTCTGGCAGTCCCCACCGCTCCGACCCTGTTGACATAGAACAGGATCGGCAGTCCTTTGCGGATAGACCTCTTCATGCCTGGGGCACAATAAGTCACGGAGCGCAAGGGGACGCGCCTTACCGATGCCTCGACTTCGTCACGGAACAGGCTCTTCTGCCTGGGGGATTGTCTGGGAAGATCAATAAGATATTCGGCCCGCTGTCTGCTCATGGGCAAGAGCATGGGTCTTTCTCTGGGAAAGATTATTCTCAGAGGATAGAAGATGGTTTCCAACTCGTGCACAAGCAACAATCGGGCCGGCGGGCTGATAACGATGTCCGTTCCGCTCATGGTGAGGCGATGCCACGGGCTGAACAAGAACGGCCGCCGGTGTTCATCCCGGACGCGGTATCTGAAACCGCTCTCCTCTGGGCGCAGCTCGTAACCCAGCGAAAGCATGAACTCCCTGAGAAAATCCAGCAACTTGTCCCTGGGAATCGACCGGTATAGGAACTGCTTGGCCATGCGCACCCGGGAGGTGGTTCCGAGACTGCAACCGGACGACACTCCTTCAAAAACGAAGCCGCATGCTCTCAAACACTCCGATACCAACGGGTCAACCGATGCGGGCAGATCCACTGCCACCCTGGAAAGCCCGAACTCCGCCCAGTCCAGGATTTCTTGGGCCAATAGCATCGACAGGGCTTGGCCTGAAAGCGCCTCCGGGTCGGCGGCCAGCCCTAATAAGCGCGCCTCCGACCGAGATCGGAGCGCCGAGACGCATACCCCACGGATTGTCCTGTCAACATCGAGAAGAGTGCAGCGCGGCGCCTGCCCCGAGGCATCGCGGTCGGTTTGGGCAACGTGCGCGGCAAGCTGAGAGTCTTCCTCGATCCAGGGCTTAAGGAGCCGGTAAACCTCGGGCATGTCTCTTCTGCGGGCCTGCCTGAGAATTGCTCCATTCATTGATGTCATGTCCCACAGAGACGCGGGGCCGCAGAACAGACGGGCCGACCTGCGGACATCCGGGAATTCGTGGTTTCGTTGGTGACTGCCGCTGTAATCCGCTTAAATGGTCGATGCCATAATATTGCAAACCCTGTTGCCGTTCAACTCATAAAATGACTTGAGGTCACAATAGGTTGCAGGCAGTTCGGCGTATTTGCCATTGTCCGCCGGCCAAGGCGCGTGTCATAAGAACAATGAATTCATGTGCAAGATTCCGTTGAGGCAGGTCAGGTCAAAATGAAGGACAAGCGCGCCGAGAGAAATTTCCGAGAGCCGTGGCTCGTGGTAGGGGCGGGGGGAATGCTGGGACAAGATCTTGGGGACCTCGTCCGGGAGTCCGGAAAGGTCGTGGTCGCGCTCGACCTGGGCGAGGTGGACATAACGCGGTCTGATTCCGTGATGGAGGTAGTTGAGCGCTACCGTCCGGGGTTGGTGATCAATGCTGCGGCTTTCACGGACGTTGACGGCTGTGAAAGCAGAGCCGAGGAGGCTTTCGCGGTGAACGCGCGGGGGCCGGAGAACCTGGGGCGTGCGTGCGGTGCTACGGGCGCCTTCCTGGTCCAGATCAGTACGGACTACGTTTTCGATGGAAGAAAGGGGGGGCCTTACACGGAAGACGACGAGCCCAACCCTCTGGGTGTCTACGGCCGGTCCAAGGCCGAGGGGGACCGACTCATCAGGGGAATCCTCCCCGATAAACACTATATTGTGCGCACCCAGTGGCTGTTTGGGCTTCACGGGCGGAATTTCGTGGAAGCGATCCTTCATCAGGTTCAGAACAAACGGCCTCTGAAAGTGGTGAACGATCAGTTCGGCCAACCAACCTCTACGGCGGATTTCTCCGCAGCGCTGATGAGACTCTTGTCCGCGGGGAGCCCCGGCACGTATCACGTGACCAATTCCGGCATTACCACTTGGTACGGATTCGCTTGCAGGATTTTGGACTACGCGGGGCTTTCCCACGTGGAGGTGGAGGCCGTTGAGACCACCGCGTTCCCCAGGCCCGCGCCGCGTCCGGCCTACTCGGTGTTGGACAATTCCCGGTTCATAAGGGTTACGGGCGCGCCTCTTAGACCCTGGGAAAGCGCTCTCAGAGACTATCTTGACGCCAGAGTGAGGATGCAGTCCAGGGATGGGCATCCTTCCTGCCCGTAGGCAGGGTGGCGCCGGGCCCGTCGGCAGGACGGGCATCGAAAAATGCCGGATCACCGGCGAAAATCGCGTTTTTTCAAAAAAAAGTGTTTGAAACCGGATTCCTTTCTGGTATGCTCAATCCTACACGAGAATCCGAAGAGATTCCGAAGAGGGGATTTGCGTCAGAACCGAACGGGAAAAAATGTCTTGACTTCCCGCAACAGTTCTGATAATCAAGGTGGCAAGCAGGTGATATACGTTTAGAATTCCAAATGCGGTTCCGGGACGTTCGTGGCGGAGCCGAATAAAAGGAGGATTTGGGTATGGTTAAGAGAATTATAGTTCTGCTCAGCGCCGTGGCTCTGGTGGTGAGTACGGTGAGCGTGGTCGGTGCCTTCCTGCCGGGAGCTGTGATGGAAGGCGACAAGATCATCATCCCGTGCAAAGTCATAACCAAGTTTGAGAAGAAGACCGGCCCCGGCCCGTTTAGCGCGCTGTTCATGCAGGGTTGCCAGCAGTACACCAACGGCCCGTTCCCGTGGGGCACCTGGAAGGGCACCAACCTCACCATGAAGGTTGAAATTAAGCCCCCTCCGTGCATCGCTCCGGCGTACTTCGGACCCGCTCAGCTTGGCGCGCCCATCCCCGCCATCCCGGGGGGCAAGCTGGTTAAGGCCGAAGAGAGCTATGGCATTCAGTCTCCGGGCTGCAATCCCTGCGTAGTTGATGGCCTCCAGTACAAGATCGTCAAGAAGCAGGTGGTCAAGTAAGAGACGGACCCCACATCAATATAGTTATCGAAAAGGCCAGGGACGCCCCTGGCTTTTTCTTTTGGGAATTCGCCGCCTTTCTTTTCTGCTGAACGTTGAGCCAAGAGAGATAAGGAATGAGGCTCGAAGGCAGGGGAAAGCCAATACCTCGAAAAGGGGAGACATTGACGGGCGCGAAACGGTCCGCGAACCATTCCTCTGCTGCCGATTATGTGAGACTAGGCGGGGGGACGGGATTCGTAGGGGCGAATCTTGTATTCGCCCCTGTTGCAGCATTCGTCTCCGGTCCTCCGTCGGGAGCGAAGAGGGCGATCACAAGGATCGCCCCTACAGGAACTCCCTCCCCGCGGTATTCCCCGAACACCAATCTACCTAACAGACGCAGGTAGCGGTGGATTGCTGTCGGCCGGAGAGTACCCGAACGCTATGATAAAACGAAGTAAGAGTTCACCGCGAAGAAGAAAGCATGAACCATCAAGGCACGAAGCCTTGTATCCCGGACGAATGCTGCGTCCCGCGGGACGGGGCCCGGTAGGGCCGGTTCGCGAAGCGCCCCTACTCCGTTGCGACCAAGCCTTCTTTGTGTCTTGTGCCTTTGTGGTTTAATTTGCGCTTAGAAGGCATATTCAAAGTGAACCGCTACGAAGCGAATTGGCGTTTTATTTCCTCATGTCTTGGTGACTTGGCGGTTGGATTTTCCCGTATCAACAGACGCTCGGTCCGGACGATCACCCTGGAGGTTTTCCCTTGAGCAGCACTTCTTATGTCCTGATCCTTGACTACGGCTCTCAGTACACCCAGCTTATCGCACGGAGAATTCGAGAGAACAAGGTTTACTGCGAGATCCACCCCTGTGACCGTGGCATGGAAGTCGCTAGCCGCAACGTGCCTGCTGCAATAGTGCTTTCAGGGGGGCCGGCGAGCATCTATGACGAAGGCGTGCCCGGCCTTGATGCCGGTCTGTTATCGCTGGGCGTGCCGGTGTTGGGCATTTGCTATGGGCTTCAGGCTATTGTCCATGCTTTGGGCGGGCATGTCCGGGCGGCCAGGCAGCGGGAGTACGGCAGGGCTACGCTCGCCCGGGTGAGCCGGGATTCCGTCTTGCTGGAAGGGGTGGAACCTGGGGCTCGGGTTTGGATGAGTCATGGCGATAAGGCGGAGGTGCTTCCGCCTGGATTTGCCGTATCCGCGGCGACTGACGACGCACCCATAGCGGCTCTGGAAAGCAGCGACCACCGGATTTCCGGGGTTCAGTTTCATCCCGAGGTTGTTCACACACGGGACGGCACGCGCATACTGCGGAACTTCCTCTTTAAGATTGCCGGGTTGAAGCCCGACTGGACTATGGCCTCCTTCCGGGAGACAGCGGTTGATGAGATTCGCGCGAAGGTTGGACGGTCGCATGTGGTGGCCGCCTTGTCCGGAGGGGTGGACTCCTCCGTCATGACGGCTCTTCTTCATAGAGCCATCGGCGACCGGCTCCATCCGATCTTCGTGAACAACGGACTGCTGCGAAAGGACGAAGCCGACGAGGTCATTGCAGCCTTTCAGCAAAACCTGGAGATTCCTCTCACTTATGTGGACGCGTCGGATCGCTTCCTGGCAAAGCTCGCCGGCGTAACTGACCCCGAGGCAAAAAGGAAGATCATTGGGGAGGAGTTCATCCGTGTCTTCGAGGAAGAGGCCGAGAAGATCCCGGACGTAAGATTTCTCGCTCAGGGCACCTTGTACCCGGACGTCATCGAAAGCCTTTCCTTCAAGGGCGGGCCGTCTGCAACAATCAAGAGCCACCACAATGTGGGCGGTCTTCCGGAGCGGATGCGCCTTGAACTTATCGAGCCACTCAGAGAGCTATTCAAAGACGAAGTCAGACTGCTCGGCGAGGAACTAGGTATTCCCGAATCCCTCATCTGGCGCCATCCCTTTCCCGGGCCCGGCCTGGCTGTGCGGATCCTTGGCGAGGTCACCGCTGACCGTGTGCGACTTCTCCAGGAAGCGGATGCCATCGCTATGGAAGAGATCAGGAAGGCGGGGTTGTACCGCGCCATCTGGCAGGCGTTTGTAGTCCTCCTGCCCGTCAGGTCCGTAGGAGTCATGGGCGACGGCCGCACATACGAACATGTGGCAGCGCTCCGGGCAGTTGACGCTGTGGACGGCATGACCGCGGACTGGTACCGCATCCCCCACGAAGTTCTCGCGGTTATCTCCAACCGTATCATCAACGAAGTGCGCGGCATCAACCGCGTCGTGTACGACATCTCCTCCAAGCCCCCCGCCACAATCGAATGGGAATAGGACGGGGAACCCAACCACCAGGGCGCCAAGGGAAGCAATGCCCGATGAGTGCACCATGGTGTCGGCCGCAGGTAGGGGCAGACCTGCGCGTCTGCCCTTTTTTGTGGACGCGTCCCGTCTCGGACCAGACGCGGGGGACCGTGCACGCGAAGTGGGCGGACACATGGGTCCGCCCCTACCAGATCCCCGCAGGCATTGCCAGCTTTCAGCGCGTGCAGCCCCGCAAAGACCGCCAGCCATCCAAACACCATGACAACCTATACGCCTCACGTACACCGTTGGGCCGTGCCGCAGGTAGGGGCAGACCTGCGTGTCTGCCCTTCTTCCTTCCGGTTCGACGATCATGTAAAATAAGGCCCCGAGGACCGATGGAATTCAACCCGAAGATTCATCACAGGCGGTCGATTCGACTCGCCGCTTATGACTACTCGTCGCCGGGGGCGTATTATATTACGATTTGTACCTCCTGCCGGAAATGCCTCTTCGGGGAAATTGTCTCCGGAAGGATGCGCCTGAACGAGGCGGGTCTAATCGTGGAGACTTGGTGGTGGCGAATTGAAAGCAAATTCCCTTGTGTACAGACCGACACCTACGTGGTCATGCCCAATCATTTTCACGGCATCCTCCTGATCGGCGAGGCGAGCGAATCTGAGGCCGGAGCAGCGGTTGCGGGCCAGGACCCGGAGGAAGATTTTTCTGGTCCCCTTAATGTACCGGGCTCGGGTGGCCCAGAGGGCGGACACGCAGGTCCGCCCCTACCGACCATTGTTCAATGGTTTAAGACAATGACTACCAATGAATACATGCAAGACGAGCGACAAGAGGGATGGACTCCGTTGAAACCCAGGTTGTGGCAACGCAACTATTTTGAGCACGTCATCCGCAGTGAGCAAGCCTTGAATCGGCTGCGGCGATACATCGACGACAACCCGTTCAAGTGGGAGGACGATCCGGAGAACCCCAAGAACCGTTGATCCCGGACACAACCGAATGTTGGGTACGG
>DYLG01000143.1 GCA_020722215.1 Desulfomonile tiedjei
CCGAACCGAACTCTTTTGGGGCAGACACTCAGGTCTGCCCCTACCCTCGGTTCGGCAGCCGTTTGCATCGTTTATTTCATGACAGGCCTTAAGCCCTGTGGGACGGGCTTCCTGCCCTAGAGGGAACGACAGGCGAGCCGCCCCTCTCCCACAACCCGCCCACGATTGATTGGTCGCGGCGCGGGCCCGATTGCCTTTGCGTGCCCTGCAAGGAGAGACCAGGTTGAGAATATTGATTGCCGAGGATGACATCGCCACCCGTAAGATGCTGGAAGTCCAGCTCAGGAAGTGGAATCACGAGCCGGTGGTCTGTTCGGACGGAAATCAGGCATGGCAGATCCTCAAGCTGGAGGATTCCCCCAGGTTGGCCATTCTCGACTGGATGATGCCGGTGATGGACGGCCTGCAGGTCTGCCGGGAGGTCCGAAAGCTGGAAAGGCGGCATTATGTCTACATCATACTGCTAACCGCCAGGGATCTCACCGAGGACATCATCGCAGGACTCGAAGCCGGCGCGGACGACTATGTGGTCAAACCCTTCGATCCGTATGAGTTACGCGTCCGCATCAAAGGGGGCGAGAGAATCGTTCAACTCCAGTCCGAGGTCGTTGCCGCCAAAGAAAATCTCGAAGAGGCCAACAGAGACCTGCAGAAGGAGATCCAGGATCGAAAGGCTGCCGAACGGGACTTGCAACGGGCTCGTGACGAGCTTGAGAGGCGCGTGGACGAACGAACCGCCGAACTGAGACTGGCAAACGAGATGCTCCTGCAGGAGATCGCCGAAAGAAGACGCGCCCAGGATGCGCTCGGTCGCAGCCAGGCCAGATACAAGGAATTGGTGGAGAACGCCAACAGCATCATTCTTCGGGTAAAACCGGACGGTACGATCACGTTCTTCAACGAGTTCGCCCGGACCTTCTTCGGGTACTCGGAAGAGGAGATTCTGGGCAAGCACGTGCTGGGAACGATTGTTCCCGAAGTTGAATCCACGGGTCGCGACCTGACGGCGTTGGTGCTGGAGGTGCTCAAGGACCCGGATGCCTATACCCGCGTGGAGAATGAGAACATCCGCCGCAACGGAGAAAGGGTTTGGGTAGCTTGGACAAACAAGGGGGTTTTCGGAGAGGACGGTTCCCTTTCGGAATTGCTTTGCGTGGGCAATGACATCACTGAGCTTAAAAGGGCCGAAGACAGTATCCGCGGGTCCTTGCATGAGAAGGAGGCGTTACTTCAAGAGATTCACCACCGGGTGAAGAACAACCTCCAGGTAATTTCCAGTCTCCTCGCCCTTCAAGGCAGACGGATTGACGACGAGAAGGTGGAGAGAGTTCTGCTGGACAGCCAGAGCAGGGTCCGCTCTATGGCGCTGATTCACGAGCAGTTGTACCAATCGGGAAACCTTTCAAGAATAGACTTCCGGGAATACCTGGAAAACCTTGCAAGTGCGTTGTTTCAATCCTACGGCCAGACCGCAGGTCACATATCTTTCAGTGTGGTGTCGGACCCCGTTTTCCTTGGCGTCGCCACAGCCATTCCTTGCGGACTCATTGCCAACGAACTCCTTTCCAACTGCCTTAAACATGCGTTCAATGAAGGTCGGAGCGGTTCCATACGCCTGATCCTCCGCAGGACAGGGCCAAGCCGGTACAGGTTCGTGGTCAGCGACAACGGGAAAGGTTTGCCCGCGGACCTGGACTACCGTGCGTCCAAATCGTTGGGGTTCAGTCTTGTGACGAGACTGGCCGAATTGCAGCTTCACGGCCGCCTCGAAGTTCGAGGAAACGGCGGAACGCAAGTGCAAATAGACTTTGAGGATCGGGAAGATGCTGAGGGTGAAGAAAGACCTTGATATCAAGGAGTCGCGGGAAGCCCCCCCCCTGCGCTCCCCACCTGGACAAGGGGACAAGGACTCCCTCGCCCTCCACGGGGATGCTTCGGGGGAGGTAGTAGGACGGGCATCTTGCCCGTCATCAGGCTCGATCCAGGCCCGAAACGAACGACAGGCGGGGCCGCCTGTCCCACCACCCGCCGGTGATGGGTCGGCTGGTAGCGGCCGGCGTGCCTGCCGGACAGAACACCAATCCGACCACGAATACCTGAATTTTGCGAGCGTAGGCCGAAAAATTCAGGAGAAACAGGTCGAACTTCTCCACGACAAATCCGAACGCAAGGAGAGAAATACTCGTTCTGGACCACGACAGGAAGGTCCTCTCGTTGGCCATGTGGGTGCGTTGCCAGGCGAGCAGTATCCTGTCGTCGGACATTATGTCCGGCGGCCTGGGAGCCGGTTGGTCCGGCTGAGGCGGTTTGTCCTCGGAGTCGGACATGGTCGGAACTCTACGGCAAGATGCCGATATCGTGCAGCAACTTGTTCACCGCCATGAATGACGGCGCATCCGAAGGGATTTTGACCAGCGGTTGGCCTTCCAGGTCCATATTCACCAGGACCTCGTCGTACGGAATGTACGATTCGGGCGAGTAAGGCAGGCTCTCGATTTGCTTCCTGATCGATTCGGGCAGATGATCCGGCGAGCCGTTAACTCTGCTTATGACGAGATGAGAATGGCGTACGCGGCTTCCCAGCTCTTTGACAAGTTCCACGATGCGTCCGATGGTGCGAAGACTCCGAGGTGCGGGATCGGAAATGACGAAAAGATGGTCCACATCTTCGTCCGTCCTGCGAGACAGGTGCTCCATGCCGGCCTCGTTGTCAATGACCACGAGTGAGTAATTCGACGTGAGCCTCGCTATGATTTCCCTGAGGATGTTGTTTGCCATACAGTAGCAGCCGGGCCCCTCGGGCCGGCCCATGGAAAGAAAGTCGAAGTGCTTTGCCTCCTCGATGCTCGCCTGGATCTGATACTCCATAAAGCGGTCCTTGGTCATCCCTCCCGGGATGTCGTCCCCCATGGACCTGGCGTCCTCTCGAATGCACCCCACGCTTCGCGGTTCCCTTATTCCGAGCACTTCGTGAAGGTTGGAGTTCGAATCCGCGTCAATTGCCAGAAGCGGCGACTTGCCCGCTTTGATAAGAGCGGCAATTGCCAGAGCCGTAAACGATGTTTTCCCAACGCCGCCTTTTCCTGCGACAGCCAAAGTAGTACCCATGGTCAAATCCTTTCCGCCGGCTGGTGGTTCTCTTCGTTCTGTTCCGGTACCAGGAAAAAGTCCGGCCCGGGCCAATAAGGGGTCAACATACCGAGAAAGCTACGGTTCCCCCGCCGGCTGGAGAGAAACTGCGTCCTTTGTCCGACGCCGTTTCTTATACAATAATGTCTCGATCGGAGTTTGAAAGGGGCGAACCCCTCCAATTCGTCAGGAGTGCGGGCGTTCAATCCTGCGGGCCTCAACCGGTGGGGCAGGTGAGCGTCACGCGAACAGGTCGGCACGGCCGAGAGACTCCAGTCGCGATAGCGTCGCGTATACGCATTCGGCGTATTCCACCGTTATTCCCCCGCATCCGCACGCGGGGGTAAGAATCGTCCTGGCTTCAAGCAAGTCAGGGGCAACACCTGCGTCCCTCAGTTGCCGCGCGCCGGCCCTTACCCTGGCCGCCACGTGCTCAACGGTCTCGACGGCGGCCTTCTCTGTGTTAGGCACCGCTCCCCATGCGAGCACACCGCCTTTGTCGAGAAAACCGTTGAGCTTTGCAGAAAAAATGGCCACGCTGTCCATGTAGTCAACCGCGTCGAAATTGATAATGCGTGTCGACGTGTCCATGAGCAGTCCCCAATCGGTGTTTCCGCAGCAATGAACTCCGGGAATTCCTCCGGCATTCAGCGCCATGGATATGACTTCATCCAGGGATTCCACAACATCCGAAGCGGACACCCCCAGGTACGCCGATGACCCGTACGCGCTGAGACTCGGCTCGTCGAAGAAGACAATGATGTTGTCGGCAAACGGGCGAAACTGCTCCACGAGCCACAGCGCCTTCAGTCCCGTTCCTTTCACTGCCACGTCCCTGAACATAGGATGGTAAAAGACAGGTCTCTTCTCCTCATCGGTCACGGTTAGCGCAAAGCTCAAAGGACCCGTGACCTGCAACTTGACAAAGGAACGTTTAATGCCTTCCCGTCGAAGTCTTTCGAGAAACAGATGAATTCCGCGTCCGTATTCAGGGCCGATGGCGAAAGCATCCGCGGACTTGCCCTCCATAATCTCCAGGTATTCAGCGTAGAAGCGTTCCACTTCGGATACAGCGTCCCCTGATGTGTCAAAAAAATACCTGAGTTCCTCGAGATTGACCCGAAACCGCGGCAAGCCCTCGGTGAATTGAATCCACATCTGCTCTCGCGGGTCGCACCTTGCCAACTGAGGCGCATGAGGCGCAGTGCTCAGGCTGTCCAAAACAAGATCCACCCCGGCCGCTGCGTCCGTATGGGGCAGGCTGCCCACGGCAGTAACGAGCACATCCGGCAATACGGCGGTTTCGGCGAATCGAGTCATGTAGCACTCCCATTTGCCCTCTCGGCCGAAACCGAGCGGGGTTCCGGAAAAAATCTAATGGATAGTCTGCAGGCTGTCAAGTTGAGCGGAAAGCGATCTTTGGCATCAGTTCCGCAGGACGACCGTACCGATAAGGTCGGGTGAGCGGTCAGGCAGTCCCTCGGAGCCTGTTGCGAAACCACGGAAAGGTCCCCGCTCGCGGCGCTATGGCAAGCAATGAGGTCAGGGTAGCCTGGACGTCATACGTGCAGGACGCTCGAAGCGGCAGGAGGCATATTTTCCGAGACCACGAGTCACGGGTGATTTGCCGAATTAACTCGATTGTCGACTCAGACCTCCTGTTCCTTCGGAACCCGGACGCACTAGCGTCCAGGCTACCCCGCGGCACGATTTTGGACATGGAGGCGGTTCCGTAACAGCCTCCCGGCCATTTCCCCGACAGGGTTGACTGAGGGCGCCAGGAACGATATTGTTGCATAAGTTGGATGGGTTGGGAGCCGTCTTTAGGGCTCAGGCCGTTGCAATCGTCAAACGAGATGCATAATCCGACACCGAGAAAGGATGACGAGTCTTGGCGTCCTCGCTCTCTACGAAGCCTGCCCCACCTGGTCTGCCCGCCCTTGGAAAATCCAGGCGGATTTTCTGGGTTCATCAGGCCTCCTTCACTTACAGGTCGGATGAACCCGCAAACTTGCTTCAGACCCTTTGGGTCAGCCGGCCCGGTTGGGGATACCTGCGCAGGCGGGATCTTTGGGTCCGTAAAGAGTGCAGCGCTGCTGAGCTGGAGGCCCAAGGATACCAGGAAATGAAGCCGCCCTCGGACGAAGAGGTGTTTGTCTGTCCCCACTGTGAGCTTTACGTCATCTCTGTGCCCGGATACCTGGTGAAAAAGCACCTATCGGAGTGCGGGGGCGACGGCCGGGATTTGGTATCGTTTGAGAATAGCCTTCTTGACCAGAAAAGAGTGAAAGATTACGAGCAGCAGCTCCGCATGCAGAAAATTCAAGAAGAAGAGGAACGACGAGCCGAGGAGCGAAGAGAGCGGTTCGAAAGAATTAAGGAAGAGAACGTGGCGCGCCAGTTGGCCAAGGACAGGAAGAAGGCTCTTAAGGAACGAACCAGAGAAGAATTCAGGAAACGATAGCTTACGTGAACAAGGTCAAATGAGGCTGGTCCCCGCACTCACAGTTAATGGGACCTGGCAAGGATAAGAGCAGACCCGCCAATAAACCGCAGTGTCGATCGTCTGAAAAAAAAGGGGGACGCCGAGCGTCCCCAAAGATTAGGAGGATTAGGGGTCGGACAAACGGCTGACACCGCTTCATCTCGCCCCTTGGGGGTCAAAGGCTCCTTGCAACCATACCCTGGCGCTTGAAGGCCTTTGATCCTGTTCTATGTTCAACAGCCGGGATTTCCGTGCGCTTCAGTGGGGAGAAACCCGACTGTCCGATGATTTCTTGGTAAAGCTCATGACATATAAGTCATCATTCCGGTTGCTTGTCAGGGGTCTGTGCATCACGTATCCGCGAGCCTTTCAGGTTCCACGATGTTAGCCACGTTCGAGAATACCCGCTGAGCATGGTTGCCGGTCCTCCGTTCTTGATACCCTGTGACAATTACCAGTAGTGCGCAAGCGCGGACTTCTTTTCTTTGCCCGACTTCTCCGCGTAAGGAGGATAGACATCGTAAGGAAGTGGAGTGCTCAAGACCCCCGCTGATAGGCGCAACGGCATCTCAAACAAGGTAAGGCAAAGACTGCAACAGCCAGGCACAACAGGGGCCAGTGGAGTACAACTCTGGACCATCTCCGCCTGACGTGCGCCACTGGCTACCGGCCGGGGCGGTTGACACGCCACCGCAGGCTGGAGCGGTTCGCAGGCGCTCGTGACCTTGCACTTCCTCACAGGCGCAGGACGAGGACACGGAGGCGCCGCGGGCATCGAGCAAGGCGGCATCGCGGGAGGGCGCCCCATGCCGGGAACTCCGAAGGGCGGCAGCGGAAGCGGCGGAGGCGGCGCGAGAAGCCCTCTCATTATCGCTCCCGGGATAGTCAGGCAGACCCCGCATATGTTGCAGCACCCTCCCAGGAACCCGCCGCACAGGCCGAAGGGCGAGGGCAGCCCGCAAGTTTGAGGAGCAGGACCCCAGGCAGCCGGTCCACATGGCGCCGGCGGATAGAACTGCTGAGCAAGGACGCTTTGGGGGGAGATGGCTGCCACTGCAAGGCAGGCCAGCAGACACAATGAGAGGAGAGCGACTCTTACCACCATACCTTATCCTCCTTTATTTGGATCCTTCATCTAAAGCTTGAGGGCTATATCTCAAACGAAGGACGTCAAATATTGGCCCCTTGTTGGGCTTCGTTGACAGGGGGCTTTAACATGCCCGCGATACCATGTCAAGCAAAAACAATAAATGAGATATGTTATCAAAAAAACGTGGAAGAGCAGTAAATGGGGGATATAACACGCCGGATAGATTATGGTAATGTCTTCCTTGCCGTGGGAAGGCACGCCGCTGCCCCTCTTGCCTTCCGATAACTCTGGATTGGAGCCGTTTTTTGTGATAAAGGAAGAATGCAGGATGTGAATGAGAGAGGATCGCAGTTGTTATGAAGAACATACTGTGGATATTGGTTTTTCTCATCATCATGGCTGCCTCTACCTCCGCGCCGGCAGAGAACGCAGAGAACGCAGTGGATCTGTACAACATGGGGGTCGAGGCCCTCGAGAAGGATGACCCCGACAAGGCCATCGAGCTTTTCACGCGTGCTCTGGCTCTCGACCCCAGGGATCATTACGCGTACAACAATCGAGGCGTGGCATACAAGCGCAAGGGCATGTACGACAAGGCCGTAGAGGATTATAATCGGGCCTTGGAGATTGACCAGGGCTACACGTACGCGCTGGCAAATCGCGGTACGGCTCGGTTCAAGAAGCAAGACTTGGACGGCGCGCTCCAGGACCTCACGCTGGCCGTGAAGAACAGCGGACGCGACAGCAGCATTCGGACATCTCTGGCCCTAGTGCTCTTGGCAAAGGGGGATGCTGACGCCGCGTTGGAACATCTTCAGAAGGCCCTGTCGCTCAATCGCCGCAACTACCGCGCTCTCCAAGAGCTGGCGAAGATCTATGAAGCTCGAAAAGATTACGAGAAAGCACTCGACGCCTATTCAAAGCTCAGCAAACTGGCCAAGAGTTCCAACGACGTCCAGGGGGTTGAGCAGCGGATGGCTGAACTTCGCAAAGAAATGGCAAAGACGTTATATCAACAGGGCCTGGACCTCTATGGCAAGGGAAAGGGCGGAGATGCGCTCAAGAGGTGGACCAAAGCGCTCAAGCTTCAACCTGATTTCCCAAAGGCTCTGCGCGAGAGGGGGGCCCTCCACTTGAAAATGGGGCACCACCAGGAAGCTCTCGACGATTTGACCAAGGCACTGGAACTGGAGCCGCAGAACTGGGAGTTCCACCGCCTTCGAGCCGACAGCCTGTATAGACTGAAAAAGCTGGACGAATCTCTGGAAGAATACAACACTGCCCTGAGGCTGAATCCCGGAGACGCCACAGGGTACAATAACAGGGGCTACATATACCACAAGATGAGCCAAAGGGAAAAGGCCCTGGAGGACTACAACAAGGCTATTTCCCTGGATGAGAGCCAGGCCGCATTCTTCGAGAACAGGGGGACTCTGCACGAACAGGCAGGAAGATGGGATGAAGCTCACAAGGACTATCTGACGGCCATTAACCTGACGAAAGATCAGCAGCAGAGAAAATACCTCATGGAGCTGCTGGAAAAAGTGCAGACCAAGATGAAGAAGAGTGATCCCGAAGCGGCAACTTCGCTGCCGTTGCCGGCCGACCTCAAGGTGTCGTCTTCAGAGAAGCCGCAAGCGCGATAGAGATGTAATGCATTAATGCACCGACATGGGTCCCACAAATGACCGTGACCGCTTGTTCGGCTTCCTCGGGGTACACACCACATTGCTACGGAAAATAACGCTAACGCATTATACTCATAGTTGGAATCTCGGAGTGATCTATAGCGTTAATTCGTTCTGAGGGTCGCCTTCCTTCAGAGAAGGTCGTTAACGATAGAATCTTACAACAACATTAGAATAGCAGAACCCCCCGGCAGGGTTGGGCGGTGTAGCAGCCTCGGCTACAAACATGTCTACGTCCTGAGTGAACTGGCCTGGCGTCAACTCTGAGGTGTGCGTGCCGTTAGCTGCCGGTCCCGCGGGAAACCAGGTACTGCCCGCGAGAAACCGTGTAGCGGTCACCGAATGTCCAAGTCCGACACGCACTGGTCGGTCGGTAGTGTTCCCACTGACGGTGAAGGTAATCACGATCCGCTTGGCGCTCTGAACCTCGGCCCTGGACATCGGACCAGGCAATAGAAAGTCAATTTGGATGTCAGGGAATGGGTTTGGGAGCCCTTGAGGCCAAGTCGTACAGCGCTCAGCTATCGTACGCGTTGCGAATAGACTTAAGTCCTCCTGTCTTTGGGAGACGATAACGGCTGCCTGATGCCAGTTTCTTTCTACCTTCTTTGATAGCCATCTCCGTAAATTGCGGGGACTCCGAAAGAGAGGTTTAGGGGCAGTAAACGGGCTGCTCCCGCTGAGCAGGTTTTCCAATTGCAGACCGACATTGACGAAGCCGCCTACCGTGTGATACGTGCCGTTGATACGATCAGAAGCGACTTCGTACGTGAGTCTGAACATCCCGTCACGTGTCGCTATATGCGCTCCCGTGTTCCACCCGTAAACCTTGGTACCGATGTCGAACTGGTAGCCGGTAACCTTTAACCGGAGATCAGGGCCTCGTTCATAGAGTTGGTGGGAATAGCCCGCCTCGATATCGAAATTCCCCGTCCCGTTCCTGAAGGCATTGACGATGCTGTTGCGGCCCTGGAAGAGATTTCCGTAGTAGTTGAAGTTCAGGTCGAGCATGTCATTGCCTGGAAGGAGAGAAGCCATTTCCAAACCGAATCCACCGGAGCCGTACCACCGATCTCCCAGCTTGGACGAGTCATAGAATCCGTTTGCTCCCAAGAGGAGACTATCATTGAACAGCCTGCGATACCCGCCTCCAATGGAAAGGTCAATCCTCTCGTTGAAACTGCCCAGGCTGGTTGTGGTATTCCCGCTGCGGAAGAGTCGTTGAATGGTCTTCCAGAAGTTCGTAAAATCTCCGTGCGCCTCTCCGAAGACCGTGCTGTCCTGTCCCAGACCCACGGGAAGGACGTAATCCAGGGTAAGACGACCAGTCCTGACGTTGTTGCCAAAGTTATAGAGGTACCCAACCTCAAGATTTGGAATAGGCGGGAGAAAGTCCCGAAACATCCCGCTGGAGAGATAGACTGAATCCGAGCCTCTTGGAAGTCCTGCGGTTGAGCCAGGGATGCTCAGAGGGTTGGAAGGAGCGAGATCGAGTCCACTTCCCGTCCCCATCGAGGACTGTGCGTATGGCGTCGGTGAAAAATCCTGTCCAGCCACTTGGGAGATCAATCCGAAGATCAGCAGGAAAGAGAGAACACAGCATCGAAGGGGACTCCGGCTCCAAACTACACCCGACATCACGACGACCCCCTGAAACTACACATATAATGATACCACAGCAGGGTGGGGAGTGGCAACCCGTCTTTGCGTATAATTGACCTTGCACGCTCTTTCTGGCACTATTCCTTCTATTATAAGCCAAAATCCCAGGGGCTCCGGAGCATTAAATGGGATGTGATTTTAGCCACGGTGATTTCAGAATGAGCTATGGTGGGTTCGCCGCTCTGCGCGAGAAACTCGCTCGCGAAGCTCGATTACCGTTGCATCCCATGGATTGTCGCGACGCGAAGCCGTCGTACGGCATCCACGACCCACTGGTTCCGTTGCTAACGGCTTATGATGAATATGGTGGTGGGGAAATCGCCGTAGAGCACTGTCTCGCTCTTCAGCGGCGTATACGAGAATTGGCGGCGCTGTGGT
>DYLG01000144.1 GCA_020722215.1 Desulfomonile tiedjei
TGAACGACAATCCGTCCCTGGAAGATGTGCCTGCGGTGTGGGTGCTCACGGAAGACGACAATGACGCGGTTCCCAACCTGAAAGACCCCGCGCCTGATCCCAGTGTCTGGACGCTGGACATCAACTCGGAGGACGAAGGCATAGGCGCGGTTTATACCCTGGAAGTGCAGGACCCGGACACGGGCGTGTGGCACACGGTTGACGAAACCGGGTATCAGCTTAACCAGAGCGGCGCGAACGCGGGTGGGACCATCTACTTCGACACGGACACGGGCATCGTGACCTGGATGACCACCAATGCGGACGTGACCAAGAAGGCGGACGGCTCGGATCTCACCAATCCCATAGACGCGTACGACTTCAGGGTAACCGTAGATGACGGCAATAGCGAAAACAACACCGCCGGCGACACCTTTATTACCAACGTCAAGAACTACATGACGCAGCTCATCGACGAGGTGACGGGTCTTCCCACGGATCCGACGGACCCGACCCGCGACCCCATCAGGGACGTGACGGTGACGGAGGACTCGGGCACGGTTGTCAAGGACTTCCAGGCCACGGACGAGGAGATCGAGATCAGCGATGATACTCACGTGAACTGGCGGGATACCTACTATGAGGTGCTTCTTGAGGGCAGCTCCGTAGCTTGGGCCGACGATCCTGACGATACGCTTGGTACGGACGGGCTGCGCTATCAGATCAATGCCAACGGCGGGTATGCGTACCTGAACCCCAATACCGGCGATTTCCGATGGATGCCCAACGACTTCGACACGGACTCGACCGTTGACGGCAAGGACTATACGTTCACGGTGATTCATCATGACGGCCATGACAGCACGGATCAGGATGACTTCACCGTTTCCGTTACCAACAGGGTTCCGCAGGTGACGCATCTTCCCGATCCAGACGTCGAGTACCTGGTTGAGGACGACACTTCCGCGGATACGCTGAATATCGACTTCGACGACGAGTCCGGCATTAACGGCGTGGGCGTGACGTACACTTACTGGATCTATGATCCTGAATACTCTTACGATCCGCTGGTAGACCACTGGATTCTCATTGATTCTGCGGGTTACACGCCAAACGGAGCCGACGGCGGAGAGATCACCTTTGATACGGGCACCGGCGAGATCACCTGGCTTACGTACAACGCGGACGTGACCAGGTACGCTGACGGCAGCCCGATTGCTGGAGTTGAGGACTACACTTTCAAGGTGCAGACTGAAGATACCTACGGCGGCGTATCTTCCGAGGAGATCTTCAACGTAGCGGTGCGGAACGACCCGACGGACATCGACAGGTTCACTGCCACGCTGGGTTCCGGCACGGTTACCGTGAATGATCCGGCCTCAACTTTGCCGGGAGAAACTCTCAGCGCGAATGAGGACGAGACTTTCTCCATAGATTTCAATGCGATCGACGAGGAATCCGAGAGCGATCCCCATCGCGGTCCTGGAACCGGTTCCGGCGATCAGGGCTTTGCATACTATGAGCTTTACATAACCAAGGACGGCGGCTCCGAAGTGAAGTGGACCTCTGCCATGCAGATCAACACGGACGGCAGCTACGTCTACTTTGATGAGGACTCGGGCGTAGTCCAGTGGGGCAACGCTTCCGACAACGACCGCGGGCCGAACAACCGAGACGTGGGCGACTACACTTTCAGGGTGGTTCATCATGACGGTTACGACACCACGGACGAAGCTGTCATCGACCTGACCGTGGTGAACGACAATCCGTCCCTGGAAGATGTGCCTGCGGTGTGGGTGCTCACGGAAGATGACTCAGTGAACTTCCCGGTCAGTGTGGATCCCGACAATGCCGACAAGTGGACTCTGGACCTCAACTCGGAGGACGAAGGCATAGGCGCGTTGTACACCCTCTGGGTGAAAGACCCCGACACGGGAATCTATGAGGAGCTAAACGCGGGCAACGGTTATCAGTACCAGCCCAACGGTTCGCTTGGCGGCGTCATACACTTCGACCCGAACACCGGTATCATCACGTGGGAAACCACCAACGCGGATACAACTCGCGACGTGGACGGCAACCCGGTGGACGTGCCGATTCCCGACTACGACTTCAGGGTGCAGGTTGTTGACGGTCACACCGTAAACAACCAGACCGGGCCTGTGGACTTCACGGTACAGGTGATCAATGATCCGACTCTCATCGACACGCATCCCGGGCCGGTATGGACCATAGACGAGGACCAGGACAACACCTTTGACATCGGAGCCATCGACGAGGAGTGGGAAGCGGACAACATCAACTGGAGAGATTCCTACTATCAACTCTTTGTGGACGACGGCGCCGGCGAGGTGGAAGTAGGCCCGGCCAACGGCTATTCCTACAGCCCCAACGGCGCGCTGGGCGGAGCGATCACCTTTGATAAGGATTCGGGAGTCATAAACTGGCGCCCCACCAACCAGGACGTAGTCGCCACCGATTACTACGACTTCCGAGTGGTGCATCACGACGGCCACGATTCGTCCCACGAAGTGACCTTCCAGGTGGATATCAACACCAGGGGCCCGGTGTTTGAGGCGATACCCGGACCGGGCCCGAGAATTCTCACCGAGGATGCCAAGGTGGACGCTCTGGCCGAAGATCAGTACATTATCGACGACCTGGAGATCCAGACGGACGATGAGCTTCGAGGCCTCACTTACACGCTGCTGATCGACGGCGCCCGTTGGGATTCCTTCCCGGATGCTCGGCCCAACGGCCCGGAGGGCGGGCAGGTGATCTTCAACATCATCACCGGCGAGATCGTATGGGAGACCACCAATATCGACGTGACGCTTGACACGGGCGGCGCTCAGTATCGGCCAGCATACGAGTTCACCATTATCGCCGATGACAACACCGGCGGTCCGGGATCCGTCGCCACGGAGACATTCTACGTTGATGTTCGCAATGATTTCACTAGTATAAACGATGTTCCAGACCAGACGATCCAGGAAGACCGGATCACCTTGAACATCACCGACAGTCAGGTCTTTGCGGACGACGAAGGCGTTGGACCGGACTACTATACACTTGAGATCGCCAGATCCGGCGATGTGCTCGTGCCGGTGGATACGTATAACGCAACAAACGGCAAGGGAGCGGACATCGTATTCGACAGCGCTACGGGCGCCATAAGATGGAGCACCGACAACCGTGACGTTGGCGAATACGAGTTCAGAATCATTCACCACGACGGGCATAACGACGCTCGCCCGGACACTTTCACCGTGGAAGTGAAGAACAACGATCCCAAGTGGACCAACTCCATCGACGGAAACACTTACCCGGTGATGGCCACGAAGTACTTTGACCACGATTTCAACAGCACGGACGAGGATCAAAACGATTGGCGCGGAGACGACAACGTTATCTATTCCTTGGAGAAGGCTCCCAAGGGCATGGAGATCGACCCCAGGACCGGAAGAATCCATTGGCAGGCCGATCCGAAGCTCATGGGCGGGCCATACGAGGTGACGGTCAAGCTGGATGACGGAAACGGCGGGATTATCAGGCAGACCTTCTACATCATCGTGGATGATCCGTCGAACGATATCACCATCGAGGCAAGATCAGACTATAAGGAGACGGGCCGCGATTCGTGGCAACCCCTCCAAGTTCCCGAGGGGCCGTTTGCCGGCGGAATCGAGCCCCGTCTGGCGCCGGAGCTGAACGTGCCGCTTCCTCTGCCGCCCGGTCACATTATTGAGGAGATCCTCAAGCTCGGACGTGAAGTTCCCGAGGAACTGCTTCGCATGCTCGAAGGGTGGAATCTTGAACAACCCTCGCTCGATCCCGCGGGGAGCATCGACCCGATAACGGAGCTTGCCGGCCATCCGGAAGAGATAGCCATGGGCAAGAGGCTGGACTTCAGCGCAGAAGAGATCAGGCTTTGGGAGCGAACGGATCTTGAACAACCTAGCCTCGACATTGGCGGGAGCATCTCCCCCACGACCCCACTCGAGGGACACGGGCCTCGAATCGAAGCCGGTCAGCGATTGGATTTTTCGCATTACCCCATTGAGGAGGCAGTTTCTTTCAGACTGGACAATCTGAGAGTCTCCGAACTGCTCGGCCTCTGAGCCTCCACGGACTGCCGGCTTACTACGGCAATCGCCGGCAGTCCCTTTCCTCTTTTTTCCCCGGCCGCCAATTAAGTTCAGATCCATATTCCCTGCCTTTTGTGATATTTATAGTGGTTACCAGAAGAAATTTCCGATCTATTGGCAGGGGCGGGTTTCAAACCCGCCCGTCCGCGAAATTCATTCGGAAGGAAATTTTTGCATGCGGTGTATCCTGATCCGCTTTCAAGAGGCAATACTCCGGGAGGAAACTTTGCACCTCTTCAAGCAGGCTTTGGGAGCAAATGGCTGAAATAAAGCCGAAATTCAGACCGGATATCGTAAGGCACAC
Source organism: Desulfomonile tiedjei (assembly GCA_020722215.1). Lineage (GTDB taxonomy): Bacteria > Desulfobacterota > Desulfomonilia > Desulfomonilales > Desulfomonilaceae > DYLG01. Next base: position 4,432 of record DYLG01000144.1, read on the forward strand.
CTTTGAGGAAAAGGACGGGGGGCGCTCCTTTGTTCTCGAGGACCCTGTTGCCAACAAGTTTTTCCGGATTTCACCGTATGAGTATGAGCTGCTCTATGTTCTAGACGGCACTCGCACCCTTAGCCAAGCCATAGAAAGACTGCGGCTCCACGGTCGGCATTTCACGAGCGAGCATGCGACCCACCTCGTGGAACAGTTCTCCCGAGCGGGGTTGCTGCTTGGAACGCCCCAAGGGACTTCGCAGATGCAGTCCAAGCTGAAGAAAGTGATGGACGATGCGGCGAAAAGGCGTTCTCTGGTACGGCTGTACTATCTGTACATTCCGGTGTTGAATCCCGACGGCTTCCTTGACAAGAGTCTGTGGCTGTGGCGGCTTCTGGTGAATCGTCTTACGGCCGCGCTGTTCGTGCTGCTCATTCCGGGCGCCGTGTACCTGATAATCAATGGAGCGGAGCGGCTGAGCCATAACTTCTCTTATTTCTTCAACTTCGGAAACCTCCTCGTTCTTTGGGTAGCGCTGGCGGGCATGAAGCTGGTTCATGAGTTCTCCCACGCGTACACCGCCAAGAACCTGGGGCTTCGGGTCCCGGAAATGGGGATCGTCTTTCTCCTGTTCTTTCCCTGCCTGTACTGCAATACTACCGCAGCCTGGCAGATTGCGGAGCGCAATCAAAGGATGTCCATCGCAGCCGCCGGGGTTCTTTCCGAGATAGTTGTGGCGGTATTCTCCGCGTACCTCTGGTATTTTTCCCAGCCTGGGCAGCTCAATTCCGTAGCGTTCTTCATGATGGCCGTCTCGGTGGTATCTTCGCTGGTGTTCAACGGCAACCCCTTGATGAAATTCGACGGGTACTTCATTCTGGCCGATTTGCTGAGGATTCCGAACCTTCAGGGTCGGGCTTTCGCGTATGTGAGGTACTTGTTCCTAAACAAAGTGCTGGGCATCCAGTCGGTACAGGCCAGAAAGGCTGACGGGAGAGAGCGGCTTATAGTGCTTTCTTACGGGATTTCTGCATCAATCTACAGGGTGTTTCTGTACGCCGGTATAGTCATGGGGGTCTATTATCGATTCGATAAAGCCCTCGGAATTGTGCTCGGGTTCCTTGCCCTTATGCTGTTCGTGGTCGGGCCCGTGACGCGCGGCGCGGCAGGCTTGATAAAGCGGAGAAAAGAGATGAGGTTCAGACCCGTCGGTCTACTTGTGTTTGTGCTGCTCTTCGGCGGCGCGGCCTTCCTCTTGACGCGCCCATGGTCCGGCAACTCGCTCTATCCGTGTTATGTGGAATCTTCGCTCATGCGGCAGATCGTAATTCCTGCCCAAGCCCCCGTCGGCGAAGTTCTTGTCAGAGAAGGCGACCTAGTGGAAGCCGGCAGGACGCTGTTCCGACTGGATCCGGAGCGACTTCGGCGCGATCTCAAGGAGAAGGAACTGGATCAAGCTTTCATTCAGAGAGAAATCTCAATCATTGAGGACAGCGGAGAAGACCTCTCAAAGATCCCGATGAAACTTATCGAGCTGTCCCAGGCCACCGATGCGGTTGACCGGATCAGGAGAGATCTGGAAAACCTAGAATGGAAGGCCCCTTTCTCGGGTTACGTCACGCGTTTTGCCCTTGACCTCCAGCCAGGGGCTCAACAGGCTAAGGGAACCGTGGTTGGAGAATTCGCCAGCGGCTATGACTGCGAGATTCTGGCTCTCGTGCCTGAAACGGATATTCTCAAGATCAAGCCCGGCTCTGAGGTTGAGGTCTGGTTTCCTCTCGGGGAAGGCATTTCTCTGAGGCTTACGGTAAGCGAAGTAAGCCCATTCAAACGAGAGGACCTCCAGGGCTCACCCTTTTCCAGCCGTTTCGGGGGAGAGATCGCCACGCGTCCCCAAGACGAACGTCACCATGATACTCCGGTGGAATCGTACTACCTCTGCAAGATCGTTTTCCCCAACCAACAAGGTATTCCACTGGGGGCAACCGGTAGGCTGGTAGTCCACAGTCCCCCCAGAAGTGCGTTGCAGAGGACCATCGAGGCCGCCTATCGAACCTTCAACAAGGAGATACTTTTCTGAATGAACGATCGTCCAACGGTATCACAAGTCAGCGGAGCGCCGTGTTCGGCGGTTCAGGCAAGGACAGGCACTGAGCCCGCCGTCGTCGACCCTGGAAAGCAGGCTCTTGCCATCAGCCTTGAACTGTCCAAGAACGCCGTAAGGGCAAGGACCCTTGATGACCTGCAATTCATACTGGTCAATGACACAAGGTCGTTGCTTCCTTTCGACAGGTCGTTGCTGATTGCTCATATGGACGGCAAGTCCCGGCTTGTGGCAACGAACAACCAGCCTTCCGTTGAAAGAAAATCCGATTTCGTCAAACGTGTCAACGATCTGGCGCAGTCATTGAAAACAGTTGAACGGGCGTTGATACTCTTGGGAAATGCCCCGAAAGCCGAGGGCGTCGATGAGGCTGCTGAGTCCGCCCTGAAGGATTACATCGAATACGCGGAATGCTCATGCTTGATCGTGATTCCTCTATCTTCGTACGATCACATCATAGGGCACCTCCTACTTGAGTTCATCGACAACAAACCGCCGGGACAGGTGGAGACTCTCGCTTTGATGAATATGGTCCCGTTTCTGTCCACAGCGTTCGCGGAAAAATGGGTCCTTGCCGAAAACCGGTCTGCCAAGGCTTCCTTCTTTGACTCCGTGGCCGGTCCGGGCCGACGGCAGCGGATGAGGAAGAGTGCTCTCAGGATAGGGCTGCTGATCGCGTTGATCGCGGCGGTCGCGTTGGCAATGATCACTCCCATGAGTCTCAAGGTCGGTGGCGAGTCAGAAATCGCCCCTGAATACGAATACTTCTCATTTGTGGAAATGGATGGAATAGTCAAAAAAGTCCTGGTCAAGCAAGGAGACCTCGTCAAGAAAGGACAACTGCTGGCGACCCTGGACGACGAGGAACTCAGCTATAAGATAAGGGAAGCGGAACGCTTGCTGAAAAGCTACGAGACGGAAGCGGAAATACTGCGCAACATGGCTGCCGAAGACCCCAAGAAGCTGGCCGAAAGCCAACTCACGCTCATAAAAGCCCGCAGAGCTGCACTGCAACTGGATTTTCTCAATTGGCAGAAGCGCTTCCTCGAGGTCCGATCCCCCACAGACGGACTCGTTATCACCGAACGAGTCGAAACCCTCATCGGAAAAAGATTCAAAGCCGGCGAGGCATTCTGCAGGATCTCGCCCCAAGACGTGCTGCTTCTGGACATATTCGTCAAAGAAAGCGACATAGTCTTTGTCAAACCGGGACAGAAGGCTGAGGCGTTTTTCAATTTCAGGCCGGACGAGAGTCACCCGCTGACCGTGAAGAAAATAGCGCCCAGAGCCGAAGCCAAACCCGACCTGGGCAATATCTTCACCGTAGAAGCCGCGTTCGAGTCCAGGCCCCCGAACATCAAACCCGGTATGAAAGGAATCGCCAGAATCACCACTGAACAAGCGCCGGTATGGTTCGTTGTGACGCGGCGACTGAGAACAAAGATTAACGAGATACTGATGTGGTTTTGAACCTGTTGTCCTCGATCTCGCCCCAGGCTCGCTTACGGCGCCATTCGGCGCTAGTGGCTTGTTGACAATCGCGCGGCCCGAAACTACACTTATTGAGTGCCCGGCTGGTGCAGGCCAGGTTTGGTGTTAGTACTCCGTTGCGGAAATATGCAACCACACTCTGCGGCGATGCTGCATTTCGGAAAGGACATCCCGGCGGGCGCAGGATTTGGTGGGACGGGCATCTTGCCCGTCATTCGCGGAGGTCTGGAGCGATGCGGTTCCCGCTGGTCACCACTTCCTACGAAACTGTCCTCGGACTGGCGTGCCTGCCGGTCCCGGATATAATGACCGGCAAGATGCCGGTCCTACTGTCGGCGGCCCTCGGCCGGGCGCCTAACCAATCAGAATACGTCTCCGTATTTCTGCGGGGGAGCGTTTGGCCTTCCGCCGCCGAACCATCGCATCGTGGTCCGGCTTCACGGAGTTGACGGGCATATGGCAATCCACAGCAAGAATGACCAAGATTCGGCGACTGCTTACCACCGAGTGATGCTACTCGTCTCGATTTGTCTGATCTGCTCTGCTTGCCAGGGGACCAAGCCTCCAAGTTTAGAGCAGGCTGAGAAGCTCTTGGATCAGGGCAAGGCAACCTTGGCCATAAAAATGCTCGATGGGATCATTGAAGCGCAACCCAACGACGCTCAGTCGTACTTGCTCAGGGGCAGGGCATACGAGCAGTTGGCGGACTACCCATGCGCCAGGAAGGACTACGAAAAGGCAATAGACTTGGCTCCCAAATCTTGCACCGTCTGGGAGTGCAGAGGTCGGCTCCTGGGCAAAATGGGCGAGTACGAGGCTGCGTTGAAGGATTTGGAGAAAGCTGCTCAACTCGACCCACAGTCCGCATCAATAATGTGCAGCATCGGATTGATTCACTTCCATAGACAGGACTACGCCCAAGCCCTCTCCTGTTTCAACCGGGCCGCCCAAATGGATGCGTCGGAGCGAGCCGGCTATTTCGGCAAGGCTGCCGTGTACATGGAGCAGGGGGACTTTGCGGCCGCGGTAAGGGAAATGGACGCTCTTGTGAAAATGGACCCCAAGAATGGTGAGGCCCTTCTCCGAAGGGGCTTTGCTCTCCTCAGGGCCGGCAAGCCCGGAGAGGCTGTGGAAGATTTCACCAGAGCGCTGGAAATCGATCCGGAAATGAATTCCGTCTACCTTTACAGGGCCGACGCATACAGGGCGATGAACGATCTGGAACGCGCACTGAAAGACTACCAGAGAGCGGAGGCCGTGAATCCCAATGATTCCATCCTGATGATGAATCAGGGCATCGTGCTGATGATGATGGGAAAATCATCGGAGTCCCTGGAGAAACTAAGCCGCTCCATTGTCCTCGATCCTGAGAATCCCCTTCCCTATTGCAACAGAGCCCGACTGCACCTGAGAATGGGTGATCTTTTGGCTTCACTGGGAGACCTCAACAGGGCCCTTTCCATAACACCGGACAATCCCTGGATTCTGGTCAAGCGGGCATCGATCTTCAAGAGCATCGGACGCGGCGACCGCGCCCTCGTGGACCTGAACAAAGCACTAGAGATCAATCCCGACGACGATGAGGCTCGCCTGCTCAGGGGAAGCCTGTACTTCAATGAAAAGCAACTGGAACGTGCAATAGGCGACCTGGAGAAGGCCATTAGCCTCAGTCCGGAAAGCCCTCGCGGGTATCAGCTTCTGGCGGAGGCCCTTCTCAGGAAGGGCGACACCGCGGAAGCGATGAAAAAGGTTGGGTTGGCACTGAACAAGGAGTCGGCCTTCACCCCGGCCTACATAACGATGGGCGATATCCACATGGCCGAATCGCACATCGACAGGGCGGTGGAGGCTTATTCCAGAGCACTGAACATAGATCCCCAAAACTTTCAGGCCCTAATGCGCAGAGCGAAACTCTACCTGGAGCTGAACGAACACCGCAAGGCCGTTCAGGACCTGGAACAGGCGGCCAAGATAAACCCGTATAGCGGCGAGGTCTATATGCTTCGGGCCAAGTGCTACGAAACATTGGGCGAACAGGACCTGGCCAAGGCCGACAAATGGAAGGCCAGAGTCTTTGCTCACCGAAGGTGAGGTGGCGGCCATTCTTTCGTCACTTGGTAAGCATTGCGCTGGTCTTCAGAGCTTAGCGACTGTCCCAAAATAACTGTATCATATTATGGGCTGCGTGGCCTGAC
>DYLG01000145.1 GCA_020722215.1 Desulfomonile tiedjei
ATCCGAGAGGCGTCCTTCCCGGTTGTTCGCTCGGGCCTGGTGATCGGAGGAGGCATCGCGGGCATGACTGCCGCGCTGTCGCTGGCGGATCAAGGGTTCGATGCGGTGCTGGTCGAGAGGGAAGCGCGCCTGGGCGGCGTAGCTCTAGACCACAGACGCAGTTTGAGCGGTCTGGACATTCCGGCCTTTGTTAGCGAGGTTGCCGACAAAGTCTTGTCGCATCCGCGCATCAGGGTACTCACTGAATCGGCGGTTGTTAACTCGTCGGGGCATGTGGGCAAGTTCTCTGTCAGAATACGGAATAGAAGGAGCCGGGAAGAAACCGATCTCCAGTTCGGCGCAGTGATAGTCGCAACCGGCGGCGTTGAGTACCTGCCTGTAGAATACCGTTACGGCCGTTCCGACAAGGTTTGGACTCAGACCGAACTGGACAGGCGCCTCCACGACGATCCAGCTTCCCTGAAAAATGCAAGAACCGTCGTGATGATTCAATGTGTGGGCTCCCGAGAACCTGAGCATCTCTATTGCAGCCGCGTATGCTGCGGTTCGGCAATAAAGAACTCGCTGGCTCTGAAACAGGCCGACCCATCCATCCGGGTGTTCATTCTCTATCGGGACATCAGGACTTACGGATTCAAGGAACTCTATTACAGAAAGGCCAGAGAAGCAGGCATCATATTCCTTCGCTTCGATCCGGAGCGCAAGCCGACCGTTGAGGAATCAGACTCCGGACTGAAGGTGACGGTTCATGACTTGATCCTGGGGGACGACGTGGAGCTTGCCGCGGACCTGGTTGTTCTGAGTGCAGCGGTGAGGCCCCATCCGGAAACGGAAACTCTGGGCACGCTTTTGAAGCTTCCGCGCAACGACGTGGGGTTCTTTATGGAGGCCCACATGAAGCTGCGGCCTCTTGATTTCGCGAGCGAAGGCGTTTACCTTTGCGGACTCGCGCACGGGCCCAAGTACATCTCCGAAACCCTTTCTCAGGCGAGAGGAGCTGCAGCTCGCGCTGCAACGGTGCTGAGCAAAGACTTTCTCAGGATATCGGGTGAAGTCTCGGTGGTGGATGCTGAGCTGTGTGCGTCCTGTCTGACCTGCGTGCGTGTGTGTCCATACGGCGTTCCGGCCATAGATCCGGCGACGAACCGCGCTTACATAGAACCCGCTTCATGCCAGGGATGCGGAATATGTGCAAGCGTCTGTCCCAGGAAGGCCATAAGACTCAGGCACCACACCGACGAGCAGATCCTGGCCAAGGTGGACGCAGTCTGAACCGACCAGCATGATCGCCGGTCAGCGGACGCGTTTGTGTGGAGGGTGCGGCCCGTCGGCTCATCACATCAGGAGTTTTTGAAGAGTGGCGCAGGCTGGGAACTTTCTGCAAAAAGTTCCCCCCCTGCATCCTCGCCTCTTCGAAAGCCCGTGGATGTGAGAGCGAACGCCCTCACCGCCATACCGCCGACGAGCTTCCCCGCGACGACCAGTGAAATCCGTCCCGACGCGTGCAGGCTGATTTCCCTTACTAATTCGTGCAGTTCCTGTTCATCAGCCAACTGATCCGTCTTGTTCAGAAAGGGGACCACGCGGGCCGTTTCCGGGACGCGGCTCAACGCCCCAGCCGAGTGGGTAAGGAGTCGAGCGATTGATGGAGCATCGATTGCCTGACCTTCCTTGAGCCCTGTGACTTCGAGGAATCGATCCAGCCTGAAGACCCACTCGTCGGTGGCAGGTCGGCCCAGGCAATCCAGCCCTACAACTGGAATGACCACGTCAGCGATGTTGGGAATCACCGGTTCCCACGCCTCCGGGGCCTTCACTGGACGGCCTGCCGAGCCGTCGGCTTCTATCAGCACTCTGTCCGCGTATCTCATGCAAACCCCGATAGTGGTATCCGAGATTCCTTCCAGTTTTCCAACCGGGAGCAAACATTGGCCCACGGTAACATGACCCCATCGGGAGAGATTCTCCGCAAGCAGCTCCAGCGTCGGGTCTTCGTGCACAAGCATCAGGCATGAGGACTGATCCGGTCGGGGAGGAAAAATCTTCGTGGTGGTAGTTGTGACGACCTCCTCGTGCCGCGCTGCCATTTCCCTGGCCAGCGCGTACATGAGGCTTGTTTTTCCCCCTGCGCCCACCAGTGCTATGACGCATTCCCCGCCATGGATACCGAACGACGAAATAAGACTAGATGTGTTTTCTGCCATAGACCTATCCGTTACCAAAGATAGTGCGGTTGTCAACAGCAACGGCCCCTTACCGCGGAATTTCTCTTGACGAACAACGCTGCGTAAGCTAGACATATAGGGTGGACGGACGCGGGCGTCGTGGCTGCTCGGTACTCGGTTGCCGGTGGTTTGGTGGGCACCGTGTCCATTTCACTCTGCTCTTGCCCGCGAAACGATCGATAGAAGGGATTTGATACCTCTACCCCAGAAGACTTACTTCGTGCAGACTACCAATATTGTTCCTCTCAATGGAGAGGAATGCCCGGTTTGATCGGGTGATCAAACAGACCTCTGCATCACATTCACAGGCGAGGAGGGGGCGGTGCTGCTCGCTCGGCGTCCGTTTCGGGTCTGAGCGGCCGTCCAACGGCTGCGTCCCGGAACTGAGGCAAATGATTCACTGCCTTGAAGCAGGGCGGACTGGCCGAATGAAGTCCATTGCTGTGCGCCGATTCTCTGCGCTGTGACCGGGCCTTTACTCTCTTGAACGCGGCGGCAAAACACGGTCTGCTTTCAACAGCATCATGAAATCGAGACGAATTGCCTGGACAGGCATCGAAAACCAGACCGATCGGACCGTTTTGCCGGTCCGATCTGCCAAGAAAGGAGCGAATTTGAATGCCGGGAGTTACTGTCAAGGACGATGAACCCTTTGAAAACGCGTTGAAAAGATTCAAGAAACAGGTCCAGAAATCCGGCGTGCTTACGGAGACAAAGAAGCGCAGGGCTTACGAGAAGCCCAGCGTGAAAAAGAAGAGAAAAGCCATGGCGGCCAGAAAAAGGCTCCTGAAGAAGCTGAGAAGAATGCGCAGTAGATGAGCGGGGGGAGGCGGTCTGTTCGCGCGGTATTTCGGCATGGCCTTCCAAGCCTCGATCGGTGCGGTTACCGTCGGGCACTGCACCCCACGACAGGCTACGCGAAGAGATTTATCCGCAGATGGACGCAGATTCAAGTGGGCTCAGACCGCGGTAAAGATGACTGCTTCCTCATCTGCGTGAATCTGCGTAATCTGCGGATTGGAGTCTTTTCAGGAACCAAACTTGGGAACGATAAAAATCCAACCACCAGGACACAAAGGCGCCAAGAAGAAATCAATTCAGGATTTTCTTGGTGTCTTGGTAGTTAATTCTTCTCTTTGGTTGCGGCCGGAGGTCGCGTAGTGCAAAAAGGGACCTCCCCGGCATTCCCGTCCCAAAACCCCTCAATTTGGGTTGCATGAGGTGCGCTTCCGTGCTATCGGCAACTCGTGGTTCCTGCGCCGGAACCGCGTGACCGGACTGGCTCAAAAGGGGCCGGATCGAGCGTTGTCAAGGCCGGAAGAATGACATGGACGGAAGAGAGCGCCTTTTTTCCGCGGCAACAACTCTTATGGCGGCGTAATCCTGGCCGCCGCGTTGACAATAAGCGCTGACGGATGGAGTCCGGGGCCGGTGAGTCTTGCCTTGGCCATCGTCACGGGAGTGCCTTCGGCGCTGTTGCTCGTGTTCGCTCTCGTGGGAATCCTGTCCTATTTCGTGTTCATGCCGTCGGTTTCCGAGGACGGGCACGTGTTTGCTAGAGTTCACGGACCCCGGCTTGTAAACCCTCTCTTTTCTGCGGCGACGGGTTGCCTTCTCGCCACAGCGATAATGGCCGGCAGCAGGCTTGTGTGGCTATTGTGGTGCTTCCTGGCGGCAGTTCACCTGGTCCATGCCGTCCTGACGTTGCGCAGCGCCCATGACGACCAACCGGCCTTCCCAGGTGGAGAGAACCCGCCCGGTCTTCTCTCGAGTATGCTGGATCTCATGGTGGGGGGTGAACTCGTGGCTCTTGCTGCCGGGGCCAGGTCTTTGCCTGCTTGGAAGCTGTCCAGCCTTCCCGAGGAGACCTGGATCGTGGATGTACGGTCCAAGCCGGAATTCCATTGGAACAGACTGAGCGCATCGGAAAGCTACCCGTGGGGTCGCGGCCTGGCCGAGGCGGCCGCACAAAGATGCAGGGATGATCCTGTGCTGGTTACCTGTTTCTCAGGACACCGCTCCCCCGCTGTTGCGGTCATGCTGCGAAGAATGGGATTCAAGACGGTGTACAACCTCAAATGGGGCATTCTCTACTTGCTCCTGCTGGAAAGAGGCAAGAAGAGTGACGGACCGTTCGCGCTGACTCGGCCCCATCGAGACGCGAACCGCCGCGGCGAGGATCTAAAATGGGCAACCCGCGCATACATTGCCTTGCTTTTGGTGACGCTCGTTGGCGTTCCTATCGAGAGAGTTCTTTCTCCGGGAGAAATCGGCGCATGGCACGCGCTTCCGGGCGCAGTCCTTTGCGTCGCGGGCTTCGTGATGGTTGTACTGAGTTATCGCGGACTCGGGAGAAATTTCCGCTTCTACGCGGCGCCCAGGCGCAGCGGCGCACTTGTTACAGACGGGATCTACGGGTACATCCGTCATCCCATGTATGCAGGAGTAATCGTCGGGCTTGGCGGATACATTCTTCTATTCGGAAGCCTGATTTTCATACCTTGCTGGTTGGGCTTGCTGATTCTGTACGTATTCAAGGCAGGTTGCGAGGAGCGCATACTTGCCGAAAAGTTCCCCCAGTATCTCCAATACAGGTCAAAGACCTGGCGGTTCGTGCCGTATATACATTAGGAAGAGGACCTAGGAGCCTGTCGCGAAACTGTACAAAGGTCGCCAATTGTAGCACGCCGGCAATCAAATAGGTCCGGGTACCAGGCCGCGAAGCGGCAGGAGGCATATTCTGCAAGATTATGTGCCAGAACCAATTTGCCATATAGGCTCGATTTTCGGCTGAAACCGCCTGATCCTCCGGAACCCGGATGCAGTAGCGTCCGGACTACCCCCGTGGCGCGGTTTTGCACATCGGGGAGGTTTCGCAACAGCCTCCTACCGTCGGTAGATGGAGCGGTTTCATCATGTTCCATCATTCAACTCCCTGCCCTGATTCTCACCGGGATGAAGAAAGAAAACCCGGGACTGGTATCGCCGCCATGTTACATTTTTCCGGCAAGTTATTTGACACACGACGAGAACCGGATACAATGAGGAAGACCTCAAACTGATCAGAAGCGTTACCCATGATTATTCATTACACAGAAAGGTGGAAATGCAGGAACCGAAAAATTGATCATGGCGGTAAAGCAGTTCCGAAAAATCCGAACATTTGTGCAGCAAATGGTTGCCCTGAGTACAAGGAAATCAGCGTGGACCAGGAAGATGTACCGTTTGTGCGTTGCCTACAGGGCGGTGAAGGAACCCTCAAGTCTGGGCAATTCAAGCACATATGGGAAAGCCTTGGGCGCTAGTTTCACAGGCGGCCTAGTCTGCTGTTGGCCGATGGCCGGTCGTTGCTCGATATGCTCCACATGGTCTCGCGGTCGACTGCGGAACATGGGCATCACTCCTGCCACGTTGGCACCCAAACAAGCCTATGTCAAGTCCGGCCGCGTTTCTTGGACGCGTCGGTCAACCTTGACCGCTAACCGCGCGGGCATTTACGCAATACAGAAGCTCTTCACCTCGGTTGAGACGCCGCACGTTTTCCACCACCACTTGAGCTACTCCCTCTATGTTCTGTCTGGTGACGCCTCCAACGTGCGGAGTGGCGAACACGTTTTCCATGCGAAGCAGAGGATGAGCGGGATCAAGGGGTTCCGTGCCGAAGACGTCCAGTCCGGCGCCGGCGATGGCCCCGTTTCGGAGCGCTTCAAGCAGATGATCTTCGTTGATAACCGGCCCTCTGGACGCGTTTATCACGTACGCGGTGGGCTTCATTGCCCGGAACAATGCTTCGTCGAAAAGCCCCCGAGTCTCATCGTTCAGCACACACGCGGCTATGACGAAGTCCGCGTTTGCCGCCATTTCAAGCAGGTCTCCGGGAGCGCCCATTCTCCGGATTCCGGGGATACGTTCGGCCTCGGCCCCGGGCGTGCGCTTGACTGCCTCCACGTGCATGCCCATCGCGATTAGCCTCCGCGCGAGCGCCTTGCCTACTCTGCCCAATCCCACAATCAGGGCCGTGTTGCCGAACAGGGCCTCACCTTTGGGAGCGCCCCAGATTCCCTGATGAAATGCTGCGAAGCACGCGTGAATTCTCCTGGCAACGCCGAGCATCAAGAACAGAATGTGCTCCGCAGTAGAATCCGCATTGGGAGACGCATCCGCAGGGACATTGCAGACAAATATCCCCCTTTCAGTGGCAGCGGGGATGTCTACCCCCTCCAGTCCCACGCCCCACTGATGAATCATCCGGGCACGGGTTTCCGCTATCAACTCGGGCTCAAGACGATGCATGAGAGGGACCAGCACATCCACGTCAACGCCCAAGTCTCGCGCTCGATTCGTCGGGCAGTTGAATATTTCGTCCTCCGGAAGCAGAGCTTTCAAGGCCTTCGGGCTGTTGGGAAAAAACTCACCGCAAAATAGAATTCTCATTGATCTCCGCACTCGATGCTATTGACGGGATACTCCGCCTGGCGTTCCAGGATACCATTAGTTGCGTGCAAGTCCAAAGCGATACGGACGGGTTCAATGGCAATGCGCTCTTGAAGGGCCGAGCGGAACCGGGTTAGAATATCGCACCTATGCGCTATTGCCGCCTTTCGTCAGTTCGATTTTCGTTGCAGCGGGAACATGTTAGGCGTATAGTAAATGGTTCCACGGGGGCGCTTCGCAATTCGCGGAATCGACCGGAGCCGCTACATCGGCCCCTCATCCGTCGCCTGCAGTGGAAAAAGGTCTGCCAATTCCCAGCAGATCAGTATTTCGGGGAGTGAGCCAATGAGCAGGATTTGTGAAATTTGCGGCAAGCGGCCGCTAAAAGGACATAATGTGAGTCACGCTCACAACAAGACGAAAAAGATTTCTTATCCCAACCTCCAGAAGATAAGAATCTTGCAGCCTTCCGGCGGCGCCAAACGGATGAAGGTCTGCACGCGTTGTATTCGAGCCAACAAGATTGCCAAGGCCCCGTGACCTTGGGCCGGTGCAAGCTCCGGGATGGGACGATCAACCCCATCAGGAGGGCGCCTCGGTGTCGGATCTTTTCCCGGATGGCTGCCCCGGCAGCACTGCGGCAAGCAACTTCCGCACGCGGCCTGTATGACGTTCCGTTATGAGACTGAACAGATACGCGGCAAGGTTCACAAGCGCAATTAGCAGCAGGAACGCAACCAGCTTCGCAGTGTCATTCGCGGTCGGCTCGTAAAGGTGCAGTTTGTTCAGAGCGGCAAGAAATGTGACTATGAACGCGTAGTGGATCAGATACATTGAGTATGAGTACGACGCGAAGAAGTAGGCCACGCTCTTCAGTCGTTCGCTGATCGGTACGTATTCGGCCAGTAAGATTCCACCATAAAACCACAGTCCCATAACCGAGACGACGGTCCACGATTCCAGAGGGCTTCGATTACTCCGCGTCAGGTGGCAGAAAATGACACACCCGACAAGAGCAGCGAGCAGCAAGGCAATCATCCGGGGCCTGTTTCTTGTCCCGATCCCGGCCTGATGAAGAGAAGCGGCAACTACGCCCAGAACCCAATTGAAGGCCAGCGGAGCGAAGTGCTTCAAGTGCGCTGCGAGATACGCGGTTATGAGCAACAGCACGAACAACCCGACATTGCCGTAACGGCCGCCATACCTGGATGACAGAGCTGTGATTCCGTACAGAATGTACAGGTAGAATTCGTAGTTCAGGGTCCACGCAGGGGCAATAAACTGGAACGTGTCAAGATGATCCGAAAAACCGGGCGCCCCCGAGAGCATGGAGATTGTTACCGCGAAGTCACGCACCGTGAACCGAGGCAACTGGGTGTTGCTGCCGCAAAACCATAATGCGTCAATGAGGGCCGTCAGAACCATCGCAGGCGCAAACACGAGGTAGATCCTGACGAACCTCTCTATCAAGTACATTTCTACACAGTAAGAAGGGTTTTCGTTCTGCTTTCGATGAACGGTATGGCTTATGAGAAATCCGCTGAGCAGAAAAAAACCGCAACCCCCATTGATCCGAGATTCGTGTAGAAATGCCTACGGAATTCCGCATATTCGGCCGGATAGCAGAAATACAGGGCATGGTGAAAAACCACCATCAAGGCTGCCGTGAAACGGAGGGTGTCGCATAGGAACGACTGGCTGTCCGAAAGTTTTCTGACCTCTTGCAGATGACTCATTGATGAACCGCCGCTGTGAACTGGAACACCCTCCGCGTCAGGAGAAGGGGGCGACCCAAACAAGAAGAGGCCCCTCCCGGAACCCCCGTCCGGAAAGGCCCTCAATTGGGGATGGATGATGGTATCACAGCGCGGGGTATTTGAATCCCCTTTTCGTCTTGTATTACAATGAGGCCCTAGTAAACGTTGCAGTTAAGCGGTGCTCTGTAGGGCCGGGCTTCAAACCCACCCTTCCCGCTCATACGGAGGGAGTTCAACACATGGAGAGAGGTCTCTTTATGGTCTACGCCGGGGATGAAGCCTGCACGGCAAGACCGGCGCTGGGACAGGTATTCAGAGCGGTCGGCCGAGGCTTTCGTGCATGCATAGCCGACTTTGGCGAGTGTCTGCAAAGCTGCTCTTCGTTGGCGTCAATGGAGCCGTTTGCCGGCTTGATCGAGGTGCATCGTTTCGGTGCAGATTCGCAATCCGGTGACGCCCGGAGTTTCTTAGGGGAAGTGATCGCGTCGGAAACACTCCGGATTGTGGTCCTCCTTGGAATCACGGTCCTGATGAATCGGAAGATCATCGAGCCCGAAGAGTTCCTTCGGGTGCTGGCCATGAGACCTACGGGCATGCACGTGATCGCAACGGGTCCCAATCCGCCTCAACCGCTTGTTGACGCAGCGGATCTCGTCACCGAGGTGGCTGAACTGAAAAGGTCTGAGAAGATCGCATGAGGCTGCGCGGCCGGCAGCAATCGCGGCTGGGGCGCCGGCCTATCCCGCTTCCTTCAGAGACTCCCTTCCCTCGGACTGATACCTGCCATAATCGCGCTTGGAGACCGGCGCAGACCAACCCTCGCGGTCCGTTACCCTATAGCGCTCGCTCGGGCTTGTCCGTTTTTTCCGTCATATCGCCGGATTCCTCCGGAATCGTCCCAATCAAGGAACGAGAATCCGGGAGGTATTCGACATGAA
The DNA here is from genome assembly GCA_020722215.1 of Desulfomonile tiedjei. Taxonomy (GTDB): domain Bacteria; phylum Desulfobacterota; class Desulfomonilia; order Desulfomonilales; family Desulfomonilaceae; genus DYLG01. Next base: position 9,355 of record DYLG01000145.1, read on the forward strand.
TACACGGAATAAGAAAGAAGGTAACTGCAGAGGGCTGGGAGTGTTGGTCGCAATTCTCCTGGCCCTGGGTCTATGTAGTGGGCCATCGTGGGCCGCTTCGCAGTCCGATTCACAGTCCAAGCAGTTGGGCGAAGCCAAACGAAAACAGGGAAAAGCGGAGATCCTCCGCAAGGGCCGAGACTCCGCCCAGACCATCCGCGAGGGTGACCGGGTGTTCGTCGGAGACACCGTGCGAACCCGAGGCTACAGCAAGGTTTGGGTGGCGCTGAACCGCGCTTATCCCAAAGCACGGGACCTGTCCCTTGGCTCTGACGCGGATATGGAAATGCTAGCGTCCGAAGTTCAGGGCAAATGGTCCACCTTTTCCGGACAACTGTGGATGGGAATTGTGCGAATGAGAGTTCAGCTTCCGGTGAATCAGTCCGCTCCCGAACAGACTATCCTCACGAACACCACTGTGACTACGGTTATTCCCACCAATGACCCGGCCGACTTCGTGGTGGAAACGGACGGGAATTCCAGGACCATCATTACGGTCATCTGGGGAAAAGTAAAAGTCAGACACGCGTTGGAGAGCTTTGTGGAAGAGCGTATCCTGCGTTCATGCCAGAGGGTTATCGTAGAAGCGGACAAGGAACCGTCGCCTGTCTTCGGAGTGTCCTCCGACGAGTTGAGACGACTGATAAGCAGGACAACCATTCCGGGCACACTTCCGGATGACGTCCCGGAATGCTCCCGAGAGGCCCGGGAACCG
>DYLG01000146.1 GCA_020722215.1 Desulfomonile tiedjei
TGGTAGCCGCCTGTGTTACTTTATGGTAGCACAGGCCGCCGGCCTTGTGGTTTGTCAGATCTCCACAGGAGAGAGGCCGGTTTGAAACCCGCCTGTCTTGGAATACGTCCCGCTGGTGGTTCCGGTCCAACCGTACACGCAGTCACCCGCGTACCAGGATAAGGCCTCAGTCAAAAAGACACGATAGTAATTGAGGCCACTGTTCCAACGGTCTGCATAGGTCTGATTGAAGAAAAGAATGTGGGCGGCCTCGTGGGCTATCACATTGCCCCAAGCTGCGTACGTTTTGCTCCCGAGATAGTTGGTATTCAGATAGATATCCTGCTTTCCTCCCTGCATGTACCCATTGGCGCCGTCATTCGCGGAGTAAAGCTTAATATTGAACAGTTTCCCTTGATTGGGATAGTAGTAGTAAGTGCCAATGGTTTTGTAGGCAGCCATGAAAGCCGTGTCCGCGTAGGGCTTGATGCCGAGGGCCCTCTTTTGATCGGCATCATTGGAGAAATAGATTTTGCAATACTTGGTCCGGGAGTACCCCGCTTCGGCGGCAAGCGCGCCGGCCATCCGGAAGGCCGGCAAAGTCACCGCCACAACGACTCCTCGAAACATCCTGTTGTTTGTTATTGGTCGCCCTCCTTGAGGTGGTTTGTTGGGATGCGCCGGCAGGCTTGATGTTGCATCCTGCCTGTTAAACCCATTCACCCCCCCCAAAAAATATGACAAAGGAATTCATTGGTCTGAAAAGCACTGAACGACTTTCCTGTTCAGGTCGGAACGGGATCTGTCCTCTGGCGGTTCACGGTGAACTCTGGGGATGGGGACGATTATAGCGGCCCGAGCCTTCTGAAGTGTTTGATTCGACGGGGTTTTCAAAGGAGTGCCACTGCCTGACGAATCCGTTGACCTGCTTTGGCATCGGACGTGACCTGAGCTATAATGAAAACTAACAGTCGGGATTTTCTCGCAGCCCAATGGCGTCGGCCGTCGAGGTATACGGCGCAATGATCCTAAGAAGAAGGGGCGCGGGGGATTACGCTGTCGCATGAGATCTTATCCGCATGATCAGGAACAGTAGATGGTCAGGTCGGACGTGTTCCTCTGCGAGCTTTGCCCGAAAGGTTGCCGCATCACGGAAGGGTACAGCGGCGATTGCCGGTCCCGGATCGTGGTTGACGGCGAGTTGCGCGCAGTCACGTACGGCCGTCCGTGCGCAGTGCACATTGATCCTATCGAGAAAAAGCCGCTGTTCCATTTCCTGCCTGGCACGACCATTCTCTCCATAGCCACCGCAGGATGCAACCTGCACTGCAAGTTTTGCCAGAACTGGACCATTTCCCAGGCAGCCCCCCAGGACACTACCAGCATCGACCTTCCCCCCGAGACGGTCGTGAAGGCAGCTCGCGCCAGAGGATGCCCGTCCATAGCGTACACGTACACGGAACCGGTCATTTACTATGAGTACGTTCTGGAGACTTCCTCGATGGCTCGTAAAAACGGGCTGCGCAACGTGACGGTCACCGCAGGCTACATCAACCGCCGTCCTATGGAGCTTCTGTGCGAAGTTGTCGACGCGTCCAACACCGATCTGAAGGCATTCAGTGACAGCTTCTACAGGGAGGTGTGCGACGGGCGCCTGAAACCGGTGCTCGACGGCATGGTCCTCATGAAAGAGAAGGGTGTTTGGCTGGAGATCACAAACCTTATCATTCCCACTTTCAACGACGATCTCAATATGATCAGGAAGATGTGCAGATGGGTGCTGGCCAATTTGGGACCGGACACCCCTTTGCATTTCAGCCGGTTTTACCCCATGTACAAGATGAGAAATCTTCCGCCCACGCCTGTGGAGTTCCTGATGAAGGCGCGCCGGGAAGCCCTCGACGCAGGTATTCATTACGCGTACGTAGGAAACGTGCTCGGCACGGAGGCCGAAAACACCTATTGCCCCAAGGATGGAACTCTACTCATTGAACGCATCGGGTTCCGGATACGGCAAAACAAATTGAAGGACGGAAAATGTCCCACGTGCGGGGATACGATCCCAGGAGTCTGGAATCATGGAGCGAGAGGCTGACCACGCCACGCGGGCCCATGTTCGTGTCGAGAGCCCGGACAAGACCGGGAGGAGAGATTTTCTCACGGGTTTGGTTTGCGTTCCATTGATTTTTCTTTATAATCGGAACGGGCGAGAAACGTCGTCCAAGCTTTCCGGCAGGCGGGCCATGTTTGTCCGGAGGCTCTGAGTCTGTGAGTGGAGCGAGCGGTGAAACTCGGAAGAGTCATTAGCAGCGTCTTGGCTGCGGCCGTGGTTTGCGCGCTTGCGTTGTCCGATTCGGCAAGCTCACCACCGACTTCCACGGAGGCAGGCGCCCCGAAAAAGATCCGGCCTCCTGCGGTGGCAGGGATGTTCTACCCGGGGGACGGTGCGAAACTCCGGAAGTTCGTCGAAGACTCCCTGAACGCCGCCGTAAAGGAGGACTTCCTGCGCCCTATCAGGGCCATTCTGGCTCCGCACGCCGGCTACGTTTATTGCAGTCAAGGACTTGGCGCGGCCTATAAGCAGATTGCGGGGACCGCCTTCACCTATGACACCGTGGTGTTGATAGGCCCCAGTCACCATGTCCGGACCACAGCAGCCGCCATCAGCTCTGCCGACCTCTGGAAGACACCTTTGGGAGACATCCCGGTTGACACGGCTCTGGCTGGGAAGCTCGTGGACGAGAGCGACCGCATTGAGTTCAATGACGTGGCTCACGCTAAAGAGCATTCCCTTGAGGTGCAGCTTCCGTACCTCATTGTCGCATCGGGCGGCAGGCCTTTCAAGATCGTGCCCATTGTGACTAGCAGCTCTGATCGCCTTGATCAGGAGGTGGTGGCAAGGGCGCTGGTGAAATTCGCCGGAGACGCGGGGACCCTCATTGTTATCTCTACGGATCTTAGCCATTATCCGAACGCCGACACGGCTGTCCAGGTTGACCGGCGGATCCTCGATGCCGTTCGCACTCTGAATCCGGAGACTGTCATCAGCGAAGACCGGGCAATCATGACGAAACGCTACCCGGGACTTGCCGTGACCATGTGCGGAATCGACGCCGTTCTCTGCGTGCTGAGAGCCGCGCAGGGGCTCGGCATAACCGATGCTAAGGTGGTCAGTTACAGTCATTCCGGGATGGCCGGGGGAAACACCGAGAATGTAGTGGGGTACGGCGCCATGGTGTTCACAGGGTCAGAGAAGAAGGCCGGAGAGCGAGAAACAGGCCCCATAACCTTGAGCTTCTCTGCGGAGAGCCGACGGGAACTCATTGCCATGGCTCGGGACGCAGCGAAGGCCGCGGTGAAGGGAGAGTGGGTCTCGTACGAGGAGAGCAAGACCCCCGAACTCCAGGTTCGGGCCGGTTGCTTTGTCACATTCAAGCACAAAGGCAGATTGCGTGGATGTATTGGGAGGTTCACTTCGGATGCGCCCTTGTGGCGAACCGTTCGCGAGATGGCCGTCGCGTCCGCCACTGAGGATCTCCGTTTCCGGGCCAATCCCATAACTGCGGAGGAGATTCCTCAGCTTGAGGTCGAGATTTCCGTGCTCTCCCCGCTCAGAAGAGTCAGGGATCCTTTGAAGGAAATCATTCTGGGCCGCGACGGCATCGTGATACGGGATAAAGGGAGGAGCGGCACGTTCCTGCCCCAGGTGGCCACCGAAACCGGGTGGTCGCTGGAAGAGTTTCTCGGACATTGTGCCCGGGAAAAGGCCGGCCTGCCCTGGGACGGATGGAAAAGCCCATCTGCGGAAGTTTATGCGTACACCGCCACCATAATCGGCGAAGACAAATGAGCTTCTCCGGTTCGGGCTGGTCAGGCCTGGCGCCCCGTTGCGCAATTGCCGTGACGCATCGGCCTGCGATGGCGCAGCTAGGGAAAGCATGCCGGTGGGCGCAGGATTTGGCAGGACGGGCATCTTGCCCGTCAGTCGTCCAACACCGGCAAGATGCCGGTCCTACTGTCAGAGGCCATTGGCACGGCCATTTGACCGATCAGAATACATCGCCGTATCTCACCGAAGGGCGCCAAGTTTACAGTTTCATAAATGCCGTCGCGGATTCGGTAGGCGCCTGTTCCGGTAGGACCGGCGGCCCGCCGGTCGAAAAGATATGACACCGTATTTGCGAAGAGGTGTACTAAGTTCAATAGGAGGAATGTCCCATATGGAGTCCATGATAATTCAAGCTCTCGTTCAGAAGTTGCAGGTGCAGCCGCTGGGCTTGGGTTGGAGCTGGAGCAGTGTCGCAAGTTTCTTGCATTGGGGCTTTTGGGCTGGGCTTGTCATCGGTTTGCTGGGTACGCTGGTGCTGTTTCTCATCAAGCCTCGCCAGGTGACATGACGCTAGGAGCGTGCCTCAACGGGGGACAGGCGTCCGCGCACGGGCCATTAGTGCTTCGGCGAACGCCATGGGGACGAATCACCATGCCGGTGGCAGGCTGACCGACAAATGGGCCAAGAAGAGTCAACATCAACAGGACGAAGGCTGAACATTCCTTCCCATGTGCCGGAGGACTTTGCCCACGCGGTCGCGACGGTTCTCCTTCTTGGTATTGCCGGCGATGACCAGTGGGATCGTATATACCGGCACCCTCCGGAAAGATCTCTGGAGTGGATTAAGGGGATACTTGATCTCAACGAGATCTCGGGGCTGGTTCATGCCGACATCCGATGGTGGGAGAATCAAGTCAAGGGTCACTGAAATCCCGCGTCCGTCGGTTGAGGACTGAAGCGTTGGTTGGTGAGAACCGCGTGCGGATGCTCAGTGATGCCCGGCGCCGCAGAAGCCGGTTGATTTCTTGGGAATGGGGAGGAAAAGGTGCATGAGCTGGGGGTTTGATGGCGGGCAAGCTTGATGTGAGGGAATTCGTCCGAGATCTCCTGGGAGGGATCAAGGACCGAGACATACTGAGCAAGTTCGGAATAAACGCCAAGCAGATGGTCAGGGTTGTCAACAAGCTGATCAGCGAAGGTATTATTACACGGCAACAATACGACGAGAGACAAAGGACCATCAAGCGACTGGCGGCCCATGAAGAGAAGGATTTTCTTCAATCGCTGCATCATTGTCCCCTGTGCGGGCACATGCACCCAAATCCCTTCAAGACCTGTCCCGCGTGCGGTACGGATGTGTCGGCGTACGCCACGGAAGGAGTTCTCCCTGATCCCAACCGCGAGATAACGGGACGGCAAACCGATCTCGATGGCCCAGGGGGCCTTGCCGGGGCCTATCCGAGTTCGCGGGAGGCGCCGAGGAGATCCGTAGAGAAATCACCAAGTGCCACTGTGCTTCCCCCTGCCTCGACTGTGGTCGAGGCTCCCATTCACGAGCCAACAGAACCGGAGGCACAGGCCGAGCCGGTGTCTGAAGACCTCTTGCGCCTGGTAGGCATGAGCCTCGATGACCTGTCTCCGTTCCCGGGACGCAGTGAGTTTTTGCCGGGCAACGAATACCTGATCACCAGGGTCCTTGCCGACAATCCCAAGTCAGCGATCCTGGCAGCCGAAGATCCTTCCCTTGAAGACTGCCCTGTGAGGGTCAAACTCATCAAGCCTGCCGCCGCTGAGGACAAGGACCTCGCCAGGATAGTGGACCGGACGGTCATGTACCAGGCCGGCCTGGACGACCCCAACGTAGTCACCGCGATCGGGACGGCAAGCCTCGAAGGCCGTAAGGTCATCATTTGCGAATACCTTCCTTTAAACATGGAAGAAATAATTCGTGGCGAGCCGGACGGAGTTCCATTGGATCTACTGGAGACCGTTATTCCTCAAATACTCAACGGTCTGGGATACAGTCACACGCATAGGGGAAGGGACGGGGTGGTGCGGAGACTGGGCCACTATGATCTCAAGCCGTCCAAGATCCTCATGGATGCGGAAATGAAAGTGGCCAAGATTGATGACTGCGGTTTTTGCAGAGCGCTCTTCGAGACAAGGGGATTCAAGAATCGCCTCTGGCAGGAACCGGGTGCGGACTTTGTCGCGCTGGCCCCTGAGACCTTCATCATGAAGGCCAAGTACGTCAATGCGATTCTTGTGGACATTTACGCGCTCGGAGCCCTGCTCTACAGAATGACCACCGGCAAGCCTCCGTTTCTGGGAACCGATGCGGAAGAATATGAATTCGCCCACATGAAAACCTATCCTGTCCCGCCCAGGGTCCACAGGTATGCGGTGCCCGCCTGGCTGGATCACATGATACTCAAATGTCTGGAAAAAGAGCCCGCAAAAAGGTGGAGAAGCGCTACTCAGATGGAATTGGCAGTGGGCAAGGATATCTTCTCGTAAGTTGGCGGGTGGAGCCCGCTCTTCCATGCTCAGAATACTATAATGCTGAGCCGTTCCGGTCCGTGGACGCCAACGGTAAGCGTAAGTTCGATGTCCGCTGTTCTGCTCGGCCCCGTCTCCAGGGTGATGTTAGTGGGCGGAGCTTCCCTGCAGGACTCAAAGTAGTCGTCCAGAGTCTCAAAGATCCTGTCCTGCGGCACGATTGCCACGTGGTGGGACGGAAGCAGGCCCGCCTGAACTGCCTTGCCGCCATGGCTGGTGCAAATGATGCTCCCTGTTTCGGCTATGGCTCCGGAAACCTCTTCGATACACACGTCGGCGTCGAAATAATCCGTGGTGAACAGGTCCTCGGGGATAATGACCGCCTTTTCCTTTTCCGTGGACCGAGGACAGAATATGCGCGGACCTGCCTTGTCCCCAAGCTGGATAATACTGGGCAGAGCCTCATTCAACCGGGCCGCGCTGTTGACGCGGACCGCTTTTGCAGCCGCCTTTACCGCCATTTCCATGAAGCGCTGGATCACAGCATCACTTGTCACGACATGCTCCGTTTGAATGTCTTCCGTGCCGGTCTGGGAAGCCTGACGAAAAGCTTACTGCGACTGAAATCCTTCAGCAAAGGCCACACCGACCAAGACATGCGCTGGCCAAGCCCAAACAGCGCGGGAGACTGGGTGACCGTTCCAAAGCCGAACATGGCAAGTCTTTCCACAAGCGGGGTAAGGCGCTGCTCAGCCCTACGCTCGCGCAATCTTCTCAGGAGCTTTGACAGCGGCACCTTGACCGGACATACCTCGACGCAAGCTCCGCAAAAAGTTGTGGCATCCTGAAGAGGGTGAGCCCTTTCCATTCCTTCAAGCACAGCAGTGAGAACGATGCCCATGGGGCCCGGATACGTGCACCCGTACGCATGGCCCCCTATGACCTTGTAAACCGGACACACGTTCATGCACGCGCTGCACCGGATGCACTTGAGAATTTCCCGGAACTCTCCCTTGACGATCTCGGATCGGCCGTTGTCCACAAGCACAATGTGAATCTCTCGCGCTCCGGTGGTCTCGCCCTGCTTTCTCGTTCCCGTGATAACGGACAAATAACTCGAAAGAATCTGGCCGCTTGCGGAACGAGGAAGCAACCTGACAAAAGTTGAGAGATCAGCCAATGAGGGGATCACCTTTTCGACGGACAGCACCGCCACATGAAGCCGCGGCAATGTGGTGACCATTCGGCCGTTTCCTTCGTTGGTGAAGATCACCAGACTGCCCGTGTCCGCGATTGCGAAGTTCGCTCCGGTAATCCCCGCCTTGGCGGCAAGGAACTTCTCCCTCAGAACGCGCCTGGCCACCTTGGTCAGGACTTCCGGATCGTCGGTGTACTCGATGCCCAGCTTGTCAGCGAACAATCTTCCGATGTCTTTTCGGCTTTTATGAATAGCGGGAGCGAGAATGTGCGACGGCGTCTCACCGGCTATCTGGACGATGTACTCGCCCAGGTCCGTCTCCACGGGTTCGATCCCGATCTCTTCGAGCCTCTTGTTGAGATGGATTTCCTCGGTGACCATGGACTTGGCCTTGACCACCATCTTGATCCCGCGATCCTTGAGTATGGCAGCAACCGTGTCCCTGGCGATTTGCGCATCCTTGGCCCTGTGTACAACGGCTCCCGCTCTGGTGGCATTTGCGCTGAAGCGGTCCACATAGTCCGCCAGATTGTCCAGCACTTGCATCCGAATTGCAGACGCTCGTTCCCGCCATTCCTCAAGCGGAACTTGTGCCGTGCCCTCGGCCCTTTTTGCCGAGAAGGTCCTGGTGGAATAGTCCATAGCCTGTCGAAGGGATGCATCGCAAACCGCGCGGGCCGTGTTGACCCGAAACGGTATGGCGGTTGTGCTCCTGCTCATACGCCCTCCGCGAGTACCTGAGCGATGTGCTTTACCTCAATACTGCTCCCTCGCCTCTTCATTGCGTCTGCGATGTTCATCAGGCAGCCGTGATCACACCCTGTGACCACGTGTGCGCCGGTGCCGATGATTGCCTCGGCCTTCTCGTCCGCAAGAGCCATGGAGACTTCCGGCAGCTTTCCCATGAAAACGCCGCCAAAGCCACAGCATTGGGTTGAATTGGGAAGCGGCACGAATTCGGCTCCCGCGAGGGATTTCAGCAGCATGATCGGCTCGTCCCGAACACCCAGTTCTCTCATGAGCTGACACGACGAATGGTACGTCACCTTTCCACTTCCCTTCAGACCTGCTTTGTCCGCCTGGAGTCGGTGCACGAGGAACTGGGTAAGCTCGAAGGTGCGATCCGCGACGCCCTGGGCCTTGCGGATCATATCCGGATCATCCTTGAACAGCTCGGGATAATGGTTCTTGACCATGGATGCGCATGACCCGGAAGGTATCACAATGGGGTCCGTGCCCTCAAAGGTTGAAAGGAAGTGCCTGGCAGCCTTCTTTACCTGTTCGGGGTACCCGGCGCTGTCTGCCGGCTTGCCGCAACATGTCTGCCTCTTGGGAAACGCCGTCTCAACCCCGAAATGCCGTAATAGGCGAACCGTGGCCTCTCCGGTATCCGGGTAGAATGTGTCCACCAGGCAGGTGGCGAAGAGTAGAACGCGCATTGATCAACTCGGGATGGATTGATGAGTCAATTTAGCGTCGAAAGACAGCGCTCGTCAAGATTATAATCGACGCGACAATACCCACTAGGTTTGTAAGGCTTCCTTGCGAACTCTCTTGCCGTGGATATGTCTAGAGGGAGGGAAAGGGTTGAGTGAAAGAGCGGTCCGTCTCGCTGGTAAACGGGATTGACTTCCAGGAAATGGCCTCGTTACAATAAGAACAAAGCTCATAGAGAGCTATGCTCGAGGTACCTGAGACGGACTCGGTTCGCAAGAAACCGGACGCAAGTTTAATGCTATGAGTATCCTTCTGTCTGCAATCTGGGTGGACATGGATTACCCGCCTTGCGCAAGGGATTGCCCATGAAGAGGAACTGGTCGTTTGAGCTCAGAATCCTGATCAGGCGAGAGGATGATCTTTGGGTGGCTCACTGCTTGGAGCTTGATCTTGTCGCAGCCGCTCTTACTGAAAAACAGGCGGAAGAAGACATTATTGCCGTGATCATGGAACAAGTTCGGTACTGCATCGTCAACGACAACATGGACTACCTGTTCCGAAAGGTCCCGAAGGAAATCCGGGAGGAGTACTATGCGTGCGAAAGGAGCGAGCAGCCGACCACTCGATTAGTCGAAGCCCCCTCAACAAAGGATCGCTTGTCACCCGATTACCCACCGATTTCATTCACCGCAAATTCATGTCGATCATTGAGTGCTTGCCGTGCCTAAGAAGCCTCTCAAGCGAGACGAGCTTCTCAGGCGGCCCAAGCCGTTTGGTGTAATCCCGCTCACGGACAGGGGGAAAGGGTCGGAGATGGTGTTGCTTCTTCCGAATGCCGAGGGGGCTGGGCAGGGGGAAGTATTTACTATCAGAGATCATGGAAAAAACGCGGAGATCTACATCCCGGTCATCAATGCACTCCTTAAGAGGTTCGGCATAAATCCGGACGATTTTTGGGACTAAGGGATTGTCAAGAAATAAGGTGGGCATTTGGGTAGGGGCGGACCTATATGTCCACCCTCTTCGCCCGTACCGGACCTCATTTCGGGCAGACACGCAGGTCTGCCCCTACCCTCGGTTCGGCTGTCGTTTGCATCGTTT
>DYLG01000147.1 GCA_020722215.1 Desulfomonile tiedjei
GAACGCTATCCATGCGATCAAGTCCAGTCGCAGCGGCGGAAAGGCAACCGCGAGCAGAGCCCCTCCCAGTGCAGCGGCAAGCAACGATGAGGCCGGCGATTTCATTCAACCACAGAGGCGGCGCCTTGATTCGAACCCACGTCCTTCTTGCGAACCACCATCCTGGTAATCCGTTTTTCATCGCCGCCGTGAATCCGAATTGACAACCCGTCGTAAGCGAGTTCCTCACCGCGTTTGGGCACTCTGCCCATCATGTGAATGATGAATCCGCCCACTGTATCATACCCCCCTCTGGGAAGACTCACACCGAATCGCTCTTCAAAGTCGTCCAGGCTTACCAGAGCGCCGACCAGCACCGAACCGTCTTCCTGGTCCATGAACGGTTCTTCTTCTACGTCATGCTCGTCTCTGATTTCGCCGACGATCTCCTCAACGATGTCCTCCATGGTCACGATGCCCGAGGTGCCGCCGTATTCATCGACAATCACGGCAAGATGGGATTTCCGGTCGCGCAATTCGTTGAGCAGGTCCTTGACCCGTTTCGTCTCCGGCACGAAAAACGGCGGCCTGCAGATCTTTTCGAGATTGAACTCCTCGTCCTCATTGAGCCAAAGGGGCAAGATGTCCTTAACATTGAGGATACCCACGATCTGGTCAACGTTTTGCTTGTATAATGGAATGCGGGAGAAACCTGATTCGATAATTGTCTTGAGGACCTGCTCCTTGTCCCCATCAACGGGGAGAGCCACGAGGTGAGTGCGGGGGATCATGATTTCGCGAGCCACGGTTTGCTTGAGATCGAAGATGCCTTCGATCATTTCCCCCTCTTCTTCGTCGATAAGCCCTTGCTGTTCACCTTCGTCGATTACTTGCTTGATTTCGGCGGGTCTGCGGCGCCTGCGCAGTTTCTTTCTTAGCCATTTCAGGAGATCCCCTGAACCGTTCGACTGAGATTCTTCCAAAGAGAAGATCACCCCTTCCTTTGCATACAAGATACGAAAACACTCCTGTCATTCAACAATACAGCAAATCTATACCGCCTGCAAATCTCAGATATCAGTCCGGCCGTGTGCTGTCAAGGGCATAACTGCGCCCGGCGCGGCAGGACGGGCATCTTGCCCGTCATTGATTGACACGCAAGCTCCTTCTCGGGATAAGGAACATGATGAATTCGAACATGTTCCCTAACTTATGCGATGGAGCTCAAAGCCCATGAATATCAAATGAGTCTGCCACTAAAATAAAAAATCGGTTTAGTAAATTTCTTGCTTGACAGCCCATACGGCTCGTGATACCGAGCTGGCCGCGGAAAAGGTCGTGCTTTGGTTTAGTTGTATCTAAGGAGGATAAATTGGTTTCGGTTGGTCGCTCGAACCCGTGGGCGGCAATTGCCGTCGGAATCATTGTCCTTGTCAGTAGTTGTCCCGCGTTCGCTGTGGATGACTATCCCGCCATGATCGCAGCCAATCATACAACCGGTGCTCCAGCCGGCATCAGGTCCCACTCGATGCCTCATCGAAAAACACCAAGCGCCGCTGCCAGGTGGATGCTTCCTGCCGCGGCTGCCGGGGATATGTATGTAAAAGTCGCGTACGGCCGGACCTTCGGCGCCTCCACCGAATTGGACTACACCACGGTGGAGGTGAGCAAAGGCCTCAAGAAGTACCCTGCAAGCACCAAGTACGGCCCGGCGCTGGGGGAGTTGCAGCTTGCGCTGCTGGCCTCGCATGTGGATTACCACGGCGGCCACGTCGAGCGCCTCAAAAGACTTGCTTATGCGGACGGGTACGAACTGGGGCTCATTCCCAAAGCCCACGTTACTCTTCCCGAGGGCCCACTCGGCTTCAGGGCTTATCTAGAGAGCGGCGCGGGCATAGGATACGTGTCCGAGACTTACAGGAACTCAGGATCACGTTGGAACTGGTCACTTCTTGGGGGATTCGGCTTCGAGAGAAACCTCAAAGGCTGGATGGACGTGTCGCTGGGTCTTCAATGGAGGCATCTTTCCAACGCCAACATGTGGGGCAAAGGCGACGAACTGCACAATTCCAATTCCGGCACGGACATGATCCAAGGGCTGGCGAGGGTTTTGCACCGGTTCTGATAAGAATCTTCACCACCAAGACACAAAGGCGCCAATAAGAAATTGTCCTGTGATTTTTTGGTGTCTTGGTGGCTGGATCTTCTCTTCCCGCAACGGATGGTTGGCGCGGACGCCAAGGAGGGCGACCGCCGGTCACCCCTACCAATGCGTCGGCAGTGATGCGTACGGCACGGGTCATCTGAACGAGGCCGGATGCGGTTCTTGTAGGGGCGCTGCTTGCTGCGCCCTCTCGCGGTTCATCCGAACGAAGAGGGCGGACACGCAGGTCCGCTCCTACCAATTCTCCGGCGCCGTACGATTTTTTCGCCGCGAAGACACCGAGAAGAAATTCCATCGTGATTTCTTGGCGCCTTGGTGGTTGGTTTTTCTTCTTGCCACCTTGGTGGTGAGGTTTGTTGTGCGAAGGAAGCCGTCACTTTGGCAGCTTGTAATATGAGGCCAGCTTCTCCAGTTCCAGGCCAAGCCTGTCCAGGTTTCTAGCTGCCTGCTCTATTTCCGCCATTCCGTCGGCGTTCCGGCGCGCAGCGGATTCTATGCCGCCCATGGCTTGTGAGACCTGATCCACCCCCGCAGCTTGTTGCTCCGAAGCGGATTCAATGATCACCGCAGCCTGCGCGGATGAGCCGACCGTTTCCGCAAGAGTCCGGATGGACTGGCCGGCCCTCTGGGATTGCTGAACCCCCGCGTCCACGGCTCTACTTCCCTGTTCGGTGGCCATGACCACGGCGTCGATCCACTTGCGAATGTCGGCCAAGATTTTTCCCACCTTGGCGGTAGAGCCCTTTGATTGGTCAGCGAGATTCTTGATTTCACCGGCCACCACGGCGAAGCCTTTACCCTGCTCACCCGCGCGGGCCGCCTCAATAGAAGCGTTGACAGCGAGAAGGTTGGACTGGTCGGCGAGATCGCGAACAACCTGGATGATGCCTTCTATGGCCCGGCTCTGTTCGCCGAGCTTCAAGACCGTTTCGCCAATGGATTCCATCTGAGTCTTGACTGCGTTCATGCCGGTGATCGTTGCCTCAGTAGCTGCCATGCCCTCCGCGGACACTTCAACGGCCCGTTTTGAGCTTACGGAAACGTCCTTGGCCTTCACCCTGGCGAGCGCGGCTGCCTGTCTCACCTGCTCGACCGTTACCGTGGTTTCCGTGACAGCCGCCGAGGTTCTGGCTGTGCTGGTGGCTGTCTGTGAGACCGCGGCGGAGATTTCTTTCGCGGAGGAGGAGATGACGTTAATCCCACTAAGCAACTGGCGAACCTGACCGCTTAGATCGCCCGCCAGGTGGCGGAAGGATTCCACCAGCGCTCCTATCTCGTCCTTCCTCTTCACGCGGGGGACTTCGACCGCGAGGTTCCCGGCACTGAGATCGGATGCGGCTCGCGCCATAGCTGCAACGGGTCCCGTAACGGTCCGCACCAGTATGAACGCCACAAGTGCTGCAGCCAAACCAATGAGCGGGACCGCCAGCGCCACGCGGCGGCCGAGGACGGTCACGGGCGCAAAGGCATCTTTTGTGTCAATCCTGACAACGATGCCCCAGTCAAAGCCCGCGGCCAGGGATTCATGATTCTTCAGCCCTACAGGCGACCATGCCTGGAGTTCGGGCGCATCCCCGGCGGCTACCTCGCCGATTCCCTTTACGCCCTGGATGGAATCCCGAGTCGCTCTGGTGTCCACCTTTTCCTTGAGCATTGAATTTCGCCGGAAGCGGGAGTTGGACCGCATGACGAGATCGTCGCCGAATATGAACGCGTCACCGGTCCTGCCCAGCTTGGCTGTTGACATGAGGATCGAGGCTATCCTTTGCGGCCCGAGGCGCACGGCGAGCATGCCGAGAAACTGCCGGCCTTCCTTGAAAACAGGCACGCCCAGGAACGCTGCCGGCTCAGCAAGGCCCTCGTACACGCTGAAATCCGCCATTGCGGGCTTTCCTGTTTCGCACACTTTGTCATAGAGTTTGGCAAGAAGACTGTCCTTGAGCGGTCCGGTCCTGAGATCCGTGTCGAAGTACCCTTCGCGCTTCACGCTGTAGCTCACGTGACCGCGCTCCAACCCCACCACCGTGAACAGGTCTAGGCATGCATTGGACGGCTCGTTGAGGTCGATCCAGTGCTTGAGCAACGGATCGAGCTTGACTGTTATGTTCTTGTATCTGTCCGAATCGATTTGAAGCTCTACACCCTGAGCGGCGGCTTCTTTGTCGAGCGAACCATAGAACGACAGGATCTCATAAGCTTCCGTCACCGAACTATCATTCCCGAGAAACCTCATCGCGCTGGAGATTTCCAGCAGGTAGTCCGCAATGCTCTCAGCGGCGAGGTCCCTCGCAGCTTCCAGCTTTTCCAACTGAGCAGCTTGCAGCGCGTTTCTTGCGCTCCAAAACGAGAAATACCCTACCAGCGCCGCAGGAAGAAGCGAAACAAACAGACAGAAAACAACCGCCTTGGCGGCAAGACTACTCCTAACGTTCCTGGCCATCGGAAACCCTCTCCTTTGCTGTTCAGCGCAAACCGGCGGCGAGAACCCATACTCCGGTTTGCAGGGTGCAATATAGACACGCGATGCCTTGCCCGTTGAATCCCCCGGGGACCTCCTTGCAAGCAAGAAGGCTCACCACCAAGACACAAAGGCATCAAGAAGAAATTATCCTGTAATTTCTTCTTGTCTTGGTACCTTGGTGGTTGGATTTCTCCTGCCGGGGAAGAAGGGCGAAGAATCCGGCGCTAACCCTATTGTAACAAAAGGGCTGCCGGAAGACCCCGCTTTTTTTCAATAAGGTTTGTCTCGCCAACTGCCGCCGTTTTCAAAGCGACGGAACTGAATTGCCGAAGACTTGACGAAAAATAGCAATGGACTCGTTGAAAAAAATTCTATAGGTGTTAGGTTTGCCTTTTTGAGCTGGAAGAAGAAAACCCAGGGAGGCCAGGATGAGCGAACCTCATCTACCCACGGAAAAAACAGAATCATCCAAGGAGGAGCAGGGCTCCGGAAAGGTTGGAGCTCCGAAGGAATCGGGCGCAACGTACAAGAATCGCGGCGGGGGCCTTCGCAAGTTCGTATTCACGCTTGTTTATATCTTGATTCTTGTAGCGGTTGTTGTCGGTCTGCTTGCCGGAGTGGAGTACTACGCGTATCGCCAGGTCAAGGCCTCTCCGGTGGGCCAAGCCTATGCAGGCAGGGACCTGGACGCCGCTCGGCTCAGCTCCCAGAGAGTGGCGCCTCAGTTCGGGTATGAGCCCACGCCTGGATTCGCCGCGGTGCGGAACACGCGTCTGGGAAATTCCTACGAGTACATCAACGCCCAAGGGTTCAAGGATTTTGACGAAGTGCCGCTGGACAAGCCCAACGACGAGTATCGAGTGTTCGTCACCGGAGGCTCCGTTGTTTACGGCAGAGGCCCTGTGCCTCCTGCGGACGCCATCGCCGAATATTACGAGGTGACCTTCCGCTGGACGATCCCTCACATCATGCAAGAACTCCTCAACGCTGATGCTAGAGTGCGAGAGAAGATCGGCGGGAAAAAGGTCAGGGTTATCAACGCGGGCGTGGCCGGTCACGTAATCCAGAACGACCTGATGCGGTATCTTGCCAAGCTGCGCCTTTACAAGCCGGATCTGATCGTGTCCATGGACGGGGCAAACGAGGTTCATACGGTAGCGCGGCCGCTCAAGGACTGGAATTACTTCACGGAAGGGCCCTACTATGAAGTGATCGGCGAAATCATGGACATGAGTTCAAAGGGCCTGGCCAATTACCTGACCTTGTGGCTCAAGAGGAACACGTACTTTTTTACCTGGCTTTCGCTCCAGAAGGGCGAAGGCCCGGGCATTTTGATGGAGAACCGGGGATTCGCGGCGCATCCGCAGGACCCGACACCTGAGATGATCGAATTCCGGAAAAGGAACATCGATCAGGTTGCGGACATAGCGGCCATATATCATAAGACTCTGGAAACCGACCACGTGCCGCATGTGTTTGCGCTCCAACCCATGTTCATAAACAGCCGCAAGAAGCGCACGCCCATGGAACAGAAGATCGAGCAGGTAACCGGGATGCGCAAGATCGGTTTCTATGACGCAAAAAAGACCTATGACCTGATAGTGGCACGGGTCAAGGAAAGGTGTCGCGATGCGGGCCTGGAAGTGGTGGATCTGACGGGAATCTACGATGATGTCACGGAATGGGTGTTTACCGACTGGTGTCACCTTACCAACGGCGCTAACTACCTGCTGGCCAAGGCTCTGGTCAACGAGGTCAAGACTCGGGTGCTGGGCCTGCCTCTTCTACCGGACGATCAACTGAGAAAACCCCTGGATTCCTACTTCACGGACTATGGCAAGCAGGCAACGGTGCTCGTGAACGGCAAGCGGGAGAACAAAGGCATGCACATCCTCAAAGGATATCCCAGCCCGGATCTCCTTGACGTTCTCCCGGCGCAGAACCCGGAACAAGCCCCGGTGGTGCTGGACCTTGGAAAGGTGCTGCCCGTATCCAGACTGAGAATTGTCTGGGCGGACGAGAAATCCGTTCCCAAGTCCTGGAAGATGGACGTATCCGAAGACGGCAAGAACTGGCGGAACTGGCTTACCGTCCCGGAAACGCACACGGACGCGTTCGATCAGTGGCCGGGCTTTGAATACTACGCGGCAAAGGAAACACCGGCGCGCTTTGTGAGATACGCTCAGGAGGGCCACGACTCTGGCCGAGAGATCCGCCTTCGCCAGATAAGCCTGTTCAGGTAGAGGGCGGAGAACAGGCTTTAGTACAGCGTTTCATGAATACGGTCGCGGATTCATTTAACGGGTTGCACTGTAGGGGCGTTCGGCCGGTCGCCCCTAAGAAGTCATGAATATTGGCGAATTGGGCCGCGAAAACTCGCGCTTGCCTCCATTGCCTGAATGAGGTATAAATTACGGTTTGATTCCGTACCGACTCGATCGAGGTCCGCTGTGACCTCCAATGACATGGAGAAATTCTAATGCCCAAGCTCAAGACTTGCCGCGGAGCGGCCAAGAGGTTCACGGTCCTCAAGAGTGGAAAAATCAAGCGCAAGAAGGCGTACCATAGCCACATTCTGACGTCCAAGAACACTAAGCGCAAACGGAACCTCAGAAAAATGACCGTGATAGATGCCCGGGACAGCAAACAGATCCAAAAGCTCCTCCCTTATGGATGAGCAATCCGCAATCTTGTGACTTCAACCAGCAGCCCTGCTTTCCCGAGGGCAGTCCCGGCTGAAGGATACGACTTTTCTCTCTCAAGGAGCTGACGATGCCAAGAGCACGATGTTCGCCCGCGAGTCGGGCCAGGCGAAAAAAGGTACTGAAGGCCGCCAAAGGATACGTGGGCGGCCGGAGCAGGACGTTCAAACAGGCCAAGGAAACCGTGGAACGGGCCTTATGCTATGCTTACAGAGACCGGAAGGTCCGCAAGCGCGACTTCCGCAGCCTCTGGATAACGCGGATCAACGCGGCATCCCGTCAGAACGGCCTCCCGTATAACCGCTTCATGGAAGGGTTGAAAAAGGCCGACATTTCTCTTGACAGGAAAGTCCTTGCCGACATCGCGGTGACCGACCCCAGGGGATTCTCGCAGATCGTCGAGCGCGCCCGAGCGGCCCTGCAGGCTTGACCGCACCCCGCGGCCCGCAAACACTTAACCAGGTTGGGTGATAATGGAAGAGGAACTCAACAAGCTCAGGGCCGAAACACTGGACCTGATCGCAAGGCTCCCCGACGAGAAATCCCTCGCCGATGCCAGGACGCGGGTTCTGGGCCGTAAGGGACATCTCACCATGTACCTCAGAGGGCTGAAGGAACTGTCCCCGGAAGACCGAGCCAGCGCCGGAATGCTTGCCAACACCTTGAAGGCCGAGCTTGAACTGGAATTCGACAAGGCCAGGGAGGCCATAGAGCTTAAAGAAGAGCGAAGAAAACTCCAGTCCGAGTTCCTCGATGTGACGCTTTCAGGCAGGCGATTGAGCATGGGTAAGAGGCACGTCCTCAATCGGGTGCGCAACGAACTCGTCGAGGTGTTCGCAGGTCTGGGCTTTCAGCTCGCCGAAGGCCCGGAAGTGGAGCTTGATTACTACAACTTCGAGGCACTCAACACTCCCAGGGACCACCCTGCGCGTGACATGCAGGACACTCTCTACATATCTGAAAACGTGCTGCTCAGGACTCAGACTTCAGCCGTTCAGATCAGGGTTATGGAAAGCCAACAGCCGCCCGTCAGGATTATATGTCCGGGCAAGGTTTTCAGGAGAGATGCGGACATCACCCATTCCCCCATGTTCATGCAGGTGGAAGGACTATGGGTTGACGAAGGAATCTCGTTTGCCGATCTGAAGGGAATCCTGGTAGCGTTCGTCCATGAATACTTCGGGCAGGACGTGCGCTTGCGGTTCCGTCCAAGCTTCTTTCCTTTTACAGAGCCTTCCGCGGAGGTGGACATTCAGTGCGTCATTTGCGGAGGATCCGGTTGCCGCACCTGCTCCTCCACCGGATGGCTGGAAATTCTCGGTTCCGGAATGGTTGACCCTGAGGTGTACAAATTCGTCAACTACGATGCCGAACGTTACACAGGCTTTGCCTTCGGGTTAGGCATCGAAAGGGTTGCCATGCTGAAGTACGGGATTCCCGATATACGTGCCTTCTATGAGAATGACGTACGCTTTCTCAATCAATTCTAGAGGTGCAGAAAGGGCTATGGGAGAATGCTCGTCAGCTTGAACTGGCTGAAGGAGTTCGTGGACATACGGGAATCCGCCGCCGAGATCGCTGAACTCCTGACTATGGGCGGAATCGAAGTAGAGGCCGTGACCCGTTTGGGCACAGGCCTTGACAGGGTTTACACTGCCAGGATTGAAGAAATCACGCTTCATCCGTCGGCGAAACATCTCAGCCTTGCCCGCATAACGCTGGGCGACCGGGAGGAGACCGCAGTGTGCGGCGCCCCCAATATTCGGGTGGGACAAATCGTTCCATACGCCGCGGTCGGCGCGGTTCTTCCTTCGGGTGAAGAACTCCGGGAGAGGGAAATCAAGGGAGTTCGCTCCCGGGGCATGCTCTGTTCAGAGAAGGAACTGGACCTCGGTGAGGACGCGTCCGGTATTCTCGTATTGGAGCCCGACACCAAGGTGGGAGTCCTGCTTACCGAAGCGCTGCCCGTAATCGACGATTACATCCTGGATACATCCGTCACTGCCAATCGCGGCGACTGCCTCTCAATCCTCGGCGCCGCCCGAGAAGTGGCCGCCCTGACCGGGCGGTCTTGGAAGACTCCTCCGGCAGATCCTGATGAAGGTCCTGTTCACATCAGTCGGAAGGCGGGGCTGGATGTGCCCGATTTCGAATTGTGCCCCAGATACGTGGCTCGCATGGTCGAAGGTGTGACCATTGGCACGTCTCCGTTTCAAGTCCGACTAAAGCTGCACCGTGCAGGCCTGCGACCCATATCCAACGTTGTGGACGCAACGAATCTGATCTTGCTGGAATGCGGTCAGCCTTTGCATGCGTTCGATTTCGCCCTCCTCGAGGAAGAGCGAATCGTCGTGCGCCGATGCGACCCGGGCGAGATCTTCGTCACTCTGGACAATGTGGAGCGGAAACTTCCGGAAAACGCGCTGACGATCAGGGACGGCAGGAAGTCGGTCGCGCTGGCCGGGATAATGGGAGGGCTCAACTCGGAGATCCGTGATGACACGAATTGCGTGCTCATCGAAAGCGCGTGCTTCGAGCGATTCGGCATACGCAGGACCTCCAAGGCCTTGGGTCTGTCCACCGAGGCTTCTTTCCGATTCGAGCGAGGGGTTGACCCTGAAGGAACCATGTGGGCGGCCAACCGAGCGGCGTACCTGATCAACGAACTTGCCGGCGGCACAGTGCTCGCCGGCTATCTGGACGCATACCTG
>DYLG01000148.1:0-8474 GCA_020722215.1 Desulfomonile tiedjei
CGGGGGCGTCCTTGGGGACACAAACCCCGATGGCTTTGGGGCGTACTGGAAGAAGGCACGTGATATCACCATTGCCCAGCAAACGGCCAGGGCGCGGATCGTTGAGCCCATAGACGATGTGGAGGCCAGGTCCTCGGAGTTTACCGCGTTTGCGAACGTCAAGGCCACGAAAGACGCTTTTGGCCCTCAAGAAGGGGACACCGCCGGAGCGGAGGAAAGTATCGCACTGGGGCCGCTACGGGGGCGGGCCGACGCGCTTTCGTACCACCCGGAGACACGAACCCTGGTGTCCGCGGATTTCAAGTTTGGGGCTAAATCAGATAATACGAACTATATGACGCAGGTCATGACCGTAGCCGCGATGGGGCTGGAGAAACATCCCGAGGCGGAGAACATTGTTTTGGCTATATCCCGTCCCGGTTCGTCGCCCACCGGGGGGCTGCATACGCAGAACATGACCAGGGAAGAGTTGATCAATTGGAGGACCGAGATTCTTGAACCTGCTATACGGGCTACCCAAGTGGCAAATCCGACGTACAATCCCGGGGATGTGTGCTCTATGTGCCCCGGTCGGGGGCGGTGCGAGTACGCTAAGGTGAGATAATGAAGTTTGAAACCCTGACGCCGCAAGAGTATGTTCTTAGCCTTTCCACTCCGGGGGTCACAAAGAGAGATTTTGTCCACAATGTCAAGTTTGCGGAATCCCTCCGGGGTGGAAGCCCTTCCGAGAATCCTCCTCCCCCCTCGTCCGCTCCGGAGCCGATTCCGGTTCAGTCCTCTGACGTCTCTTCCGGACCCGCCGACCAGGTCTCGGAAGAGCCGGAGAACCCCGACGCCCGTGTTCCAGTGTTTCAATCCGATATTCCGTTCTTTGGGCAGGTTCAATCCATTCCGGATGATCAATTCTTCTCCGGGACGGATGCTTCGTGGGCCGCGGCGATAGAGAACATAGACCCGGTTGAGTTCGCTTCTGACTCGAAAACCGCGCCCGTAGCTGTACGACCCAAGACGGAGACCAAGGGTCTTGTAGAGCTGGCGGCGGAAAAACTCGGGTTGTCGAAGGAGGTTACGAACCGTCTTGTAGCGCCATTTGTTCATATGTCCTCCTGGCTGGTGAGAGATTTGGAAGTGACAATGAACGCTCCGAGAGAGGGACTATTTTGGGCTCTGAATAGAGCCCGCGGGGTGGAGGACAAGAGCTTCAACCTTATGGACTTTACCCCGGACTACGGAGTGTTCGAGGGGGACCGTGAAGCGCTTTTTGACCAGGTATCCAAGTTCCGTCGTAACGTATTTCCCGACCTCCAGGAGGGGTCATGGGGCGCGATACTCACCGACATGGGTCTATCGTTTACCGGGGATATAGTCTCGTTTCAGGCTATGAAAGCCCCGTTCAAGATCATGGAGATGTGGAAGCTCGCAAGGGAAGCGGCGTACACAACCGAACGCCAGCTCCGCCGCGCGAGCTTTCTTCGCGGCCTGGGGGACCTGGGAGACCTGGGAGACCTGGGGGACTCGGGGGGCCTGGGGCGGGTTCGTCCAGGGTCCAGTCCTTTAACACCCCTGCCAGAGCTTCCCTGGCGGGGTTATCACGATTCTGGGTCAGCGGGGCGCGGGGCCATGTCCCCCGGCATGGCTACGGAGCCTCCAGCGGTAGCAACGGCGATTCCCACGGACGTGACGGTAGTCTCCCCCGGGGAAGTCCGCATGTACACACCGAGAACCGGAACGGGCGGATACGATCCGTACACTCCGGGAAGTCTCTTTAGGGAAGAAAGATCAGCAGTCCTACTCAGTGGGGGATCGAAGCATGAGATAGTGAACGCCCTGGCTACCCAGGCGTACATCAATAATTATCTTCACCTCGCTCAGAAGGCTGATATCATCCTCCCTGATTCTGCTCTCAGGAGGATGGGCGTTGAGTGGCCAGACGCCCCTGTTGAGCCTATGGCGGCTCCGGGAATGAAGACTGTCCCCGTCGAGCCTACGACGGTTCCAAAGGCGGAGAAAGTAATAAGCCCGGCTGCCGATCCGATTGCCGCAAACAACACACTGTCAAATGTGGACATCGACCCTATAATCGGGGACGCCATATCCCCTGAGGTTTTGGTGTTTATCGACACTCCGGTGTCCAACATTCCCCTGGCCAAGGCACTTGAAGTTCCCGCGTTGGATATGCTGCATCAGGCCGTTCATCTCCCTCGGGGTTCTCAGGTTGCCCTCGATACATTCTTTGACGAGGTGGAGCGTGTGGCCCCCGGAACTTTCGATGGGCTTGACTCAGGCGCGTTTTTGCGCCGATCTGGAGGCTCTATCGAGATTATCCCTCCGGAAGAGGCGAACCGTAGGGGCATGACGGCGAACACCGACGCGATGGACCTTTTGGAAACGCTCACGGGAAAATCTGTGTCACCCCAGGCCCGAGCGTTTTCCGCGCTACTGGACGAAGAACGCGACGGGATTGTCCTCGAAGTGGCGAGGGCCATAGAGGCATCCGGCATCCGGGCTCGACCGAAGGACTGGGAGGGAATCCGAGCCGCTGTCAGAAACAGGCTCATGCTGAATACTCCGCTAAGTAAGCTTGACATCCCGGAGGGATCGGGGGTGGCGGTACGCAATGCGTTAGCCAAGGCTGCGGATGTTCGGATAGGCCAGTATATAATGTTCGAGGATGAGCTTAAACATCTCATGGACATTGTCGCGCTGGGAAAAGTTACCCAGATGCCGGTCATACTCGACCGGATACATTCCCTGACCAAGTTGCGGCGTGGCGCTCTTGCCGTCGCACGCAAGTTCGGTGTCAACACTCCGGAAGGTCAAGCAGCGGCAAGAATTCTTTCGGACATGTCAAATGGCCTTAAGCCCGAAGATTCCTCATGGACCGAAAATTTGGCCGCTCCGACTTCTACGCAGGAAATAGCTCCGGTTCCCCCTCGGAAAATAGCTTCGGAGCTTGGGGAGCTCATAGCGAAGGCGTTGGCCCCCGAGAGCCCCGAGGTGCAGCCGCAGCATGTCATCGCAAAGATAGCGCAGATAAACCAGCGCAAGGGGGTATCCCCCGAAATGGCCCGCGATATAGGCCAGGCGTGGGCCGCTGCGGCTGACTGGAGTTCTGGGAGAGCGGTCCCCCCAACGGACATCCTCGCAAGCTGGATAACCGACGTTGGTACTGGGTCGATGAGTCAGGAGCGCCTTCTTTCCCGGGTGGCGGAGTTATATCGTGAGACTCTCAAGCCCGCCGCAGAGTTTAGGATGTCTCTGGATGAACTTGCGAGAGCGGCTAAGGAGGCCGGGTGTTAATGGGATTGAAAGACTGTCTACGGGCTGTCGGAGCCGTCAGCTCTCGTGCAAGGGCGGCGCTGAAGCGGGTTCATGACGCGGACAAGGCCCATACCGAGGCGGTAGGGACTCTCGCCATGCGCCAGGACATCATGGAGATTCTTTACGGGTTGGTGCTCCGCTCTGGTTTTGGGGCAAAGACCGTGGGCATGAACGCGGTGTCCGGCGGCGTTCAACTGTTAAAGGACCAGATAGACCTTGCCATCCTTTATTCAATGGACCGCCTGCCTTTGGGGGGTAAGGCTTTTCCGCCCCCAACCTACGCCCTCGACGTGGCCAACGATGCCACCCGTATGGGCTGGCGCGTAATGGTGGAGCAACTGTCCCGAGCGTTGGGCCGGGAAGAGTTTCGTCAGGCCCTTAGCAAGGGAGGGTCTACCGGAGCGCTTGACGCGGTAAAACTGGTAGCCGGGGATGTTGTTCGTCCCCCCGCCGCGGCTGAATTCGACGATGTTGGGCGTAGGGTCGCCGGGGATTTTTTCGGTGATTTGTACCGTTCCGAATACTCAAAAGAGGCCATGGCGAACCAAACTGTATCCCAGGGAGGCATGGCGGATACGTTTTGGAACCAGTATACGGATTCTCCCGACTTTAGCGGCGGGGTCCTGCACACCGCGGGGACCGTCATGGCAAATGGTCTGAATATACCGCTTCGGTACATGGGCGCCACCGATTCCACGGTCAAAACGTATCGGTACATACTGGCGGAGTACATGCGACACGGACAGGCCGTTTGGGAGGAGATGAAGGATAACCCGATCTCTCGGGAGGAGTTTAGAAGCCTGGTTCGAAGTAAGTTCGCGGCACAGTACGCTTCCGGGGTCAAGTCTGCTTCGTCCACTTTCTCCGCGGATGACGCACACTACGCGACGTGGACGCAGGCGCTTAGTACGCCAGCGTTCAAAAATCTAGCCAAGGGGTTCAACCTTCCGGGGGTTCGCTTGGTGAACCCGGTACTCCCGTTCATGTCCCGCGTTCTTGAGTCAGCGACATACCGTGCGCTCCCGGTCATGGTGAAGGACAGGAACAGCAGCTTTTACAACGCCAAGCTGGCCAAGGACCTTGAGTCGCCGGACCCGTTCACCCGTAAGAGCGCGGAGCACCGAATATTTCTTTCGTGGTGGCCCGTTGCGGCCATCACCACCGCGATAGCGGGATACGGAGCGGCGGAGTACGGAGGGGCGGAAGGGGCAAAAGACGCGGTTATGGAGACCATCCACCCGTTTTCCTCGAAGAACAAAAGCCTGGAGGCGCTTCAGACCACCACATCCGTAGCTTCAGGGCGGGGGACAACGACCGGGGGCACCATAACTCCGCCTGAAACAAGCATCATCCTTCCCATGGATATGCTTGACCCGAAGACAGCTTTCATTCTAAATGGCGTTATCTCCGCGGCAAACGCGGTGGGTCTCATGAGGGCGAAGCAAACGGAGGAGGAGGAATGGGACGATTACTCCATGAGAGTGCTTGGCGTTGTCATGAGCGAGGTGGGAAGCGCGTTTGTCGAGGGCTCCGGCATGCAGAGATACCTGGATGACCTGGTTCTCCTGTATGACGCGTCCGATAAGGGGGCTGTGCTGCCCCGAGCACTAGACCTTGTCGAGCAAAAGGCGGCATCCGTGATAGTCCCCCGTATAGTACGGGAGGCATCGTCCCTCGTAACCGGGGATGACAGGGTGTACGCTCCGGACGGTCTCGTGCAGCGTATAGAGACGGCATTTGGGGGCGACGGGATCCCCCTGCGTCGGGATTGGCTCTTTGGCGATCCGATACGGCAACCGGATAGGCTCCAACTGATGGGCGATGACCTCCCAGCGTATGTCAAGGCCGTTGTCCCTGGGGGTAAATACCAGCCCTTGGCGGCATTTCTCCATCAGATCGGCTTCAGCCGGAATTTTCCCGTGAACCGAAGATACGCGGTAACGGGCGAAGCCGGAAGCTCCGGGGCGTTCATGGGGTTGAGGCCCGGAGCGGACACAATGAAGATGAACCTGGCCCAACGCGACGCCTACGAGTATTATTCCGCCGTGGGGCCAGGCGAGGGTACTCCTCCTCTTGTTGACGCTCTTCAGCGCGTGTACGACGCCTGGAAGGATTCCGCTGATCTGGGTGTACACATGACCCCAGCGGAGGCAAACAGCGCTATGCGGGATGTGGTTTCCAAGTATCGGGAATCAGCCAGGGATATCCTTCGGTTTGACCCGCGATACAAGCTTGATAACGGAAAAACAATATTTGACTATCAGACTGGTATCCTGGTAGACTATCTCCGAAACGAAAAAAAGGTGTCAGAGGAGGAGGTGAACAGCTTCTTGAGCCAGAGAAACGATGTGGCTCGGTCAAAGCGGAATGCTTACAAGCGTCTATACCTTCAGGGAGTTCCACAGTGACAGTAGAAGAATTCGCGAATCCGGTAGTCTACAGCTACACGGGGGCCGGGGATTTCACATTTAACTTTCGAGTGTTCGACTCGGAAGATTTACGTGTGGTCTACACGGACACGGATGGAATAGGAACAAACCTTGTAAAGGACACGGACTACACTGTCACGGTTGAGGACACGGAGCCTTACGGGGGAACGATACATTGCACGTATTCCGCGTCGTCGGGGCGTTTGGAGATACGGCGGGAGCTCGAAATAACCCAGGACACGGATTGGGTGAACAACGACGACCTGGATGCCGAGATTCTTGAGCGAAACTTCGACCGGATGACGATGATATGTCAGCAGCTAAAAGTTGACGTTGACGAGATGAACGCTATAACGAATTGGCGTGGCACCTGGGCCACGGGGGAAGATTACTCTATCCGTGATGTTGTCGCGAATACCACGGCCATCTACGTCGCCACGACGTCCCATACCGCCGGAGCGAGCTTTGCCTCCGATCTTGCTGCCGGGTACTGGGCCGTGGCCGTGAACCTGAACAGTATCCTCGTTATGGGCTTACCGGACATCGCGGCTGGCGACGCGCTGAAACTTGTATCCGTCAAGAGCGATGAAAGCGGGTATGAACTGAGAGAACAGGGCCTTCCGCCGGGTTACATCGACGGCCTGGAATGCAGCCATGCCGCCGACACAGACCATGACATCACCATTGCCGCCGGCTCGTGCCGCGATAGCAGCGATACCTACGACTGTAAGCTGGCCAGCGCGCTGACCAAACAGATTGATGTTGCCTGGGCCGCTGGCGACACCGCCGGGGGAATGATCGGCACTCTGGCCGCGAACACGCTGTACCTTTTGGGCCTGCTCCGCAACAACACTACTGGGGCGCTGGATGCCGGTTGGAACATCACGGCGACTGCACCGAGCGGCTGGACGTGGATGCGGACGTTGATGTTCTACCATACTGATAGCAGCAGCAATATCCGGCAAATTGGCAGCGCGTTATTTGACGGCAGAAATGTCGAGCTGCATTATGGTCCTCGCTGGCTGTTAGTTTCCGGCCTATCCGCTACCACATACACTACTCAATCTCTCGCTACGTTGTTTCCTGCGTCTGGCGGGCCTTTTGGTCTGTTGTACTATACTGTGTCATCAGATTTTTACAATTTTGCTTTATCAAATGACGGGGTGAACCAAGCATCAAGCCTTGTCGCTACGTTTAGTGACTATGCCGTTGGTGAGTATCAGGAAAATGGGGGAAGTAGCCCCGTGAGGCCACAGACATTTACTAAAATCAACTCGAATACGATCAAATTCAAAGTGTCCGCTGGGGCACATGCTTTTTACGTTGTCGGAATCCGCTTCAAGCGATAGAGGTAACAAAAAATGAAATGCGCATACAAATTATCAAATCTCGAATCTCTTTCCAGCATCAATAAAACAGTTCTTGCTGCCGACGAAAGCGAAGCCAATTTTCCCGGCCCTGAAATGGACGTGGACTTTTACCGGGTTGTCGGTGGTGTTGTCGTGCGAAAGACCGAGGCGGAGATCGCGGCCATTATCGCGGCCCGCGAAGCCGAGGCGGCAAAGGCGGGCAAGGACGCCGTCGTGCAGCAGCATATCGACGCCACGGCGCGGGCCAAGGGCTACGATTCCGCCCTGTCCTGCTGCTCTTACGCCGGGGAGGTCAATACATACCAGACCGAAGCGCAGCGGTTTATCTCCTGGCGTGCCCGGTGCTGGACAGCGGCTTATGAAATTTTCGCCGGGGCGCAGGCCGGAACGCGCCCGGTGCCGACTGACGCGGAACTGATCGCGGCGATGCCGGTAATGAATTGGAACGTATAAGGAGATGACATGGAGAACATTACCGTATTCAATACCGCTTCCGCCGTTGCTGCGGGGGACTACACAATCGCCGTGGGCGACTGCGCCATAACCCTGGAAGCTACCGGCCTAGGGGCAAGCGAAACCGTGGATTTGTACATCAGCAACGCCTCAGGATACGAGATTGACTCGGTAGACGGCGCATCAGTGCAACTGACCGCGTCCAACAAGTCCGTCAGAGTACAGGGGCCGAAATTCGTCTACCCGGTCAAGGCCGCGACTGTCGCATCGGTGATGCTCAAGAGGACGGTGTAGCATGGGCGCGAACTACGGGTCCAACTACGGGTCGAGCGAGTTCAATAGTTCACCCTGGGTACGACCATCAGAGTGGCTCCCGATGCCAACCTCTACCACGGATACAATTCATATCCTGGCAAGAATAGAGAACAGTCTGGATTCAACCTGGGCGTCTATTAATGTAACCAGCACGTCATTCCAAATTGACTGGGGTGATGGGACGATTGAGTCGTTTTCCGGTGCTGGGGTACGAGGCCATGAGTACACCTACGCCACTGCCCCCGTGCACGATGCGGACGCAGCTCTTGGGCATAAACAGGCAATGGTGACGATTACTGCCACCGCTCCCATCACGAGTTTTTCCGTGGCGAACAGGCCCGCAGGAAGACTGGGAAACTTCTGCCAACCTTGGCTGGATTTCCAGGTCAACGCTCCCAGTTGTACCAGCATGGCCACGTATGACGGCACGAATCAAATCGACTTGATGCAGCGATTCAGGATTCTGGAAATTGGTAATATTGTTTCGTTGGATAATGTGTTTCGAAAGCATTCAGGGATGCGGGCTATTCACTGCTGTGACAATTTCGGCGCTCATGCGACAAGTATGTTCACACACATGTGCGAC
>DYLG01000148.1:8574-9999 GCA_020722215.1 Desulfomonile tiedjei
TCACCGTGGGGCCGCTATATGGGTCTGTAGCAACGAATATGTTGTATCACATGAGAAACCTGCATTCTCTCGCGGAATTCACCGTGGGGCCGCTATATGGGTCTGTAGCAACGAATATGTTGTATCACATGAGCAACCTGTATTCTCTCGCGGAATTCAGTCCTCCTGCTGCCTGGGGGTCCGCGGCAACAACAGGATCACCAGGGCCGTTCTCGGCAAAATCACTCAAAAGTTTGGGCGATACCTATAGTTGTATGAGGGATTTCTCCATTGTTGGTTCTTCAATAAACCGTAATGAGTTCATGAAGATAATCAGCAGCCTACCGTCAGGAGCGCAAACTATTACTCTCACCGGCACCCCGGCAGCGGCATATCTCACCCTTGATGACATTGCCGCTGCAACAGCCAAGGGCAAAACACTGGTTCTCTAACCCCAAGAGGCAGAAATGTTTTACAAAATAGACGGTGAAATGATCCAGTCAGCAAACAGTATTATCGGGCCTGGCTTCTCGCTCACCGAGGAGAACCACGCCGAGCACACCTATCCGGTTGGAGGCTGGCACTGGTTTGCCAACGCTCAGGAAGCGTTGGCCGGTCTCAACTCCAAGCCTGGGAGGATCACGGCACTTCAGGGCATGCGGGCGATCCACGCCGCAGGCTTAGCTGGAGCGTTTGCCACCTGGCGGGCAGGTCTTGATCCGATAGCGGATTTTGAGACAATCGCATTTCTTGACAAGTCGACCACGTGGGAGCGTAATAACCCAATTTTGATAGCCGGGACTCAGGCGTTGGGCCTGACGACTGCTCAGGTAGACGATCTTTTTACATCAGCGGCAACGCCATGAAAACTCTATCATTTTGCACGGCATCGTTGTTGGCGCTAAGTGGCTGCGCGGGGGAATACGGGCAGTATACCACCGCGATGCAGGCGCAGATGGAAGCGCAGGCAGCTCAGGCCGCGACGGAACGAGCCGCGATGCAGGCGCAAATGGCGACACACCAAGAAAAGATGGCGGCGATGATGACGGCTGCTCTGAGCGGGTCCAGCATGACGGGCAGCGAGAAAGCCCTTGTCGCCGTTGCCATCACCGGCATGACCGGCATGGGGAACATCGCCGAAACCGCCATGGTCACGCAGGCGAAAGCCGTCCAGTCGGGCAGGCCGCAGGTGCGGATTGAGCCGCCTGAGACCTGGAAGAGCATTTTGGGTGGGGTGGGCAATATCTTCGGCCTTGCTGCGCCTTGGCTGGGCGCAGGCTACATAGCACATGAACTGGCGACCAATCAGGGGACGACCACGATCAGCAGCCAGGGGGATATGACAGTGCAGGGTAGCTGGAACCACCAAACCTCCATGCTGAACGGCGACGGAGCCGCCACGACGACGATCCAGCCATACGAAGTGGTACAACCCGAGCCTGTCAT
>DYLG01000149.1 GCA_020722215.1 Desulfomonile tiedjei
TTCTGCCGCGGCCACTGCCAGGATGAAGATGAACATGATCTGCCCGTCCGCCCCTCCCCATCTTGAACCGCCGAGCACGAAAGCCAACCCGGCCGCGTTGAGCATGATCTCTATCGACATGAGTACGAAAATCGCGTTTCGACGCACCAGGACGCCGACCGCGCCGAGCGTGAACAGTGCCGCGGCGAGAAGAAGTCCATGTTCAATAGGAACGTGAGCCATCAGGACTTGTCTCCTCGGCTGGGATCCGCCCTACGCCCCAGATGATAAGCGCCGATCAGACCGGCAAGCAGCAATATGGACGCAAGCTCAACCCCGAGCAGGTACGGACCGAAAAGTCCTATTCCCACCTGTTTCGGCCCTATCTCCGCAAGTCCCGTTGCCTGACCGGCTCCCTGCGCCAGCACGTATACTAGTTCGCCGAGCAGAATCGCAGCAATGGCTCCCGGTCCCAGCCATGCAGCGGGTCGCATCCACTCATTGCTTCCGGAGGCGGTCGGGTCCGGTCTTATCATCATGATCACAAAGACGAAGAGGACCATGATAGCGCCCGCGTAGATAATCACCTCCAACGCGGCTGCGAACGGAGCCCCCACGGTGAAGAACACCATTGCGACGGCCAGCAAGGACAGAATCAAGTAAAGCAAGGCATGGACCGCATTGGAACGCGTGATCACCATCGCCGTTGAAAGGATCGCGAGCAGACCGGAAAGGTAAAATACCGTATTCATATTCCGTTACTCGATTCCGGCTAAGGCAACAAGCTCCGGATATCCACCGGAGGGGTCTCGTTTTCCGCTTCGCCTTTCTCCTTGCCCTTTATTGCCAATCCTGCCACATGGTAAAAGTTGTAGTCCGGGTATTTGCCCGGACCGCTAATGAGCAGGTCTTCCTTTTCGTACACAAGGTTGGGTCGCTTGTACTCGCACATCTCGAAGTCGGGCGTCAGTTGAATCGCGTATGTCGGACACGCTTCCTCACAAAACCCACAGAATATGCATCGAGAGAAGTTGATGCGGAAGAATTCGGGATACCTCCGTCCGTATTCATCCTGAGTAGCCTGCAATGCGATGCAATCCACCGGACAGACCGCCGCGCAGAGGTAACAGGCCACACAGCGCTCGGCTCCGTCCGGGTCCCGGGAGAGTATGATCCGGCCTCTCCATCGCGGCGGGATATAAGGCTTCTGCTCAGGATAGAGGATCGTTTCCCGCTTGCGAAACATGTGGAGAAATATGATCCACATGGCTTTCAGTAAACTCACCATCAGACCGACTCCCGCCGTCCGTCACGTCAACGGCCGGCCGCAAGGACAACTCCGCCCGTAATCGCCAGGTTGAGCAGGGCCAAAGGAAGCATCACCTTCCAACCAAAAGAAAGCAACTGATCGTACCTCGGCCTGTAATAGGACGCCCGAATCAGGACGAACCAGCAAATGAACGCGAAGGTTTTCACAAAGAACCAAACCACCGGCGGCAAGACCGGCCCAAGCCATCCACCGAAAAAGAGCGTGGTGATCAGCGCCGAAATGAGAATGATCCCGAGATACTCTCCCACGAAGAACATGCCGAATTTCATGCCCGAATACTCCACATGGAACCCGGCAACAAGTTCGTTCTCCGCCTCGGGCAGATCAAACGGTAAGCGACGGGACTCGGCAAACCCCGCAACCAAGAAGATGATGAGGCCCGCGAACTGCGGAACGCAGAACCATAGGTCCCGTTGCGCTTCCACGATGTCTCGCAAATTGAAAGAACCGGCCAACATCACGACGCCCATCAGGGACAAGCCCATGAACACTTCGTAGCTGAGCATCTGACACGAGGCTCTGAGCGCCCCAAGGAGTGAATACTTGTTCTTCGACGCCCATCCGCCCAGAACAATGCTGTACACGCTCAAAGAAGACATGGCCAGAAAGAATAGCAGCCCTATGTTCAGGTCCGCCACCGCAACCCCTGGAGCAAACGGGATCACCGCGAAAGAGAGAAGCACCGTGACCATGATCACCGCAGGTGCTGCAATGAAGACCGGTTTGTCGGCAAAGGGGGGCGCCCAGTCCTCTTTCGTGAAGATCTTGATCATGTCCGCCGGAACCTGAAGCAGCCCGAGCCGCCCCGCTCGGTTGGGACCGTAACGATCCTGCCAGAGCCCTAACAATCGCCGCTCGAGCCAGATGAGCCCCGCTGACATCGCGACGAGCACCCCGAGGATGGCAAGAGCAACACCAGTTTGCAGAATGATGCCTTTCATCTTCCGCTACTTCGCACGGATCTTCCCCCAGCGGGGAAGAACAAAGCCGCTCAAGCCCGGCAGTCCATGAGGCAGGCCCGCAAGACCTCCGGGCAGATCGTCCATTATCTTCGCCGGGAGTGTAAGCTCGGTTTCATCCCAACGGACCGCTACGGTATTCCCGTCGCGCAAGCCCAGCCGGTCCGCGTCCTCGGGGGACAGTCCTACATAGGGCTCCGGGGCTGCCTCCGCTATAGCCGGGCTTAGCATGCTGAGTTCCTCGGAACCGAACACGTGAAACAACGGGACAAGGAGACACGCATCGGTTCGAGGCCGAAACGGCTCAGGCACTATTGCACCCTCTTGCCCCTTCTCAACGTTTTCCATAGGTTCTATCAGACGAATTCCGGGATCTCCTCCCGCCAGGGGGCCGCCGACTTCACTCTGGAACTTGTTCACCGCCTGGATTGAGTTCCAACCCGGCGACCAGAAGCGAGGAATGACAGCAGGCGGAACATGCCCCTGAAAACCTTCCATGGAGAAAGCTAGCGGCGAATCGTCGTCCTGCGGCGGCTTCGGCTCGTGGACGCTCACATACGCGGTCACGGCTGTGCGACCGCTGTATCGGTGCGATTCGCGGGCTATTCTCATGCCCGTCATCCGAAAGTCAGCCGCGGGCGCGATACGCACCACCTCTTTCAACCGCTGGACCGATGCGGCCATGTCTGCAATGAGGTCGTCCAACGAAGTCCACGGTGCTAATTCGCCTTTGTCCAACGCATCAGCGATGTCTCGAATCCAACGCCAACTGGCCTGGACGTCCCCCTGCGGGACCATGACCTGAAAAAAGCGTTGTCCTCGACCTTCGTTGTTCACAAACGTTCCGTCGGACTCGGCGAAGGTCGCGGAAGGGAGAACCACGTCGGCCCGTTCAACGCACCGATTGGCCACATGGTCAAGGACCACGACGTGCTCAATCTTCTCAAATACCTCTTCGACTGTTTCTCGGTCCAGTCTTCGGAACAGATTGCTTTGAAGGATGATCAGATTATGCGCATCACCCTTCAGTATTCGCTCCACAGCGTCTTCAAGACTTCCGCCGCCGAGAATCCCGAGCCCAAGGCTGTTGCACTCCGGCACGATGAAGCTCAACATGGCGGGCCGCCCTGTCTTGCGCAGGCTTCGAGCTACCGCGTCTGCCGCCTGCACCACGGCCATGCTCCCGCAGCCTGTTCCGCTCATGACGAGGGGGCAACTCGCACCCTGCAATGCTTGAGCTATCTCATGGGCCAGGGACTGGGCCTCCTCCGATAGGCCGGCCACGGCCGGAGAGTCAGTCGACAACTCGTGAGCCACGGCGAACCCCAGTCGAGCAATGTCGTCCGGCGCCCCTCGCAAGGTTTTCGTGGCCAGGGAATCCAGCCGAGTGCGGTAAGGAGTGGCGATGTACAGAGGCCCTCTTGCGTCATGAACCACCAGGCGCACAGCGTGATCCATCCACCTGGGAACGCACAGTTGATCCGCGAGAGTCATCGGTCTTACGCGCACGGACTGCCTGAGTGCTAGAGCCAATCTGGGAGCGGTGTTCGGCACATCCTCTCCCAGGAGAAGAACCGCATCTGCACGTTCCACTTCCTGCAATGAGGGAGAAAGCACCGAAGGCTTGCGCATTGAGTCAAGAATTGCGGTGATCAATCGCTGTTCCGCGCCGGACACTCCGGCAAAGAAACGGTCAGGTCCCACGAGCTTGCGAAGGGCATAGTTGGATTCGAGCGAAGCCCTCGGGGAACCGATTCCAATCAGGCCCGGCGTTTTCCTGAGGATTTGAGCTACGCGCTTCAAAGCGGCAGCCTTGTTGGCCGGTTGAGCTTCGGCTGTACGTGCATCACGTACCAGGGGCCTTCTGATGCGTAACTCGCTGTTGACGAACTCGTATCCGAACCTTCCCCGGTCGCACAAGAAGTAGCCGTTGACCTCACGATTGAACCGATTCAGTATTCTGCGCACCGTTCCGTAACGTTCCCCGACAATGGTATTGCACCCGACCGAGCAATGGACGCAGATTGACGGCGCGGTTTGCAGATCCCACTTCCTGGTGAAATGCTTCATAAAGGTCTTGTCCGTGAACACTCCTGTGGGACATACCTCAACCAGATTGCCGCTGAATTCGCTTTCAAGCTTGCCATCTTCGTATCGACCGAAATAGAGCCGCTGATGTATGCCGAACACGTTGAAATCACGTCCGCCGGCATAGTCGCGGTAGAACCGTAGGCAACGGTAGCATTGAATGCAGCGGTTCATTTCGTGATTAAGGAACGGGCCGAGGTCTTGATTGCGGTAGGTGCGTTTCGGAAAACGAGTCCTCCGGCGCACGTGGCCGGTCATGACCGTCATGTCCTGGAGATGGCATTCGCCTCCTTCATCGCAAACCGGACAATCATGCGGATGATTGAGCATCAGCATTTCAATGATGCTCGCGCGGAACTGTCTTGCTTCGGGATCGTCGATGGAAATGCACAGTCCGTCCTCCACAGGCGTCATGCACGACATGATGATGAAGCCTCTAGTATCGCTTTCGTTCCTGAACTGCTTCACTGCACACTGCCGGCATGCGCCGACCGAATGCAGTTCCGGATGCCAACAGAAGTACGGCACGCTA
Source organism: Desulfomonile tiedjei (assembly GCA_020722215.1). GTDB lineage: Bacteria > Desulfobacterota > Desulfomonilia > Desulfomonilales > Desulfomonilaceae > DYLG01. The sequence continues at coordinate 4,889 of DYLG01000149.1, forward strand.
AATCCGAGGCTGAGACATGCGTTGAGGAGACTTTGGCCTTCCTTGACTTCGTACGGTTTGTTATCGATGTAAATGACGGCCATACATCATCTCCACGGACACCGCTTTTCGGCGACATGCAGCTCAAAATCCGCACGGAAAAACTTCAACGCACTCTTCAAAGGAGCCATCGCGCCCGGAGCGAGCGCACAAAAAGTCCGGCCTGGACCGAGGCGCCCTGTGAGCTGCCCGAGAGTATCCAAATCTTCGGCTCGTCCCTGTCCTTGTTCCAGGGCCTTGAGGATAGCGGCCGCCCACGGAAGGCCTTCCCGGCACGGAGTGCACCAGCCGCACGACTCGTGCGCGAAAAAATGCTCAAGATTGTGCACCATACCCACGGGACAGGTCCGGTCGTCAAGCACGATCATGGTTCCAGTGCCGAGCCTGCTTCCTGCTTTTTGGACCGAATCGTAGTCCATGGCCACATCGAGGTGCTCCTCCACGAGAAAATCAGTGGAAGCCCCACCCGGCAAAACCCCCCGAAATCTCAGCCCTTCACGCATTCCTCCTGCGCATTCCTCGAGGATTTCTCTTAGGGAAGTCCCCAGCGGAAGCTCCCACAAGCCCGGTCGTTTCAGTTTCCCACTTGCCCCATAGATTTTCGTGCCGCCGTCATTGCACCGACTGAGGGTTCTGAACCATTCCGGACCGTTGCTAATAATGTGCGGCACATTACACAGGGTTTCCGCATTGTTCAAGATGGTCGGCTTTCCCCACAGCCCCGCCTGGGTCTGCCTGGGCACTTTTGCGTGGGGCAACGCCCTATCTCCTGCCAAAGACTTGACCAAGGCCGTGCCCTCTCCGCAAATGTAGCGACCGGCACTCACATGGAGTTGCACTTCCAGATTGAAGCCTGATGCCAGGATGTTCCCGCCGAGGTACTTCCTCTCATAAGCTTCCTCAATGGCCTTGCGCAGAGATTTCCGAGCGCGAGTGTATTCCCACCGAATGAAGACTACCGCGGCTTCCGCCTCCACAGTGTACGCGCCGATAATGAGCCCCTCGATGAGCTGATGAGGATTTCCTTCCATGAGATAACGATCTTTGAAGGCGCCTGGCTCCATCTCATCGGCATCGACGATGAAATACCTCGGTTTAGGAGCGCCCTCCGGGACGGATTCCCATTTCGTACCCGTGGGAAACCCAGCGCCCCCGCGGCCCCTAAGGTTGGCCTTGCTCACCACATCGAGGACCTGGCGAGGCGTCATAGACCCGAGTACCCGACGCAGCGCCTGGTAGCCCCCCTTCTTCTCGTACTCTGCGAGAGAAAGGGGCTCGCCGCCAGGCTGGATATGTTGTGTCAACGGCCGTTCCATCAGGATTTCCCGTCTCGGTACGCTGCAACGATTTCATCGAACCGTGCCGGGGTCAGGTTCGTGAACAGCTCCTCGTCTATCATGAGCGCCGGCGCGTTGTCGCAGGCGCCGAGGCACTGAACCGGCAGGAGTGTGAACAACCCGTCCGACGTGGTTTCCCCCGGTTCGATATGCAGGGTGGCTCGTATATGCTCAAGGATCTCTTCAACCCCCTCTATCCAGCACACGACGCTGTCACAAACGAGGATCACATGCCGGCCTACCGGTTTCCGGTGGATGTGGTTATAGAACGTGGCCACCCCTTCCAGTTCGTCAGGCGTCATATTGAGGAAATCGGCTATTTCCCGCAAGGTTTCATTCGAAATCCACCCCAGGTGGCGCTGTACGATCTGCAACGCTTCAATGCACGCGGCCTGCCTCGTCTCGGTTCGGTCGATTTCGGCCAACAGTTCGCGTTTCATGAGGTCCGTCAGCATGATACGTCTCTTAGCCCTCTCCTTATCGGTCCACGTCCGCCATGACAAAGTCGATGCTCCCGAGAATCGCAATCAGATCGGCTACCGACAGACCGCGGCTCATGAGCGGTATCATTTGCAGATGGGCAAATGACGGGGTTCGAATTCGGGTGCGATACGAACCTGTGCCTCCGTCGCTGACCAGATAGTATCCGTTGATTCCTTTGGTAGCCTCAATGGCGACCATGGCCTCGCCCGGCGGTATTACCGGTCCCCAACTCACACCGAGGAAATGTTGGATCAGCGTCTCGATATCGTGCATCGTAAGATCTCTGGGCGGCGGAGTCGCCAGGGGATGATCAGCCTTATACGGTCCTTCGGGCATGTTTTCCACACACTGTTCGATGATGCGGAGGCTCTGCCGTAGTTCTTCAACGCGCACTACCCCCCGGTCGTAACAGTCGCCGTGTTCGGCCGTGGGCACGTCGAACTCGAACTGATCGTACCCCGAATAAGGCCGGTTCTTCCGGAAATCCCATGCAAAGCCGCACGCGCGAAGGCCGGGACCGGTCGCGCCCCATTCGACTGCATCCTCAAGGGTGTATTTTCCTATTCCCTGGGTACGGGCCTTGAAGATGCGGTTCTGCATGACGAGTTTGTGAAACTCCGTCAATCGCGCGGGAAAGTATCTCACGAATTCTCGCACCGGTTCATCCCAGCCTCGAGGCAAATCGTGGGCCACCCCACCGATGCGGAACCAGCTCGGATGCATCCGCCCGCCGCATATCGCTTCAACAATGGAAAAGACGCGTTCCCGGTCGCTGAACATATAGAAAACCGGGGACATGGCTCCAACGTCCTGCGCAAACGTTCCGTACCACACGAGATGGCTCGATATGCGAAAGAACTCAGCCATCATGATGCGTATCACCTTGGCCTTGTCCGGAGCGTCTATGCCGGCAAGCTTCTCCACAGCCAGGCAGTAGGGAAGGTTGTTCATCACCCCGCCCAGGTAGTCTACGCGGTCCGTATATGGGATATAGCTATGCCACGTCTGGCGTTCGCCCATCTTTTCCGCGCCGCGGTGGTGAAAACCGATGTCCGGTATCGCATCGACGATGACCTCTCCGTCCAGAGCAAGCACGATCCTGAAGGGTCCGTGCGTGCCGGGATGCTGCGGCCCCATATTCAGGAATATGTAATCCGTGTCCGAACCCGTTCCAGTGAGCCCCCACTCTTCCGGCTTGAATTGGAGCCTTTGGTCCGCTTGCTCGGCTTCGTCTTCCGGCATCTGAAACGGCCCCATTTCCGTGGCTCGCGCGGGGTGCTCTTTCCGCAGCGGATGGCCGCTCCAACCGGGAGGCATGAGAATCCGTCGTAGGTTGGGATGACCACTGAAGCGTATGCCGAACATGTCGTACACTTCGCGTTCGTACCAGTTCGCGGAAGGCCAGATGTCCACAATGCTGTCAGTGACGGGATAATCTCCCTGAAGTGCGACCTTTATTCTCACATCCTCGTTTCGATCGTAGGAGAGGAGATGGTATACGAGAGAAAAATTGCTCGCCGGTTGCCCTTCCCTGTTGATTCTGAGTCGTTCGTCGATCGCGGTGAGATCGAAGAGGGTCTTGAACGGTTCATGTCGGTATTTCAGATAGCGTAGCACGTCCCGAGCATGGTTCTTTTCCACCCAAAGCGTCGGGATACCATCGCCGGCCGTTTGAACGGCCGCGACGGCCCCAGGGTAAGTGAGCTGCAATTCATTGAGTAGCGTCGCTTGATCCATGAGTCGTGGCTTCGTGTCTCGTGCTGAAATGCGCTCTCGTTTTTGGATGGGCCCGCGGGGCCTTTACCCGCCTGAACGGACTCCCCCGGGTAACGATTGCCACTTGCCTTATTCGCGATCAGACGTCATCGGGAGACCGCAAGTGCTCAGTCTTTCCGCGCGATTCCCGCTTCTGATCCCGGAAACATGGGGGCGGCGGCCTGTGCACTTCTTGCGGACCTGCTACCCAACTGAGCGGCCGTTTCTCTGACCCAACCATTTCCTGAAGCAGGCAAAGTCCCTCCAGGAAAGCGTCAGGTCTGGGAGGACACCCCGGCACGTACACGTCCACCGGGAGGAACTTGTCCACTCCCTGCACAACGCTGTATATGTCGAACATGCCGCCGGAATTGGCGCATGACCCCATGGAGATAACCCAGCGCGGCTCCATCATCTGCTGGTAGAGCCGCCTGACCACAGGGGCCATCTTGATGAACACGGTGCCTGCCACGATCATCACGTCGGCCTCACGGGGTGTGGCCCTGATAACCTCTGCGCCGTATCGTGCCACGTCGTACTTGCTGGTGAAGCAGGTGGCGAACTCCACGTAGCAGCAGGAAAGCCCGAAATTCAGCGGCCATAAGGAATACTTCCGTCCCCACGCAACGAGTTCCTGAAGCCGCGAAAGAAACACGCTCCCGCGCGCCGCATCTTCCAATGAACCTTCGCCTCCGATTGCAGAGGATTGGGATGGCTTGCTCAGAAACCACGTCATGAACGCACGCTTTCCTCGATCGTCGGGTCAGAATGGCCGGTGTCTTGACGTTACCTCAAGAGCGCCTACTCGCCAGAGGTACACCAGGCCGGCCAACAAAATGGCGATGAAAACCATGATCTCCGCGTAGCCTGCCCATCCGACCTCTCGGAGGGCGACCGCCCAGGCAAAAATGAACAGGGCTTCCAAGTCGAAAATCACGAAGAAAACCGCGACCAGATAGAAGCTCAGGTCGCGGGGCGCCCAAGCGGACCCCACAGGTCGCGCGCCTGATTCGTACGGCTCACCGGTGGTCCTGGCCTTGTGTCTCTCCCCGAGGACGTATGACAATCCCACCATGAGCACCACAAGCCCCACTACCGCACAGGCATAGAGCACGAAAGGCCAGAAAGACGTATGGTCAGGCACGGCGTCCACGGTTTTCCCCTTGGGCTGTGTAGTCTAGCACGGCACTGCGAGCTTGTCATCTTTGACGGCACGCATGCTTACGCTTCGTTGCCGTGCTCAAGCCTATGTACTTGACATTGGGTTTGGGTTGCGATCAGACTCTGACGACGATTAGTTGCGTCACATAGAAGTGACCCCAGGGTGGCATACGCGTTAACTTTGCTGATTTCTGAACAAGTATTGTCAAATGGCCTCGTC
>DYLG01000150.1 GCA_020722215.1 Desulfomonile tiedjei
CGGTGTCCTCCCGGAGTTGGCGTTTGTCTACGGGCAACTGGGGAAGGGGCGACACATTGCGGAGATCTATGGGGCAGCGCTGGAGGATCTCGTTGGCGTCTGCCGGGTAACGGTGCAGCATTCGCATGAATTCTGCTCTTGTGGGAATCGCTCGATCACAGCGCGGCTCCTCCCGGATACCGCGCAATATACGCCGACAACGGTCGAGAAACAGCGAAGGATCGCCCGGGTAATTCGCACCCAACCTCAGACATTCCGCTAGAACGGAACCGAACTCTTCCCGTGTGATGTCAGCTCGATACGGCGGGCGTCCGAACCGCTTGTGCAACTTGGCGCGCTCAGCTCGGAATCGAAGGATCTCCGAAGGAGGCGGTACCTCTATCGGAAATACCGGGTTACGGCCGACGCCTGCCCAAAGGCCTCTTATCGCGGGCAGAGCCGCGTGAGGAAGCAAGAGTGCTTCACGTGGAGGCTCAGCGTTTGCGGCCGGCGACAGCAACAGCCATGCAAAGTATAGTGCGAAAGCCCAACGGTGGGCCGCGGGGGCTTGATATTGATTACGCGTCCTCATGGTTCAGGCCGGCGTTGACTCGGCTTATACGTTATTGTAAAAGATAACTGGACGAGAATAAAGGCTTAACTTCGCTGTGAGGGAGTGAGAGGATGACCGAGACCATAGAACCTACGGCCAAGGCGGAGACCATACCCGAGGCCACAAAGACTCGCGGCAGGATTCGTCTCTTCGAGGTGTCAGGCATACAGGTGACGATCGACTATTCATGGTTGATCATTTTTCTGCTCGTAATCTGGAGTCTTTCTTCGGGTTATTTCCCTTACGCTTTCGGTAAGGAGTACAACGCGACAACATACTGGATTGCCGGATTTGTGGCCACCGTGCTGTTTTTTGCCAGCATAGTCATTCACGAGCTTTCTCATTCGCTCACCGCGGTAAGATGCGGTCTCCTGATACCTGAGATCACTCTGTTCATCTTCGGCGGCGTTGCCCAGCTCTCCAAGGAGCCCGATGATCCCCGGATGGAGTTGAAGATCGCCACTGCCGGTCCTCTGGCGAGCTTCGTGTTGGCCGCGATCTTCTGGGTGATCATGTTCGGCCTGGAGCACATCAAGGCCCCGAAATTGATAATCGGTGTCTTCCAGTATCTCAGTTGGATAAACGTGGCCCTGGCAGTATTCAATCTTGTACCGGGGTATCCGCTCGACGGGGGGCGTATCCTGCGAGCGCTCGTGTGGTGGAAGACAGGCTCCTTAGCGTCGGCGACCAAATGGGCTTCGGACGTGGGCAAGGGTTTTGCCTGGGCCCTCATGATTCTCGGCGGATACCAGATCTTCATGGGGCATCTCATCGGCGGTTTGTGGCTTATCCTGATCGGCATGTTCCTCCGTGCAGTCGCTGCAAGCGGATACGAGGAAGTCATAGTGAAACAGTCCCTCGGCGGGGTTCGAGTGGAGGAAGTCATGGTGCACGACGTGGTGGCGGCGCCGCCCGAACTGACCTTGGATCGACTGGTTCACGATTACTTTCTCAAATACGGCCACGGAGGATTCCCTGTAGTGCGCCAGGGGGAGGCCGTGGGATTGATTTCCCTCGCTCAGATTAAGGGCGTGCCCGAGGAAGACAGGAAAACCAAGACGGTCGCCGATGTAATGATTCCCCTGAGCGAAGAGGTCGAGATCGAGCCGAGGGCCTCCCTGGTGGATGCACTCAGAAAGATGAGCATAGTGGGAATCGGCCGTCTGTTGGTTATGCAGGCGGGCAGGATGGTGGGAATGATAACCAAGACCGGCCTGCTCAGGTTTCTCGAGATCAAGCGAGTCCTGGAAGAGTGACCCCCGGGGGTCGATCGCAGCATTCCGTTTGTGGTGAACTCTCGCCTTACGATGTTGGCATGGCTCTGGATCCGGCTCATCGGTCTCATCTCGGCCGATTCTTGCGCCTGTGCTGAGAGTCCGATCTGCCAGGCGGTCGCGGACTATCTGATAAGGAACGACCGGATAGCCTTCAGTCATGACGCTGCGCCCAATGAGAGGGCCGCGCTGTACAGGCAATCTCTCGTTACCCTCATTGTTGATGCCCGAAGGATCTACGGTCCTTTCTGCCCGTGCACTGAACTGATGGAAAGAGCAGTTGCTCACCAGCAGCATATGGAGCGGTATCGTTCCCCTCCGCCTGGGTGGGGGCCCGGGGATGCAGACTTTCTTCCCACTGAGCTGGCAATCGCTGCGGAAGAGTTCCGGTTGTTTCGCAGGCTTACCGCGGTGTGCCATGATCCGCTGTGGTGGTGTGAGGACTGCGCCCGCCGCTAAGGGATTGTCAGGAAATAAGGTTGGCATTCATGGTAGGGCAGACATGCAGGTCTGCCCCTACCCTCGGTTCCGCAGCCGATTGCATAGTTTATTTCGTGACTGGGCCAAAGCGAGGCCTACCCGTAGAAGTCACTTTTCATGCCGGCAGACAGGAGAATCGCGAAAATCAAAGCCGCTCCGGCATGCGGCATACAACCGAGCAACACGCTTGAGGAAGGGGTGGAGTTTGACCGGCCCAGCCTATGGATCGCCATGAGACTCCAGGCCAGACCTGTCCAAATAAGTATCTGTTGAATGAGGCGAGGCCACTCAGGCGAGGGAGTTATTATAAGCCGCCGGAACACTTCCAAATCGAAAGTCTCACTGAGTAGAATCGGCAACTGCACCCCGAGGTTTACCAGATAAAAGACGTGGAATGCCATGAAGGCCAATAGAGCCGGCGGAAGAAGGGCCACGCCATTGCGGGTATAGTTTTCCACCAGCTCCTGTTTGGTGATTCTTCGGGATACCTCGGCCGCCGGCAGGACCATAAGGTTGGCTGAGGCCAGCGTTACAAGCAAAGCCAATGAGATGCTGATGAGAGGAGACACACCGTCTATTCGGGTCAGATTCTCGTAGGCCGGGTCCTTGCTCACCATCTCGCTGAAGAGCCCGCTGATCATGCCGATCACCAGGAACGCTGTCCCGGCGTTGTAATGGCGGTTCTCCCAGATTTCCCTGCCCGGAAGCCTGAGGTTGAGCCTCATGGCCCCATGAGGACGGTTCTTCACACATAGGCCGCATAGCTTGCACAAGCGGTTGCTGGTGAGCTTCGGGCCGGACTGACCGTAGGGACACCCGGCGTTGTCAGGGGTTCCATGATAGCAGTCATGAGAAGCGCATTGCGAAATGCATACGTTGCGATTAGCGCGAAGTTCCACAAAAGAGCGGAGGTTGGTCGGATCGAGGTTCGTTTGGCAAGTTCCGAAGCGCTCTTAGTGTTCGTTGAAGACTGTTAAGTCATATGGTGCAGGCCTTCCAACCCGCCACATCCGGCGCCGAAAAGATCAGCGGGCTGAAAAGCCCGCATTCCAGCGCCTGCCCTGGATCCCGGTCCGGGACGGACTCCGATCCAGGGGGCCGCCTGAACGATGCCAATTTCTTCAGCGTCACCGCGTAGGGTCATCCGGGCCGGGCTGCGGTGCGTGAGACCGCCGGCGGGGACTCGGAAGGGGCGCCGTATCCGTATTCCGCCTTCATTTCATCCCAGATGGGATCGTACAGGGCCCTGATCTTTCTGCCGTATTCATCAAGATCGTCCTTGATCTTAACCAGAACGTCTTCGGCCCCCTCGTGCGTTGGATACGCGCAGCACGTACGAACAACATCCCGGAAAATGTGAGGATTGTCAATTATCATGCACGGAGTGAGAAGATTCTCCGAATAAGGCTGCTTGGACCTGATGGATCTGAAGAACTCGCTGTTGAGGACATCTGTCAAGCTCTTGTCCACTATTTTGTCCACCGCGACGTGAGTGAAGACGCACGGCTCTACATCGCCGTTGGCGTTGATGTGAATGTAATTCCTGCCGCCGGCAATGCATCCTCCGACGGATGGGGCGTCATTCCAGAAGTCGGCGATGAAAATGGGATATTTCGCCCTTAAGGCACTCCCGCGCCTGCGCAGGTAGTCCCGTTGTTCCGGGGAAGGCATGAGGGAAACGTCCGGGTCTTTTCCGACCGGCATGAAAAGAAACAGCCATACTATCATCACACCTTTGTCGTAAAGGTGACCGAAGAACTCATCACTGGTAAGGTCTTCCACGTTCTTGCTTGTTACGGTCAGCGATGTTCCGAACGGCACGCCTCTGGCCTTGAGCCTGTCCATGGCATCCATGACGGCCTTGAAGACGCCTTTGCCCCGACGGCCGTCCGTGGCTTCCTCAAAGCCTTCCAGGCTCATGATGGCCCCGGCGTTTCCGAGCCTGCAGAGTTCATCTGCAACGGCATCGTCGATGAGTGTTCCGTTGCTGTAGAACATGAAGTACATATCATTGTAGTGCGCGGCAAGCTTGAACAGGTCATCTTTACGCATCAGGGGTTCCCCGCCGCTGAACACGATGAACATGATTCCCATGTCTCGAGCTTCACCGAGGATTCTGTGCATGAGCTCGTAAGACAATCCCTTTTGGCGGGTGTATCGTCCCGAGTAGCATCCCGTGCATCTGAGATTGCACTGCATCGTAGGGCTTATCAAGATGGTAAAAGGAGGGGCAAACCCCTGCTTTTTCTCGAATCCGGCTCTGAGTTCCGAACTTCGCAGCAGGCCGTTGATGAAAAGAGCCTTAGCCACGGTCTTCAGGCAATGGGGTGACAGTTCGGTCATTACTCTCCTGAACATTCGAGCTGCCTGGCCGTTGTCCCCTTGCATCAGGCTTTCCTGGACCGCCGATATGGCAGCATTTGCCCGCTCACCCTCAACGAGGCGGGACGCAAGCCAGACCAGCTTCAGGAAAGTTTCAGGTGAAACATGAGTTACCAGCTCAACCATCATCCTGGCAACCTGCTCTCGAGTCATGCTCTTGATCTGCTCCACAAACTCCATAAGACCCTCCTTTGCGTGTCCGCGGACAGCAGGAGGTGCGGGGATCGGGACCCGGCGGCGGCGTTTTCTTGTCCAGCAAGGCCGCTCTCACAGGCAACTCCGGCCTCCCGCTATCAGTGGACTGCTGCGGTGACTTGCACAGCCTCCCCCCGGCCGTCTTGGAGAAACAACCTTAATCGGGAAATCCTCCGCCTCCGTCAACGATGCATTGGAGGCTGACGGAGCCCCACCTTGTTCCTGATATGATCCAGCCCTCCTCACGAGATTATTTCTTTCTGCCTCGCGGGCAATTCCTTGCGCCGAGGTCTCATGAGCAAAGCCAACCGTCGAGTCGGAAGCACAACCGGCTGACAGAAGCATCTTGGCAAGATGCCACAATAATTGCCACTCCACTCCCTACTATTATACACCTGTCAATCTTTTGGACAACACTTTTTCTTATCGGCCGACATTTTCAGTTGGCGCCGAGCCGCCACCCGTGTTGACAGGCCATTGGCGATCGAATAGATTAGAAGGGCGAGTTCCAATGTAATTTGCGAGAAGTATTTCCCGCCTTCGGTGAGAAGGCGGGTCCTGCGGCACGAGCAGTGTGCGCGCAAAGTCTGCATCGGTCCTCAAACGGGGCGTGAAATGACCGAGAAGCGAAAGATCAGCGCTAGGGAAGTCATCTTTGATACCCGGAAGGGAATGACGAACAACGACTTGATGCACAAGTACGGCCTTTCTCCCAGAGGGCTTGCAAGCGTTTTCAAGAAGCTTCTGGCTGCCCACATTATCCTCGAAGAGGAACTCGAAGGCCGCATTCCTGTAGTTGCCGCGGATACGGTGGAAGTGGAAAAGGCCAGAGCAATGAGCAGGAACTACCCTGTGGTGACCTTGCCCGTCTACGACATCGATGACATCACAACCGACGGTCAGATTATGGACATCACAGAGAGAGGTTTGCAGGTCCTGGGGCTGAACGCTTTGGTTGGAGACAGAAAAAGCCTTCTCATTCAGGCGGATGACTTTGCGGATGTTTACCCGTTCGTCTTTGAGGCCGAGTGCCGATGGGTGAGGTCAGATCCCGAAATACAGGCAGTGGTGGCCGGATTCGAGATAACGAATATTTCCGACGGAGGATTGCAGGAGCTGCGGAAGCTGATTCCACAGCTTACACTAGGCGACTAGGAGTTGGTCTCGATGCAAAATGTGTATTCAAGAGGCCGGTTTTCTCCCGTTGCCGCGGGCGGTTCGGACTCACCCGATGCGCGGAACTGGGAAGAGGATGACTACGACCCGGCCGATGATGACGTAGGCGACTCTGATGAAGACGAATATTGGGGACCTGACGACGACGATGCCGAATACGACCCCGACGAGGACGAGATTGAGGACGAGGATGACCGGGAAGAGACCGAAGATTGGGAAGATGAGGACTACGATCCTTCAGAAGACGAGATCGATGATGCCTCGGAAGATGAGTGATACTGCCTCGGAAGAAAAAAGGAGTATAGTCGTTGCCGAAATAAATCTCCCATTGGTCGGTGGGGGCGGGTTTCAAGCCCGCTTGTTTTCGTGTGGTCCGACCGAGGGGGGGTTACAAACCCTCCACCAATCAGGGTCCCCCATCCTGACGATCGGTAGGGCCCGGCGTCCCTGCCGGGCCATCAAATAATCGCCGGCACGGAAGCCGGCGCCACCAAGGCCGGTGTCACCAATTGTAGGGGCGACCGGCGGTCACCCTTCTTGCTATGCACGAACCGCTGAAGGGCCCTCGCATAGGTGCGCCCCTACCAAACGCCCCGCCATCAGTGTTCATGTAACACGTAGACCACTCGGGCAGAGGCGAATCTTGTATTCGCCCTTCGTCTCCGCACCCGTCCGCAGTGATCCATTGGCGCTGCAAACTTGGGCGGCCGCCTCATTCTCTTTCCTGGAGCTTGGTCTGGACGCTTCTTAGAACCTGTTTCTGAAGCTCCTCATTAAGCCCTTCGATGCGCAGCGCCTTGCCGCTGGACTCGGCAATGACCGTGAATCTCCCTATGGGCATGTAATTCTCTCGGTAGGTCTTGTCCTTTCTTATGCGCATGCGCTCTCCCAGGCTTCCCATTCTCTGGACCCAGAAATACGAGCCCGCGGCCCTACCTTGTTGATCAAGCTCCCTTTGTTTGGCCAGCAACACGTTCTTGACGGTAGACACCATGTATTTCAGGTCCTTTTCTTTGAACCCTTCAATACGCATGGATCTTCCGTTGGATTTGAGCTGAAACTTGATGGCCCCCATTTCGATGACCCAAACCTCATCCTTGCGGGGTTTCCTTCTCTTGGTCAGTTCATCCACGGGATACTTGGACACAATGACCCCGCATTGCGGACAGACCTCGAACTGGAAGAACTGAGGCATACCGCACGCGGGGCAGACGAAGGTCTCCACTTCGGCCTTTCTCTCGGACCAATGCACCCGCTCGTCCAACGTGGAATAAGTTATCATGCCCGAGTCGAGCAGTTCGTTGAAAACCGCGATAAGCCCGTCGACGGCAAGATTGAATTTTTCCAGGATCTCAGAGTCGCCCAATCCCTTGTCGATAGCGTCCGCCACCGCTTCCGGATCCACGTGGACATACGTGCCGTCTGCAGCCAGGAATCCTTGAGTTCGCGATCCGCCTGCGTGCTGGACCTCGAAATCGCTCAAATCCACCGTGGCTTCAAAATCCTCCGCCCTCTGTTCAGTTGAGTGCCGGTCAATGAGGCCGTGACTAATCAGCTTATCGAACAGGCTCTGCAAGCCCTGACCGGACAGATTATACTTCTTCATCAACTCAGCGTCGCTCATTCCCGAACGAATACACCTCGCCGCTTCCCTCGCGCTGATTCGGGCCTTTTTCCTTTGCGGTTCCGCTGACTTGGCTTTTGAGCGAAAAGCCCCATGTCTCATGCGATAGGTGTTCAGCTCAACAGTCTTGTCCGTCCCGGCCGACCTCCGGTCAATATCCGTCTGAGTTATGAAGCCGGCTTCCAACAACTTTCTTAGGAGGCTTTGAAGGCCCGCGGAAGACAGATTGTACAAGCTCATGATATCAGCATCGCTGAATCCGTCACAAATCAGCTTGGCAGCCTCTCTCGGGTTGATTCTGGCCTTAGCCATTCCCGCTCGTCTCTCCTGCCTGATCAGTCGGCCTGATCTCGTAAGAAACGGCCCGGAAAAGGTCTGTCGCAGCATACCGTGTCAGGGGTAAGTGCAAGACATCAGCCTCCCCGCGGCACGGGAGGATTCCTGAACCCGACGATACAGGGGTCCGCTGGAAGATTGCCGCAATGCTCGATTGCGGGTTGATTGCGTTTCCCCTCTTCTTGGAAAGGCCCAACAAGAAATACACCGCGACCAAGACCAGCAACAGAATAACGAATGCCAGAACCACATACAGCTTGGTCATTGAACTGATTTGGTAGCCACCCGTCTTTTCCATCCCTTTCGGAATCTGTTCCTCTCGAGTTTGACGTTGGTCTCTCCGTGGGGCTTGGCGATCCCTGGACTGTCGTTCCATGAACTGAGAAACCCGAACACCGCAACGAGGGCAAACCTCGTGCTCTTCGTCCTGGGGCGTCTCGCATGCCGGACAGATCCACACGGCTCCGGCAGCCCTCTCTTCCATTGCCTGCCTCGCCATGCGCTTTGCCAGTTTCTCTGCGGTGAACCCACAGGAAAGGCATTCTCCTCCCACCATGGTGTTGATCTTGCCGCAGTTGGGACAGCGCTGCGCTTCCTCCGGTCGGACTTGAGGGCCGGCCGATGCCGGATCTCGTTTGAATTCCTCGCGCAGACCGCGAATATCCACCGTCGCATACAAGGCGGAGACCCGTTTTTCAATTTCCTTGCGGTCGATCAATCCTTTTGCCACTAGCTTGTCAAACAGGGTTTGCAGGCCTTTGGCAGAAAGGTGGTACTTTTTCATGAATTCCGCGTCGGTGCGCCCGGCCCTGATCTCATTTACCACCTTCTGGGCCTTTATCACCGCCTTCGCTGCATCAGGCGCAGGCGTACCCGGTTTCCCGACCCCTCCGGGAGGCTTTGCGCGGCCACCTTCATCCCCTATGGCTTCCGCGCTCGATTCGCCCCCGGCCCGCCGGTCAATGTCGGACTGCTGGATCACACCTGCCGCTACGAGTTTCCCGAGAAGACTCTGAAGACCTCTCGCGGAAAGCCGATACTTCTCCATAAGAGCAGTATCGTCCATCCCGGAGACAATATCGCGGACTGCTTGTTGCGCGTCTATCTGTCGTCTTCCCATGCCCAGTACCTCCTGGCCTTTGGGTTCCCCACGGAACATCGAACCGCGTCCGATCGAGGCGGCCATGGAGCACATGTCCGGATGATCTTTTCTTATTGATTGTCCACAATGAACTGATGATACCGTTTCTCCCCGCAAATGGTCAAGACCATTAATGCTTGCCCGCGGCGGGTGACGCAATAACAATTGGCTGTCGAAGGAGTGATATCGGAAAGCGAGACAAAAAGAGCGAATACAACAAAGAATCTTCACCGTGAAGACACAAGGAAAAAGAGAAACGGAGCCACCAAGAAGAATACATTATTGGGATTTCTTGGTGTGTCTTCGTGTTCGGATCCGTCTTGGTAGCGCAGGCGGCTCGCTGCGAATTCACGTGGTGGGTTCGCCTGCGACACACCGAAGGCCGGCGGCCTGTGCTGCTGCCAATCCGACGCGGCCCGCCGGTGTTGGCGGGGCCGACATTTCGGGAGTTCTTGGTGGAGGGGGCCAGGGAGGCCCCTTCTTGCAGGACGCAGCCTCCGGTTGCAACCAAAGCCAACCACCAAGACACCAAGAAGAAATGACCCTTATGATTCCTGGTGTCTTGGCGCCTTGGTGGTTAAATCTCTCTTGGTGGCGCCGGCCCCCTGCCGCCGAAGGCGGCAAAGGGCCGACATTTCGAGAG
>DYLG01000151.1 GCA_020722215.1 Desulfomonile tiedjei
AAAGGATTCTCAGCAGATTTTTTTCAAGGCCTCGTTGAGGCAGAGGAGGGGAACTTCTGGTTCAGGTCGCGCAACAGATTACTCATCTGGGCTTTTCAATGCCATCTAGCAAGGCCTGAGACTTTTCTGGAAATTGGATGCGGAACGGGCTATGTCTTGAAGGCAGTACGCCGTGCGTTTCCAGGTGTACGACTTTTCGGCGCCGATGTCTTCGTCGAAGGGTTGGCATATGCCCGGGCTCGACTGCCTGACGTTACTCTCTTTCAAATGGATGCCCGGGCTATCCCGTTTGAAGAAGAGTTCGATGTGATCGGTGCGTTTGATGTGTTGGAGCATGTCGAGGAGGATGAGGCGGTGCTCGCCCAAATCCAGAGGGCTGTCAGGCCCGGCGGCGGAATCATGGTCACCGTGCCGCAGCATCCTTTTCTCTGGAGCCGCACGGATGATTATAGTTTTCATAAACGGAGGTACACCAGAAAAGGTCTTGTTGGGAAAATCGAACGAGCAGGGTTCCAAATCGTCCAGGTCACATCCTTCGTTACTTTCCTGTTGCCGCTCATGTTCTTGTCGAGGATGAAGCGTGGATCCGTTGCTGCAGAGTTCGATCCGTTGGCGGAGTTCAAGATAGGCTGGATTACCAATTATCTCTTGGAGAAGACGATGGATATGGAGCGCTTGCTTATTCAGGCCGGCTTCTCCTTTCCTGTGGGCGGTTCATTACTGGCGATAGGCTGCAAGCTGGCGAAATGACCTTTCCAAAGCATTGTGACATGGTCCCCTGGGACGGCGGAGCAAACAAGTGCGGGACTCCCTCGGATTAAGGTCAATTTTGAATTGCCCGTTCATGTTCCGGTTTTTTGGCCGGTTCGTGACCGGCTCTCGTTACGCGCGGCGCCACTTTGTCGACGAGTACGTAAGGGCCAAGCAATGAGACCGTATCCTCGACATAGGTTGCGGCCCGGCCGATATCCTGGATTTTCTTCCACCAGGAGCCGAATACACAGGATTCGACATGAACTACGCCTATATCCGGGCTGCGCAGAGACGCTTCGGTAACCGCGGCAGTTTCCTCTGCAAATACATTAGCATGAACGCTCTTCCAAACATGGCTCAATTTGATATCGCATTGGCACTCGGAGTTGTGCATCACCTCAATGATCACGAGGCGACAGAATTGTTCCAGCTCGCCGGCGTGGTTCTCAAGCCGGGCGGTAGGTTAGTCACCTTGGATGGGGTCTATTGCCACGACCAATCACGCGTGGAGCGTTTTGTGCTGTCGAAGGATCGAGGCCGGCATGTGCGTACAAGAAACGGCTATCTCGATCTCGCTTCAAAGGTATTTGGGACGGTAAACGTAACGATCCGGCGGGATTTGCTGCGGATACCTTATACACATATCATTCTGGAATGCACCAAATAGGCTGACCTACCACTGGCACTGGAAGCGAACATGAAGGAACCTCAGTTCAGAATCCCATTCAATAAACCGTTTATTGTAGGGAAGGAACTGTACTACATGGCCGAAGCCGTGATGAACAACCGACACCTTGCCGGCAACGGCCCTTTCACAAAGCTGTGCGAGAAATGGCTCGAACAAATCACGGGCTGTTCCAGGGCATTGCTTACGCACTCCTGCACCGCAGCGCTGGAAATGGTGGCCATCCTTTGCGACCTGAAACCGGGCGATGAGGTCATCATGCCTTCCTTCACCTTTGTTTCAACAGCGAACGCATTTGCACTGCGAGGGGCTGTCCCGGTGTTCGTCGATATAACTTCGGACAGCTTGAATATTGATGAAAAACTTATACGCAGCGCGATCACGCCAAGAACCAAGGGCATAGTTGTCGTTCATTACGCAGGGACGGCATGTGCTATGGATGAAATCATCGATGTTGCAAAGGAACATCACCTGTGGGTTGCGGAAGACGCGGCCCAAGCATTCCTGTCAACTTACAAGGGCAGGTATCTAGGCACTCTCGGGGACTTCGGGTGCTTGAGTTTTCATGAAACCAAGAACATTATAAGCGGGGAAGGGGGCGCTCTTCTTCTCAACTCCGAGCACTTCCTGGAAAAGGCCGAGATAATCCGTGAGAAGGGGACCAACCGGGGTGCGTTTTTCAGAGGCGATGTGGACAAGTACACGTGGGTGAGCACAGGATCGTCTTTTCTTCCTGGCGAATTGATTGCCGCTTTTCTTTACGCCCAACTGGAGCACGCGGAGAAAATTGGTGAAGCTCGTCGCAACCTGATCGGCAAGTATACTGAGTTGCTCTCGCCGCTCGCAGATCGCGGGTGGTTTGCAATGCCGTTCTTTGGCGAGCACGGCGTGTGTAACGGACACATGTTCTACATCATCACTCGATCCCTGCACGAAAGGACCAATCTGATTAGCTACTTGGCTAATAATGGCATCTCGGCGGTCTTTCACTACATACCGCTTCATTCTTCACCGGCCGGCAGAAAACTGGGACGTACGGCTGGAAGCATGAGAGTGACCGAGGAGTTGAGTGATCGGGTGTTGCGTCTGCCGATGTACTACGAAATGACCTTTGAGGAAGTTGAGACGGTGGCACGTGCTTTGGAGCGATTCTATCTCGGCGGAAACAAGCCGGTTTGAGGCGGACACCTCGGAAAACGGTGCCGGCGGCCTTGCTGGGACTACCATGGGAACCGGTCAGTTTTTTTCGGGAAACAACAGCTTCGGCCATCATAACCGCGCCACGATCAGTCTTGGCGAGCGCCTTTGACTAACGCGCGGCGAGGGAGCCCGCAGAGGGGCCGGATTGGGGGCATCACAACGCGCTGGCCTGACTGTGACGGCAGTCTGTCCTTGAACATGAAGCACCACTCTTTATCCATCTCCACGGATTAGAAAGCGCAAATCAGTGCTCCTTGACGGAAGTGCGGGTTGGCTTCCTCCAGGGTTCCAGACCGCGGCGGATTGTTCGAGTCTCCGTTTCCAGGCAAGGCAGACGTGCATGGCGACGACGATCCGGTAGGGAGTAGCACGGCTGAAGCGCGCCTGTCCGATCGACTCAAGTGCAATATCGGAATCTGTTTGACCTCAAGATAGCGGCTGATATCCGAGTTGCCCCCCGAAAGGATATGCTCCAGCCGTCTAGGATTGGCTGGGTTGGCCCCAATCAATAATGAGGGGTAACCTCGGGCTCTGCCGGGGTGTGAAAGGAGTAAGTATGAATGGCTGACTGTAATCGCAAACAACTCCTCGCTGCCTGTGTGATCTTGTTGGTAGGGCTGTCGCTCTACTACGCCCCGTTGCTCACCAATCGATGCGGCCCCGGTGGTGACGGTACACGCTTGATAGCCTATGTGGAAGCTGCCGATAAGTCGGACAGCATTTTCCCTCTGTGGAACCCTCACCTTTTAGGCGGTTATCCCATTTTGGCGGACCCGGAGTATCACACGTCACTTGGCTGGCTATTTGATTACGATTCACGATATTTCAATCTGTTTCTGAATATTTTCATTCTCTTCCTGCTGTTTCTTGTGGCACTTACCACATACTTGCTCGCGCGGCAAGTTGGGATCTCCCATTATGGGTCTATATGCGCAGCACTCATAATGACGGGGTCCATGTACGTCTCGGTCTGGGCTTATCTGGGGCGCATCGGCGCGCTGTACGCTCATGCCGCGACGAACATGGCATTGGCGTGTTACCTGGCTTATGCCAGAGGCAAGAGGCTGTCAATGCTTCTCTGGACTGGAGTGTTCTTCGGGTTCGTCCTCGCGTACGCCGGGTACTACATTCTGGTCATCTTGGTTCCGGCACTTGCCGTAACGGCTTTGTTTGTCAACAAAGGCAAGAACACCCTGCCGGGAGCTTGCCTGATTACCGCAAAACATCTGTGCATAATTTCCCTCTTCGGTGTGGCTGTATTCGCTGTTTTCATACTCCCCCTTGCGGACGCCCTGACCTCGAATTTGGTCCGCTTCCCACCTCGCGGCTTGTTGAACGGCTCTGATCCCTTGACCGTGCTAAACGCCTTGTTCCCTCTTTATCGGCTGGATCACAAGGGGATACCGCGCCCGGTCCTATTTGTGTCCACTCTGGCTGTTCCATTGCTCGTATTTCTCGTTTTTGCCAAATCAAAGGCCGCTTCGGCCACCGTGATATTTTGGGTGCTTTGCGTCTTTTCGCTTATTTTCCTTCTGGGGGGAATGTATCCGTTCAAATTGGCAGTTAAGGCTATAGCACAGACCCCGGTGCTCAACCAGGTCCGCCAGCAGAGTGCGTTCATTTATCTATTCGTTTTTTCGGTAGCTTTTCTATGCGGATTCGGCTTTGACGCGATTGACCACCGAGGCAAGCCCGCTTGGAAGGAATATTGGGTTCCGTTGGTCGCGGTCTGCGGATTGATCGCATTATTGCTGTTGCTGGCAATTCTTCATTTCGGATGGTCCGAGTTCAGCGCTCGTGCTGCCTGGCAGTTCCACCATCTGGCAGCTTCCGGCATGTCAAGGACAAATGTGGCCTTGATCCTGGTACTGTTATTGCTGCTCGTCCCATACACGGCTTTTACTGACCGGAGGTACGTCATAGCATTTCTTGTTGTGCTGTGTGCTGTCCAGGTTGTTTGCATCAGGCCTCCGAAGTACTTTCACGGGTTCAAGAATAAGCAGCGGTATCAACAGATAAGTCGGACATTGGCGGAGGACCGCTCCTATTATCGTGTGTGGAACGCCGCTGGGGTTGGAGGACAGCCTGTGGGAATGGCGGATGTACGCAAGTTAAACGGTTTCGGCTATTATTTCAGCAACGAGCACAGGTGGATGCTCGAATCGCTTTACGGCGACAGGATCACAGCCCTGCGTCCCCACTGGGTTGTGGAACGTTCCCCAACAGAGTGGAATATGAACGTTTCCCGACTGGTCAACATCAAATACACTCTTCAACCCGTGGGATTGGCCATGCCGGAAAACTGGGAACTGGTTCAAACCGAACGCAAGGCGACACTGTGGCGCGACCGAAATTGGGTGAATTCGCTTAGGATTTACGACACCTGGGAGGTCATACCTCGTGTGGAAGAGACCTTGGCGAGAATGCGCAGCCCGGGATGGATGCCGTTGGAAAAGATCTTTACCTCCTCCCACCCCGAGATCACCCGCGGCAAGGACTCCTGCCCTATGCAATGGAATGTTCAAATCCTGAAGTATTGCGATGACGAGATTCTGCTCAAGACGACTTCCAATCAAGACGGCGTGCTGTTCTTGCCTGAATACTACGACAAGGGTTGGCGAGCGACGGTTGACGGCCGGAGGACGGACGTGATGCGGGCGTTCGCGTCCTTCAGGGCGGTGGCTTTAAAAGCCGGGACGCACGAAGTCCGCCTTTACTACTCGCCTACCGCGTTTTGGGTAGGTGGCGCGATTTCCGTGATTTCACTTCTAGTTCTCGGGCTGGTTTCCTTGACGGAAAGCCGTCGAAGCGCCAGGGCAAACGCATAGCTGCGAATTTGGACACTTGGAGGAGCTGGCTGCCCATCCCGTTCTGCGTGATCTGGGCACCGGCACTTTCAGAAATGATAACCTGGGACCGGTATCCTTGGCGAACCGGGTACCATAAGCGGAAGGAGGTCTGCAACCAATGGCCAGGTTCATCGTTAACGGCACCGTAATTGATCATGACGGAGATTGCTACGTGATTGCCGAGGTTGGACATAACCACCAGGGAAAACTGGAGACTGCCAAGGAGCTGTTCCGGACCGCCAAGACATGCGGCGCCAATGCGGTGAAGCTCCAGAAGAGGGACAACAAGACACTGTTCACAAAGGCCATGTACAATCAGCCCTACGACAACGAGAACAGCTTCGGGGCTACATACGGGCAGCATAGAGAAGCTCTAGAATTCGGCGAGTACGAGTACCGGGAACTGAAAGCGTACGCCAAGGAGATCGGCCTCACCTTTTTCGCGACGGCATTCGATTTCAACAGTGCAGACTTTCTCGCAAAGCTCGACATGCCCGCGTTCAAGATCGCATCAGGGGATCTCACCAACACCCCGTTGCTAAAATATGTGGCCGAGATCGGCAAGCCCATGTTCCTCAGCACTGGCGGAGGCGCCATTGATGATGTGCGCCGTGCATACGATACGATCATGCCCATCAATCCGCAGCTTTGCATTTTGCAGTGCACCGCGAGCTACCCGGCTGACCCGGCGGACCTGAATCTCAGGGTAATCGAGACGTACAAGCAAATGTTCCCGAATATTCTCGTGGGCCTGTCAGACCACCAAAGCGGCATCGCGATGGCGCTGGTGAGCTACATTATGGGCGCCGCAGTCATCGAGAAGCATTTCACCCTGAATCGAGCCATGAGAGGAACGGATCATGCCTTCTCCCTGGAGCCGGTAGGGCTGACCAAACTGGTGCGGGATCTCAGAAGAGCGCGGCTGGCAATGGGTGACGGACTCAAGCAGCCTCTGCCGTTCGAGAAAAAGCCGCTTCACAAGATGGCCAAGAAGCTAGTGGCCGCAAGAGCCCTTCCCGCAGGCCATGTTCTCACCAGCGAGGACATTGCCATAAGATCGCCGGCTGACGGGCTGCCGCCCTATGAGCTGGACAGAGTCCTCGGAATGACGCTCCTCAAGGATTTGCAGGAGGAAGAAAACATTGACTTCAAGGACCTGAAGGATACGAGAAAGTGAACCCGGCCGACTTGCCCGACTCCGCGCCTCTTCCGAAAGAGCTGATTCCATCCATCCGCCTCGTTGCCTTCGATTTTGACGGAGTCTTCACGGACAACATGGTGTATGTGATGCAGGACGGAAGCGAGGCGGTTCGCTGTTTTCGCGGCGACGGCCTGGGACTGCGCAAACTTGAAAGCGCCGGCATCGCTACGGTGGTCATCTCCACGGAAACCAATCCGGTAGTCACCGCCAGAAGCCGCAAACTGAAGATCCGGTGTATTCAATCCTGCCATGACAAACTCCACGCGCTTGAGCGCGTGGCCGCGGAACTTGGGATTTCCCTGGCGCAGACCGCCTTCGTTGGCAATGATATCAATGACTTGGATTGCTTGAAGGCCGTCGGGCTGCCCATCGTGGTCAACGACGCCCATCCGGACGTTATCCCGTATGCGAAATACCGGACCCGTGCAAGAGGCGGCAATGGAGCTGTCCGTGAGCTTTGCGATCTGTTCGAGCGAGTGTCCGTCTGCCGGGAGAGAAATTCGGACAAATGACTCAGGACATCTTTAGTGTTCAGGAAAAGATCGTAGTTGTCACCGGCGGCCTGGGACAGCTCGGGCGGCAGTTCTGCACTGCTCTCGCCTCGCGAGGGGCCAGAGTCGCGGTCTTCGATCTTGATGCGGACAAGTTGGAAGCCCTTGCTCTGCTCAGTGACGAATTCCCTAAAGAAAACCTTTTGATCATCTCCGCGGACGTGACCAATCGCAGGTCTCTCCAAAAGGCCCTCGATCAGGTCAACGAGATCTGGGGAGTGCCCCACGCACTCATCAACAATGCGGCTCTCGATTCCCCTCCCAACGCGCCGGCTGAAGAAAACGGACTATTCGAGACCTACCCCGAGCACTCCTGGGACCGGGTTATGGAGGTCAACGCAAAGGGCGTGTTCCTCTGCTGTCAGGTTCTGGGCGGACAAATGGCTGCCGAGGGCCGGGGCTCAATCATCAATATCGCGTCCATATACGGCATTGTCTCGCCGGACCAGCGCATCTACGAATATCGCCGCAAGGGCGGTTCCACATTCTACAAGCCTGTGGCCTATTCCGTATCGAAATCCGCTCTTCTCAACCTCACCCGATACCTGGCAACGTACTGGGCGGGGCGGAACGTCCGGGTCAACACTGTCACCTTCGGCGGCGTGTTCAACAACCAGGACCAGAAGTTCCTGCAAGGCTACTGCGCAAAAGTCCCGCTCGGGAGAATGGCCCGGGAAGACGAATATAACGGCGCGATCATATTCCTCGTTTCGGACGCGTCCTCCTACATGACCGGCTCCAATATGATCATCGACGGCGGCTGGACCGCTTGGTAATCACCATTACCGATGAGTTTCCGAAAACGGGGGAACACTGTGTCTGCGGATTTCCTCCATTCTTATCCGGCCGGGCGTGCTGGTCCATATTTCGCATCGGAGGTTGGTTGAATTAACATGGCGGACATGACGATTCCGGACCTGATTCCAAACCGGATTGACGGCAAGGAAGTCCCGGCCGCTTCCGGCGATTCCTTCGACAAGTTCAACCCAGCGGACGGAAAGCTTCTATGCCGGGTGGCCCGTTCTCGGGAGGCAGACGTGAACAGAGCGGTGGAAGCCGCTCTGGCCGCGCAGCCCGAGTGGGCGGAAACCACTCCCGTCAGAAGAGGCGAAATCCTCTACTCCGTATGCAATGCCCTGAAGGCTCGACAGGAAGAGGTCGCAAGAATAGTGCACCTGGAGACGGGCAAGTCCTTCAAAGAAGCTCTCGGAGAAACTGGCGGAGCAATAGCGCTGGGCCTTTTTTTTGCGGGCGAGGGACAAAGGCTTTACGGCCGCACCACAACCAGCGGCGTTCCCAACAAGTACGCTATGACCATCCGGCAACCTGCCGGAATCGCAGGCCTTATCATCGCGGCGAACACCCCCATAGCCAACGTTGCCTGGAAGGTCTTCCCAGCGTTGATCTGCGGGAACGCAGCAATACTCAAGGCAGCGGAGGATACTCCGGCAACCGCTTGGATTTTCGGCCAAATAGCCCACGAAGCCGGTTTGCCGGCGGGTTTGCTCAACATTATCCAGGGGTTCGGCGATGAAGCCGGCGCTCCGCTGGCAGCTCATCCCCAGGTGGACGTGATCAGTTTCACCGGCTCAACCGAGGTGGGCAGAGAGATCGCACAAGTCGCGGGAAAACGCCTTGCCAAGGTCTCGCTGGAATTGGGAGGCAAGAATCCTCTCGTGGTTTGCGACGATGCCGACCTGGACAACGCGTGCAAGTGGGTGCTGCTGTCCGCATTCAGCAATGCCGGACAGCGATGCGCATCCGCGGGCAGAATACTGGTCTTTGATTCCATCTATGAGAAGTTCAGGGACATGCTCACGGCCGCGAGCAGCAAGCTCAAGGTAGGCCCTGGAGATGACGACGATTTCGGTCCTGTAATCAACGAGACTCAGCTCGAAAACATGCTAAGAACCGTTAGAAAAGCTCAAGAACAAGGCGCAGTCGTCCTCATCGGCGGGGAAAGAATGACCGACCGCGATCACGCTCAGGGGTTCTATATGGCTCCCACTCTGATCGAGAACGCATCGCCCTCTGCGGAGATATCCACTACCGAGCTTTTCGGGCCCATTGCATGCCTGTATCGAGTCAAGGATTTTGCCGAAGCTCTCGCCATGGCAAACGATTCACCTTATGGCCTCACAGCTTGTATCCACACGAAAAGCATTCACCGGGCAACGCAGTTTTGCCAAAAGGTTCGGACTGGCGTGGTGGTGGTAAACGCAGGCACATACGGCAGCGAGCCGCACATGCCTTTCGGAGGCCTCAAGCAATCGGGAAACGGCAGCCGGGAACCGGGCACTGAAGCGCTGGACATCTATTCGGAGCTGAAGGACGTGTACATCAACATCGACCCGGAGGCGCTTTGACAACCGGCACGGCACAGGAGCGGCAACCCGGCGTCATAGGTCTCATTCCGGCCCGTTCCGGTTCCAAGCGCGTGCCGGACAAGAACGTGCGGCTTCTGGCGGGTCATCCCTTGATAGCGTACACCATCGCGGCTGCCCTGCAGAGCGAGATTTTCTCGGCGGTCGTGGTCTCCACCGACTCCGAGGCCTACGCTGACGTAGCCCGACATTACGGCGC
>DYLG01000152.1 GCA_020722215.1 Desulfomonile tiedjei
GACACGCAGGTCTGCCCCTACCCTCGGTTCGGCTGTCGTTTGCATCGTTTATTTCCTGACAGGCCCTAATCTATTCTCGTTAATGGCTACCAAGCTCCTCAACGTTTCCGACGGCCACCACCAAATCCGGCCGCGCCCGACGCAGTCGGCGGGCAGAGCACGCCCCACGAATCCGCGTCCGGGTTCCGAAGGAAGAAGAGGCCTGACCGGCCCATCCGGATGCTTCGGCAAATTGATTTTGGCCCATGACCCTGGGGAAGAAACCTCTTGCCGCTTCGCGGCCCGGACGTATAACCTCCGGGCTACCCGGACCTGTTCGGCTCCAGGAGTTATCTGCCGTATGAGTTCAGCACACGAATCAGCTCCTTGGCAGCCGGCGATAGCCTTCCTCTACCATGAAAGAATATGTCGATGACCGAGGCATCCGAACCGTAATAGGCCTCGTTTGCTTCCCAGTCGGGCTCGATAATGCTCCCTTTGATGGAGACTCCCAGGAAGATCCCTTTTGCCCTGGAATAGGAAAGCATGCCGGCAGAAAGGCCCAGATCGGTGCCCGCAGACGCGTCGCGGCCCAATGGACCTGCTGCGACCGACGCGTCGCCGCCGAGGGTGAGCTTGTCGCGAAAAAGGCTCTGGAGGCTGGTTTGGCTCATGACCAGAAGCACCAGCTCCGTGCTCTGGACTCCAACCTGCCACCCGAAGCTCCCGCCCATGAGATTGATAAAAGCCGGAGGGCCCCATCGGCCCGTCCTGGGATCCCGCCTGAGGATCACTCCCCGTCCGTAGTGTCCGCCTATGCCGAAGCCGGCCTTAAGTAGTGAAGGGAAAATGATTATGGCAGAGCATCGCCGCAGCAGATCCTTGGGAATCCCGCCGTCCGGAGCCTGCATCATTCCCTGGAAAACGCCGGCACATTCCCTGAGGCGGTTCTCAGTCTCCGCCCTGGATGCACCAAGACAGTGACTCCATCCAAGCATGGCCGGCAGCAGTATGAAGCCCCAGCAGATCGTTTGCTTAATCATTTCAATTGCCTATCATTCCGGGGCTGCGCTTGATATTGAGCAATCAATCCGCGTCGACCGGTTCCCGACAATTTTTGCACCGTTTGGCGCCTCGGAACAAGGTGTACCCGCAATTCGGGCAGTGGTAGCGTTTTTCCTCCTCTTCGACCCATTTTTCAGTACCAAGCTCCCTCCGCGTGGGGATGGCTCTCATAATGACTTTCTTACCCACGGGAAATGGAAAATTGCCGATGAAATCACAAGGGAACTCGTCACACTGATGACATCCCTCGTAGCCTTTCTGCGCGGTACAAGACTTCACGAAACAGGCCCGGCAGAACTTGAAGGGAGCATCCGACAGACAGCCCTCGCACTCGATTTCCTCGGGCTTGCACCCGTAAACGGTGCTCAGCCGTTCCTTGAACTTCATGTCGTTGTCGCGGTGAGCAATCATGACGCCGCATACACCGCAATACAAACCGCATGGGGCCAACCATTCGTTCTTCACCATGACGATAACCCGCGGATTGAGCAATCTCTGAGCACTGAAACCGGTGATCCCGAACACTTCGGTCCAGGCGGCTCCGAACGGAGCGGAGTATAGCTTACAAGCCGGTGAATATCAACGATTCCGACAGAGCTGGTGTTACTTGGGGGCTTGGAGCCGGTCGAACATCTCCAGTATGCAGGCCATAAGCAGCCCGCAGGGATTCATCTCGCTCAGACCGGTCGTAGTCATGTTTCTCTCGGGGATGAACACACGTGGTGGCGCCGTCAGAGGGCTTTGTCCCAATGCCAATCGCCCGAGATCGAATCCGACCATGAAGGTGGCCGAAAACGTGTGGGTCAGGCCAATGCCGTCGGATTTGCAGAGTTCATAGATGAAAGTCCACGTTCCGTCCGGCGCGACTAGACTCGTTGAGAATCCTTTCGCCCTGAAGCCGTCGAACGCTCCTGTGTAGTAATAGTAGCCCCCCAGTCTGAAGTCGGGCCCGTTATTGTACAACTGGTGAAAATACGTGAGCCCCACCCGAAAGTCATGGAGGCCGTGTCTGTCGGACCCGCCGGCATAAACGCTGTTGACGGCAGAATAATCGAAGATCGCTGTAGGACTCGCAAGGGACAGCAATATGGCGTCGCTGCCCCCGATTAACCAAGTGACGTTGGTCTTGAAAGCAAATGAGGTGTACCAATGGTCGAGAAGGTGCATTGCGGAATAGAATCCGCCGCCTGCCCAAGACACGTTGGGCGAAACCGTGACGCCGAGGCCCAGGCCGCCTCTAAGGGCCGTTACCTCATGAGTCACGCCTCCGTTCTTGTCGTCAACGGTGATATAAGTGGCGGACCCGGCTCCGAAAAGGGGCCAGGAAGGCACTATTCCCACGGCGCTGACACCCGAGGCGCTGTAGTATGGGTTTTCGGCTCGCTGTAAAACCGTGTTTAAAAGAGGAGTATACCATAAACCCCTCGTCAGAGACGCCTCTGAACCGAAGGATTGATCAAGCGATCCGGTCCCGTTCATACCAACCGAAGAAGTGGGACTCCGTCCGTGAAGGCGGAAAGACGGAGCGGATAAAGCCATGGGCTGTTGAGCAGCGGCGTAGGGCTGAAATGCTCCGATCAGCAACACGGCAAGGAAGAATGTTCCCATAACCAATAAAAGACTTCGCGCTCCCATTCCACACCCTCGACCCCTTACCACGAACCTCGTCATACAAGGCAGTGACTTTGAGCAAGCGGACAAGAAAAGGACCTGTAATGCAACCCACTACCCCGAAGGCTACTATTGTGCATTGTTGGCTGCGCGTTGTCAAACCGAAAAATGACTCAGGATTCTTAACAAAAGAACTGGAATTCTTGGCCAGATGTGATAGAGGGGCAGGAAATTCCATTGGTTGAGGTGGTTTTCATGGCCAAATTGTTTGTCGCCCTTTCGATGATCTTGATAATTGGCTGCTTTTCCTGTTTCGCCCAGGTTGAGACGGGCAAGGCAAAACTCATTCAAGTTAAGCCAAGTTACCAGGCCGCAGCATATTCCCCCCAGGGCAATCGCGCCGCCGACGTTGATGACCCGAACGGGCCCACGCCTCGGGAGCAGATGTACGTTTTCTGGCTGCTCGGAAAGATTCTTAGTTATCCAATTGATAGCGCTGAGGCATTCATACAGAACAGACTCGCCCGGCCCCCGGACAAAACAGGCCCCGAAGCGCAGCCCAAAGTGGCTGATCCGTTCGATGCCGTCAGCCTTCGAGATATTCCGCCGGCTCCTCCCGCGCTAGGCGCCCAAGCGTCGGATTAACCGTGCTCGGCCAGGTCTTCGCTGACCTGCTCCAGCCTTTTCTTGCACTTTGGGCACTGAAGAAACGGTTTGCCGGTTCTGTCGACCCGCTCTTCCATGACGGTCGAGTCACAATCCTGATTGGGACACTTTTCAGCTACGGGTTTGTTCCACATGGCGTGGTCGCACTCCGGATAACGGCTGCAAGAGAAGAAGGTCTTGCCTTTTCTCGACCGACGCTGAACAAGTTCCCCAAGCCCGCACTTCGGGCAGGTGACTCCTGTGGGAAGGGGTCTGGCGGCCTTGCACTCGGGATAACGAGAGCATGAGAGAAACGGGCCCGAGCGGCTGTCTCGCAAGACCATTGGGGCCCCGCATTCGGGGCAAATCTCGTCTGTGGGAACAGGTTCCTTGATCTGACCTGTGTCCTTCTCTATGTTGCGGGTGTACCCGCAATCAGGGTACCCGGAACAACCCATGAACAGGCCATACCTGCCGGAACGGAGGTACAGGTCCCTGCCGCAATCCGGGCAAGGCTCGCCTGTGGGGATGCCTTCTCTCCTGATGTTCTTCATCTTTTCCTTGGCCGTCTTCAGGTCGGAACTGAAAGGACCGTAGAAACTCTCAAGGGTCTCCGTCCACGACGCGCTGCCGCCTTCGATAAGATCCAGTTCGGACTCCATTTTTGCGGTGAATTGCGTGTCCAGCAATTGAGGAAAGCTTTCCAAGAGAAGACCTGCTATGATCCTTCCGAGAATCGTGGGACGAAACCGCTTGTTCTTGTCCTCCAATTCCACATATTTTCTCTTCTGAATGGTGGTGACGATGTCCGCGTAAGTGGACGGGCGCCCAATGCCCTGCTCCTCAAGTTCTTTGATGAGCGAGGCCTCGTTGAATTGCGCCGGCGGTTGTGTGAAATGTTGGCGCGGGGAGATCTGGTTCAGGGTGAGTTCAAGGCCCTTTTTCAATGGCGGCAATTGCCGGTCCACATCGTTCTTGTCGCTGTTTCCTCCTTCTGAGGGCTCATCCTGCTGGTAAACCTTCAGGAACCCGTCGAATTTGAGCACTGAGCCCGTGACTCTGAAGAGAAGCCCGCCGGCGCGTATGTCCGCCGAGGTGCGATCGTACACGGCAGGGGTCATCTGGCAGGCTACGAACCGATTCCATATCAGCCGGTACACGGCAAGCTGGTCTCTGCTCAGGAACTGGGCCACCTTCTCCGGAGGGTAATCCATGGAGGTGGGCCGAATGCATTCGTGAGCCTCCTGAGCGGCTTTGCCCCCTTTGTAGAAGTTCGGTTTGGCCGGGAGGTACGCTGCCCCGTACTTCTCCCTTATGTGCTTGCGCACTGCGTTCACGGCTTCCGGGGCGATGCGCGGCGAGTCGGTTCGCATATAAGTGATGAGCCCAACTGCGCCTTCGCTTCCCAGCTCAAGGCCTTCGTATAACTGTTGGGCCACACGCATGGTGCGACTGCTGTTCATTCTCAGCTTTCGGGACGCGTCCTGCTGCAACGTGGAAGTGATAAAGGGCGGAATGGGTTTGCGCAGCCGCTCCTGACGTTTGACCTGGTCCACGATGAACGGATGCTTCAGGGCTGTTTGGACAAGTCCCTGGGCAGAGGCCGCGTCCGGTATTTCCGCTTTTTTCCCGTCAACTTGCACGAGCTTCGCGTCAAAGGGAGGGGGAACGGACGTCGCCAAGGACGCGGTAAGGCTCCAGAATTCTTGCGGAACAAACGTGTCGATCGCGATTTGGCGGTCCACGATGAGCCGCAGCGCCACGGACTGGACTCGGCCGGCACTCAAACCTGACTGTACCTTCTCCCATAGAAGGGGGCTCAACTGGTACCCAACTATGCGGTCAAGAATCCGCCTGGCCTGTTGCGCGTTGTACTTGTTTTCGTCAAGTCTTGAGGGCGAGGCCACGGCTTCCCTGATCGTCCTTTCTGTCAACTCATTGAACAATACCCGATAGATGGACTCGCGGGGCTTGCCCAGTTCCTGGCTCACGTGCCAGGCTATGGCTTCACCTTCCCGGTCCGGGTCAGTGGCCAGCAGAACCCGGTTTGCCCTACCGGCTGCTTCCCTCAGGTCCTTAATTATCTTCTCTTTGCCCGGGATGGTCACATATTGTGGTCTGAACCGGTTTTCCACATCCACGCCCAACACAGGGAACAACTCGCCTTTTCCCCCGCTTCGCATGCCCTTCGGTTTGGCAGCCTTATCGTCTCTGGCCGCGCTCTTGGGCAGATCCTTGATGTGCCCAACCGAAGCCTTCACGTCAAAGCCGGCGCCCAGATACTTCTTAATTGTCTTTGCCTTGGCGGGGGATTCCACAACAACCAGAGTTTTCTCCATTGAGTATTTTCCTTCCCAAGTACAGTCGCTACCATTGCCCCGTCGTGCGCGACTCGGCTTTGGCAGCACCGGCGGCTCGCCGGTGATTCGGAGCGGTCGAAGCCCCAAACGAACGACAGGCGGGCCGCCTGTCGTACCAAGGCAGGCGCCTACCGAACACGCGACCGTCACCCCGGAGCCTACCCTGAACCCCGATCCAGGGTCCGCCGGAACGACTACCGGAAATTCTCGCAAATGGTTCATGCGTCACCGTATTCATGCCATCAAGGATACGTAATGGGCCGCCAAACCGTGTTTCGGTCGTCATACCAACCGCACTGCGCCTTCTCAACCCAGTACTCTGGCAAACATCTTCCCGGGGAACTGGCGAATCATGCCTTTGAGTTCCAGTTCGAGCAGGATTCCGGAAAGCTTCCCAGGCTCCATAGTGAGAGACTGGCAAAGGATGTCGATGGCAACCGGGTCAGGGTCGATCGCTTCGAGCACGGCGCGGGCCGTGTCCGACATCTCGTCGCGTTCCGCCACAGCCGGAAACAGCGTGGGCTGGGGCTTCTTTTCGGGCGCCTTGAACAACGCTTCGGCAATATCGTTTGCGGATTCCACCAAAGCTGCGCCCTGCTTGATCAAGTGGTGGGGACCTTGAGAGCGCATGTTCATGAGGTTCCCCGGCACAGCGAAGACATCACGGTTCTGGTCCACCGCGTGTTCCGCGGTGATGAGGGATCCGCTCTTCCTTGTTGCCTCAACCACAACCACGCCCTTGGACAATCCGGACACGACCCTGTTTCTCCGGAAGAAATTTGTCGGCAAAGGCGGAATACCCGGCCGGAATTCCGTTATCACCGCGCCTGATTGGATCAGCTCTTCGACCAAGCCCTTGTTTTCTCTGGGATACGGGATGTCCAGGCCGCAGCCCTGAACCCCGATGCTTCTGCCGCCCGCTTTGAGAGCAGCCCTGTGGGCTGCCGTGTCGATGCCTCGGGCGAGACCGCTCACGATTGTGATGCCGCTGCGAGCCAAATCCGCGGCAATCGACTCGGCCACGTCCAGCCCGTACCGGGTAGGATTGCGCGTTCCCACAATGGCCACAGCCCGACCGTCCTCGGCAAGAATTTCTCCCCTGACGAACAAGAGGGCAGGGGGATCGTAGATCTCCTTGAGCAAGGAAGGATAAGCAGGGTCCCAGCGCGTAGTGATCCGAGCGCCGAGACTCTCCAGGAGCCGCATGTCACGGATGATAGCCTGTTCGGGGATTTGGTATTCGCTTATCTCACGCGCAAGCTTCTCTCCAATTCCGGTGCGGCGCCGGATTTCGTCCGGGCTTGCTTCGAGTGCCGACCGGGGACTCCCGAATCCATTTATCAATCGAGCAATCGTCAGAGGCCCCACGCGAGGGGCCCGTTCCAACGCCAACCAATCAAAGATGGGATTGTCTTGATACGCTGTGCCTTGCACCGTGGAACGGGATTTTTTCACTTCGGCCTGCTCCGGATAGCCATGGGGGCGCCTTGCGAAAAGATCGTTTCGTGAGCGGCTTCAAATTGATCAACGCGCCGACTCCGCTTGATACCGATCCCGACAGGGAAACGGCCGGGGTCAGGATATTTGTGAAACGCTCCAATAAAGTCAAAACGGAAGACAAACTAGAGCAGGCCGGCTCCGGCTGTCAAGCATTTCCGGGTCGAGGCGAAAACCTGCTGAGTACGCGCTTTCTCAAATACGGTCACAGTGTAGGGGCGACCGGCCGGCCGCACTGGCGATCCCCAGTCCAATGACCGGCAATATGCCGGCCCAGGTTCCGACAATCTAGGAGCTTGCGCCGATTGGCTTTTGCCAGTGTCGCGGAAAATAGCCTCCTACCGCTTCGCGGCCCTGACGTAAAACGTCCTGGCCAAGCCGGACCGCTCCGAGCGCCGTCATGCCGGGTTCCGAGGATCTTCATTGGTGGCCGGTTCTTCCTACGTCTCCGTTTCATCCTCGAAGATTTTGCCATGTAGTCCCGGCTCCTCATCAAGAGATTCGGTTTGTTCTTCGCCGGGGTTTCCGAAGTGGCCGCGCAGCCGCTGGACGTCCCTGGAGGTTATTCCGGGCGCCTTCCGGATCTCCTCATCCGTTGCGGCCAACAGTTCTTTGACTCCGGCGAAGGTCTTCAGAAGGGCGTCCCGTTTCATGGGACCGATGCCTGGAACATCATCGAGCCGGGATCGTATCACAGTGATGTTCCTGGTTTTGGTATGGAATGCATGCACGAACCTGTGAGACTCATCCCGGACTCGCATGAGCATCATGAGGCCGGGGTCGCCTTGGGGGAAGTTCACCGGGTTCTTCCTTTGGGGAAGGAAGACCTTGTCCTGGTCATCGTTTCGGGCCTTGGCGATTGCCGCAACGGGAATCGCATTCTCCCCCAGGTGTTCCCTGATCGCCAAGACTGCCGCGTTCAACTGGGACTTGCCGCCGTCGATGAGAAACAGGTCAGGCAACGGGTCCCGGTCTTTATGCTTGAGCCTTCTGCTCAGGGTCTGAAAAATCATGCCGGGATCGTCCTGGTCCGTGAATCCCTTCATCTTGAATTTCCTGTATAGCGATTTGTCAGGTTTGCCGTCCCGAAAGGCGATCTTGACTCCAACCGGGTCCACGCCTGCAATATTGGAGATGTCGTACCCCTCGATGAGCAAAGGGATTGCCGGCAGCTTGAGCCTGGAGGCAATGCGAGCAAGCGCGTTGCCGTCCCGGTCGGCTCGGGTCTCCCGCTCCAGGGTGCTCGATGCGTTTTTCAGCGCAAGGCTGATAAGCCGCGCACCCTGCCCCCTTGCGGGCACTCTTACGGTCACCTTGTTTTTTCTCAGTTCCGACAGCCAGGTCTCAATCAGTTCCGCGTTTTCTATAGGCCGCGACAAGAGCACTTCCTTGGGGACGAAACCGCCTGCCCCATAGTACTGCTTAATCGCGGAGGTGAGGACTTCCTCCTCGTCCAGGGCCTGGTTCCGAAAGAAAAAAGATTCGCCGGAGAGCAGTTTTCCTCGTCGAAAGGATATGACTCCCACGGCATAAAGATCCGGCTCGCCGCTCACGACAGCGATGCTGTCCTGATCCTTGAGGTGAAAGAACGAGACGTTCTGGACCTCGAGGGTTCGGCGTATGGCGGCCAGAAGGTCCCGAATGCGCGCAGCCTCCTCAAAACGCAAATCGCCGGCGGCGCGCTCCATTTCCGCTTCGAGGCTATGTACCAGATCCTCACTGCGTCCCTGCAAGAGCAGAGTCACGCGGTCCACCATACGAGCGTACTCTTCCTGATCCACACGACCCGCGCACGGGCACAGACAGCGCTTCATCTGGCAGTTCAGACAGGGGCGCTTGTTCGTGGCCAGTTGGCGCTCAGTGCACTGGCGGAGGGGAAAGAGCCGGAGGATGAACTTCAGAGTAATGCGGGCGTCTGTTGCAGAGGAGTAAGGGCCGAAATACCGTTCGCCGTCCGGGCGGATCTTCTGGGTTCGCACCAGAGTGAGCCGCGGAAAAGGATGTGAAACGTTCAATCTGAGGGAAAAGAAGGACTTGTCGTCACGAAGGTTGACGTTGTACTTCGGCCTGTGCTGCTTGATCAGGTTGTTCTCAAGAATGAGCGCCTCTTTTTCCGTATCGGTGAGAATTGTCCCGATGGAGTCCACATGTTTGAGCAGATACTGGACCCTCGGTCTCTCGTCACCTCCCTTCACGAAATAACTCCTGACACGGTTCCTGAGATTGCCCGCCTTGCCGACATAGAGCACCTTGTCCCCTGCATCTCGCATGAGATAGACCCCGGGACTCTGCGGGAGACTTCTCAGGAATTCCTCATCAATAGGCATTGCGTGTCGGTCCCTGGTGGAATATGCGCGAATACTCTTGATTACATGGCGCCCGATCTGTTATGCGTTTATATTTGTGTTAAATCCTCTGTTACGTCAAGACTGCCCTGGCCCAGAACTCTCACGGAGGTCCAACCATGAAGAAGAACGAAGACAGAAAACTTGCAGAATCCGTGTTCCTCAAGGAGCGGGGACGTGTAACCAACAAAGAGCTGGCTACC
>DYLG01000153.1 GCA_020722215.1 Desulfomonile tiedjei
GGGTAACCCCTCCGTTGAGCGCGGCCTCTCCGGCGCTCGAAAACGATTCTTTGCGGCATGCGGCTTCCCATTTGCTCAATGCGCCCGCATCTTCGCTACAGTCG
This sequence comes from Desulfomonile tiedjei, assembly GCA_020722215.1. Lineage (GTDB taxonomy): Bacteria > Desulfobacterota > Desulfomonilia > Desulfomonilales > Desulfomonilaceae > DYLG01. The sequence continues at coordinate 105 of DYLG01000153.1, forward strand.
GGTTCGGGGTATTCCCTGGCGTGGACGTGAATGTCCATGAATCCTGGGAACAGCAGCCAATCCTCCACGTTATCGGCAGGGTCCACTGAGAGAATCCTGGCCGATTCCATGTCGTGCGTGAGCCTTGCATCCCGAATACCGTCCGTGAACACTGCGTGCCCGCTGACGGAAGAGGTGGTCATTTTCCGCCCCGCTACGCTTCCGCAAGAGCCTCCACTATGGCCCTGCAAAAAGCCGGAAGATCATCGGGTTTTCGGGAAGTTAAGAGATTGCCGTCCCTTACCAGCTCCGAGTCTTCCCACAAAGCGCCTGCATTTGTCATATCATCCTTGATGGCAACGTACGACGTGGCCCTCTTGCCTCCCAGAACATCCGCGCTTACCAGCATCCAGCCGCCGTGGCAGATGGACGCCACGACTTTGCGCTTGTGGAACGCGTCACGCACAAGAGCCACCATCTCCGGGTGAACGCGCATCTTGTCCGGCGCGTATCCGCCCGGGATCACAACCGCGTCGAATTCGTCTGCGGCAACTTCGGAAGCGTTCCTGTCCACGTTGATGGGTATTCCGTACTTCCCATGATACACGGAAGCGGTGCCTGAGCCGACCACAACCACTTCCACCCCTTCTTCCTTCAATCTGTAATACGGTATCCAGACCTCAAATTCGTTGTAAATCTCTTCAACAAGTATAGCCGCTCTCTTGCTCTTCAGACGCATGGGAAACCTCCTCTCGGTCAACCGGAGTGCGGGCCGAATCAGCCCTCTCCGTCGTCCACTTCCATGGAAGCAATGCGCATCTCATCCCTGCCCTCGACTATGAGCACCGCAGGGGACTCGCATACCGGACATAACGGCTGATAAGCATCCAAGGTGTGTTCCGCGTTGCATTCCGGGCACAGGATCTTGATGGGGATCATCTTTATGTCCAGAACTGCATTCTCAGCGATGGTCCCCTTTGAGAGGATGTCAAAGGCGAACCTGATCGCGTCGGGCATGACAGCGGTGAGAACTCCGAATTCGAGGTTCACCCGCACGATCTTCTTGGCATGATACATGGCGGCCTGTTGTTCCAGTATGTCTATGATACTTTGAACGATTCCCGTTTCGTGCATTACGCGGTCTCTCAGGCGATTCGTTGGGAGAATGAATTCCCGTGTGTCAGGCGGTATGAATGGCGCCGGCCCCACGTCCGCCTCCCCCGGCCCACGGACTGGCGGACCTCGCTTACAGGCCACGCGCAGATTCGTCCTTGTTTCGTCTTCCGGGATGTCTCAACCGAGTGAAATTGTATAACAGATACGGGCTCCCCGGACAACGGCCACGATTTGAGATGCCGGCAACCGGTCGGATGAAGCCCCGCGGATATCGGAAAATCCTTGGTCAGGACTCCGTGTTGCGTTTCTCTGTCCGATGCACAAGACCTGAGTGGAGACCTTGACAGAGCCGCAAACCAAATGTATCTTCTTATCAGAAAGTTAGGAGATTGTTGAGAATTTCCATCTTCTTCCCTGAGATCGGGGTGATACGCCAAGACCATGTCAAAGGAAATCGAGACCAGGGTCCTTAGTGCGCTGATACGGGACCGGTACATGCTGACGAGAGCGATGGGCGACGGGCTTTCTCCGGACACGTTTGCGGAAAACGATTACCGGCTGATCTTCAAGACCGTTCTGGACATGACTCGGGTTCCTGACCAGGTCGTAGATTGGATCACCATTGAGAATACTCTCCGCAGGGCTGGTCTTCTGACTCCGGAAGCGGGTCAGGCTCTTGCCGTGCTCAAGGCCGAGGAAAGACCCGAGGCAGACCAGGTGATGGCCTACATAGAGATTCTCAAGGATCAGAAGATGAAGAACAGCCTTCTGAAGCTCTCTCAAGTGATCGGCGACTATGCGACAGGGACTGGGCAGCACAAGGACGAGGATTTCCTCGGATTCAGCTCACGCATCGTCCAGACTCTCGTCGACCTGCAGAAGCAGAAGGCCAGACGAAGGCTGAACCCCATAAAAGACACCATATCGGCGATCCAGGAATGGACGAATCGTCAAACGAACGGGGATAGGAAACTGCTCGGTTTTTGCATCAGCCCTCACGAGCGCCTTCAACAGGTTCTCTCCGGGATTCGCAAAGGATTTTACTATGGTCTGGCCGGGCCGCCTCGCCGAGGGAAGACCACACTGGCGCTCGACCTGGCGTCCAGGCTTGCTGAGAACAACCGCTTTCCAGTGCTTTTCTACACGTGGGAGCAGACGAGACGAACTCTCGCGGCACGTCTGCTGGGGCGAGAATGCTTCATTAATCCGGTGAGACTTCTCACTGAGGTCCATCCGGGGCAGAAACAGCGGCACGCTCTGGTGAGCAAGGTGATCGAGCGCTCCATTGCCTACAGCAAAGATCTTTACATCATTGAGGCGGGACGAAAGGACACCATTGAACGGATCAAGGCGCAGGCGTACAACATCATGCACGAGTATCGAACGGACAATATTGCTTTGTTTTTCGATTACTTGCAGAAGATCCCCCTTGATAAGCAGTATGAGGACATCAGAGGGCGGGTGAACGAGGCATCAGCCCAGTTGGCGGACCTCAGCCTTGAGCTTGAATGCCCGGTCTTTGCTATTTCAGCTCTGGACAAGGAGGGATGCAAGCTTGACGAAAAACCGCCCTCGTACGACGAGTATGCTACCACGCTCTATTCCAGGCCCACTATGCACAATTGCGTAGGCGGCGGGGATCTGGAATATGACCTTGACGTGGCCATGGTGCTCTCGAAGGATTGGATCGCCACCAAGAATCTTCTGGACCGCTTGACCGTTGAAGACAGGGAATCGCAGACAGCGGACCCGCCTCAAATCGACATCGTGAATCTTCACGTGGACAAGAATCGTGACTCGGCGGGAGAACAATCGCTGACAGTTCAGTACGCGTTCTTCATAAATATCAATAAGTTCGTCGAAGTCGGTTTCAAGATGGAAGAGGAATACACCAAAGACTTCAAAGGATTCGCCAAGGCGGAAGATGTCTTCGGAACTCTTTTGGATACTGGGATGTTCAGGATATAGATCCAGGCCGCACGGCGAATCGGATATACCGCATTCCAAGGAGATAGCCTTCCGATATGTACTTGAAATCAGTGTTGATACACAACGCCGGCTTTCCCACTCGTGAAGCCTTTCCCTTCAACCTGCCTGTTTTCCAGGAAACCCAACGAATTCAGTTCTCCTCGCCCATCACATTCCTAGTGGGCGAGAACGGCTCGGGCAAGTCCGCTTTTCTTGACGCGGTAGCCAGGAAAGCCGGTTTTCTTCCCTGGGGAGGCAGCAAGATCCACAGGGTGCATGAAAACCCGTACGAAACCAAGCTCGCGGACTATCTCACCCTGAAGCTGGATCCGAGACACCCGTATGGTTTTCATTTCCGAGCCGAAGCTTTCTTCAATTTCGCAGGCTCTCTGGATGACGTACTGATGGATGACCCTGCCAGGGACAAGTACTACGGCGGCGGGTCGTTGAACGTTCTGTCCCACGGTGAATCGTTCCTCTCGTTCTTCAAGGGCTACAGCTTTCAACTGGATGGTCTGTATCTCCTGGATGAGCCGGAGGCGGCCCTTTCCCCTCGGGGACAGATGGAATTCGTCAGGATCATACGTGGAGCCCTTCACAACGGAGACAGGCAGTATGTCATAGCCACTCACTCGCCAATCATCATGGGCTGTCCGGATGGGGAAATACTTTGCTTTGACGACCCCCCGATTCGCCCCATCGCGTACAAGGAAACCCGTCACTACAATTTCTACAGGGATTTCCTTAAGGATCCCGCCAAGTTCTTCGCCGGTTAGGCCCGTGTTCCGACGCGAATCGGTAATTGACCATCGCGAACAAGTCATGTAGTATGGCTTGCTTAGCGAGGAGTTCCGTCTTGAAGCCTTACCCGGTGATGATGAATGTTTGCGACCAGGCGGTTACCGTTGTGGGCGGCGGTAAGGTGGCCCTGCGGAAGGTGTCGAGCCTTGTTGAGTGCGGCGCGAGGGTTACGGTAATCGCTCCGGAAGTGGAACCCGAACTGGAAGAGCTGTCGGCGAAGGGAACACTGGAATGGATAGGCTCTGCATTTGAGGAATCTTTCCTGGATGCGCCGCAGAAACCGGTCCTCGTGTTCGGCACAACGAACCGCCGGGATGTGAATGTGCTGATTCACAAGGCCTCGGTCGAACGCGGCATTCCTTGCAACATCGCTGACGTACCCGACCTGTGCACTTTCACGGTTCCTGCGGTGTTGAGAAGGGGGGACCTGATTGTGGCAGTGAGCACAGGCGGCTGTTCTCCGGCGCTCTCCAGGCGGATCAGAGAGGAACTGGAGAGCATGTACGGCCCTGAATATGCAGTCATGACCGGAATATTGGGAGATCTGAGACGACAGATCGTGACTGAAGGAGCATCCTCAGCAGAGAACAGAGAGTTCTTCTTTCGTCTGGTCGATTCCGAGCTTGTCGAAGCGTTGAAGACCGGAGACGTTTCCAAGGCCGTAGAGGTTCTGCGAAGCGTGCTCCCGGATAGGATCGACCCTGAATCAGCCGTGAGACGCTCAATGCAACAGCCAGGCACTGAGGGCTAAGAGAGTGGACCTTGTATTCTTCAAGATAGCGTTGGTGCTTTATCTGGGCGCTTCCATCGCGTATCTGATCTTCCTGTTGCTTTCATCCGAGGGCCGCGCTCCGCTGGGATTTTGGTTGGCCATTGCGGGTTTTGCCGCACACTCCTTGTCCATCCTCCACAGAGCCATCTTCTCCGGGTACTGGCCTTTGGCCGGCCCTTTCGATGTCTTGTCCGTGTTCGCTTGGATGGTAATGGGGATTTTCTTTCTGCTTCTCTACAAAGTCCCCAGCCCGATTCTCGGATCCATGGCCGCGCCCATAGCTTCAGTGCTCATGCTGTATGGAGCTACGTGGTCCTATCAGATCAGAGAGCCCCTGGTTCCTGTTCTCAAGAGCTTCTGGCTTCCGATCCATGTAATACTGGCCATCGCTGGGAACTCTATCTTCGCGCTCACGGCAATTGGCGGCTGCATGTACATGCTTCAGGAGAAGCTGATAAAGAGCAAGCGAATCGGGCGATTCCACAGGCTGTTGCCCTCGCTTGAGACTCTGGACAAGATTAATCGTCACGGTCTTCCCTTCGGCTTTTTCCTGTTGACCCTCGGCATCATAACCGGCGCCTTATGGGCAGGCAGCGTCTGGGGGTCCTATTGGAGCTGGGACCCCAAAGAAACCTGGAGTCTCATCACATGGTTCGCTTACGCTGCAATGGTGCACCAGCGCGTCGTTCTCGGTTGGCGCGGGAAAAAGGCCGCGATGCTGGCGATTTTCGGTTTCGGGTTGGTGATGTTCACTTTCGTGGGAGTCAGTGCGCTTCTGGGCGGTCACCATGCCTTTGAACCCCAGACCGGAATGATGAAGCCGGGGATGTGATCATGGAGATACTGGTCGTTGGGCTCAACCACTCCACTGCACCCGTAAGCATCCGGGAAAGGATAACTTTTCCGGGAAACGAGTCCGGAGACGTAGCACGCCTGATGACTCTTGTGGAAGGTGTAGAAGAAGCAATAATCCTGTCCACATGCAACAGGGGCGAAGTCATCGCCATGACCGGCGAGCCGGAGGGCACTGCTGAAAACATTGCTTCCACTATAGCCCATCTCCACAACCTTGAACCGGACGCGATACGAGAATTTCTCTATTTCAAGAACGGCCCGGACGCAGTGCGCCATGTTTTTCGTGTGGCATCCAGCCTTGATTCCATGGTCTTGGGCGAGCCCCAGATCCTGGGACAAGTCAAAGAAGGCTACAGGCGTGCAGCTCGTGCAGGAGCCACCGGACCAATACTCAACCGATTGCTCCACCGGGCGTTTTTCACCGCCAAAAGAGTTCGAAGCGAGACAGGAGTTGGAAAGGCCGCAGTCTCCGTCGCGTACGCTGCCGTAAAACTGGCGAAGAAGATCCTGGGAGATCTGAGGGACAAGCGGATTCTCCTGATCGGAGCAGGCGAAATGGCAGAGCTTTCCGCTCGCCATCTGAACACCCAGTTGGAGGAGCCGATCGTTGTGGTGAACCGCTCCTATGAAAACGCGTGTACCCTTGCCCGAAGCCTGTGCGGAAAGGCCATGCCCATGGAACACATGGAAACGGGCCTCGTCGGAGCGGATGTGGTCATCACTTCCACCGGAAGTTGTGAACCGATCATAACGCGGAACTATTTCAAGAAGGTCATGCGGCAACGGAGATCCCGCCCCATTTTCATCATAGATATAGCGTTGCCCCGGGACGTGGAACCCGAAGTCAACGACATCGACGGCGTGTATTTGTACAACATCGACGATCTTCAAGGGGTGGTGGAAGAGAACCTTGGCGGGCGTCGAGAAGAAGCCGGCAGGGCCGAGAACATAGTGGCTGAGGAAGTGATCAAGTTCATCGAATGGACGCGAACGCTCGACGTTGCCCCCACCATAGTCGCGCTGAAGGAGAAGCTCGAAAAGATCCGCGAGGGGGAGCTTTCCCGCCTCAACGGCAAGCTCTCCTCTCTGGGCCCCGAGGAAAGAGAAGCCGTTGAAATCATAACGCGATCCATAATCAACAAGATTGCTCACGATCCCATCGTGTTCCTCAAGAAAGTCGGCTCCCTCTCGAAAACCAGATTCTACCTGGATACGGCACAGCGGCTGTTCAAACTTGGCGGAGCGCAAGACGAGACATCTAACGGCGTCGAGGAGCCATACCACGAATGAGACTGATCATCGGCACACGGGGAAGCGCATTGGCTCTGTGGCAGGCCCGCCACGTGGCCTCTCTCATCGAGCGGGCGCAGCCCGAAATTCAGGTGGAACTGAAGAAGATCAAGACAAAAGGGGACAAGATACTGGACACCCCGCTGGCCAACATCGGAGGAAAGGGGCTTTTCACCAAGGAGATCGAGGAGGCTCTCCTGGATGGAGCGGTTGACCTTGCAGTCCACTCCATGAAGGACCTTCCCACTGACCTGCCCGATGGATTGAAGCTGGCAGCGGTGCTCGAAAGGGAGGATCCCAGAGACGTTTTCGTCTCAAGAGACTCCACGGGCCTGGCCAAGCTCGGACCCGGCGCCCGAATAGGGACGTCCAGCCTGAGACGCAAGGCCTTCCTGCTCTACGCCTTGCCCGAGCTTGAAGTGATTCCCATCCGGGGCAACGTGGACACGAGGCTGAAGAAAATCCAGTCCGAAGACCTGGCCGGCGTGATCCTCGCCTGCGCGGGAGTCAAGAGAATGGGATTCGCAGGCCGAATAACAGGGTACATGGACACGAGCCTCATCCTCCCGGCGATCGGGCAGGGCGCTTTGGGAATAGAGACCAGGCAGGATGATCCGCGAGTGGAATCCATCGTCAGACCCCTCAACCACGAGGACACGGAAACCTGCGTTCTCGCGGAGAGGGCATTTCTCAGGCGGATGGGAGGCGGGTGTCAGGTGCCGATGGCCGCGTATGCGGAAATACGCGACAATCGCCTCTGCATAACTGCGGCGGTGGTGAATCCCGACGGGAGTACCATGATCCGGGAGACATTGACCGACAACGGTCGAGATTCTTCTGTTGGCATTCAGGTTGCTGATATCCTTATACAAAGAGGTGCATCCGAGATCGCCAAAGCTGTGCTCGGGCAGGACTGGAAGCCAGGCCCGGCAGGGTAGGGCGCCGTGCTCCATTTCATGAATGCGGTCCCTTATTTCGCTGGATCAAGGGACCCGGCCAAGGGCCCCTGACAGTTGGACCGGCCTCTTGCCGGTCATTGGACGGCGGCCCGCCGGTATTGACAGGACATTGGAATGACACAGGATTCGACAACCCAAAAAACTTCCGGAGCCGGAACGGTCTTTCTCATCGGAGCAGGCCCGGGAGATCCGGGCCTCATTACCGTCAGAGGCCTCGAAAAGATACGGACTGCCGACGCGGTAGTCTATGATTATCTTGCCTCTCCGGCGTTGCTCAATGAAGCCCGTCCGGACGCGGAACTGATCTATGTGGGCAAGAAAGGGAAGGACCACACCCTCGAACAGGACGCAATCAACGATTTGCTCATCGCCAAGGCCCTGGAGGGAAAATCCATCGCGCGACTGAAAGGCGGAGATCCGTTCGTATTCGGCAGAGGCGGAGAAGAAGCGGAGGAACTGGTTCGCGCGGGTGTGCCCTTCGAGGTGGTGCCCGGGGTCACATCCGCTGTCGCCGCGCCCGCGTATGCCGGAATCCCGGTCACCCACAGGGATCATGCGTCCATGGTCATGTTCATCACAGGCCACGAAGACCCCACAAAGGAGGAATCAGCCATTGACTGGGAAGTGCCTGCCCGCTGTCCCGGGACTCTCGTTTTCCTCATGGGGGTGAAGAACCTTCCCTACATAACGGAATGCCTCATGAAACACGGCAAGCCTGCGGATACGCCTGCGGCTCTGGTTCGTTGGGGCACAACCCCGAACCAGGTCTCGTTGGTCTCCACGCTCAAGAAGATCCCTCACGAGGCCGAACACAAAGGAATAAAGCCGCCTGCAGTGCTGATAGTGGGATCGGTCGCCGGCTTGCACGATACCTTGGCATGGTACGAAAACAAGCCCTTCTTCGGCAAACGGATACTGATCACGAGAAGCCGTGAGCAGTCAGTGGGCATGGCACGGCAGATCTCCGAGAAAGGCGGTGAACCGGTCCTGTTCCCCACCATAACCATACAACCGCCTGCCGATACGACGCGTCTGGACGAGGCCATAGAGAAAATCGCCGAGTACGACTGGGTGATCTTCACTTCGGTGAACGGAGTCGAGCGCTTCTTTCAAAGATTCCTGCACGTTAGATGCGACGTCCGTGAAATGGCCGGCCCTAGGATCGCGGCCATTGGCCCGGTAACGGCCGCGGCCGTGCAAGGCCGAGGAATCAAGGTTCAACTCCTCGCCAAGGAATTCACCGCGGAAGGCTTGCTTGCCGGCCTGCCCGAGGAGCGAACCCGCGGCAAGCGGTTCCTCATTCCCAGAGCGGAGAAGGCCAGGGATGTCCTGCCCGAGGGCATCGCAGCCATGGGCGGACTCGTGGATGTTGTACCGGTCTATCGCACCTGTGTTTCGGAGGTATCAGATGTGGAGAAAGTCCGGGACATGCTCCAAAAGAAAAGAATCCATGCAGTGACCTTCACGTCTTCCTCAACCGTGCGCCATTTTGTAGAAATCCTCGGCAGAGACTCAGTCCACGCGCTCACCGACGGCGCAGTCCTCGCATCCATAGGCCCGATAACCTCCCGCACCATGAAGGAGGAGCAATTGCCCGTGCATGTGGAGGCGTCGAAATACACGATCGCGGGGCTGGTGAACGCGCTGGCCGGCCATTTCTCAAGATCATTTCGAGATGGCGGCGGGGAAGTTGGCTAGCGTTTTTGTAGGCATTCTTAGGCGGAAGTTCACGGCTGAAAATGAGGCAACCCATGTAATTTCAGCAGGATATCAGGAT
>DYLG01000154.1 GCA_020722215.1 Desulfomonile tiedjei
CCGTCCACATGGTACTTGTCCAGCCAAAACAGGGCGTTGCCTACGAGGAAATTCCTCACCTCGTTCCTGCCATAATTGAAAATGAGAGTACCCCAATCCCTGTGTTCTCCCTTGCGCGGATCCTCGTGTTCGTACAGGGCAGTTCCGTCGAAATAGCGGAGGCTGAAATCGTCTCGGGGAAAATGGGCCGGCACCCAGTCGATTATGAGGCCTATGCCGCTTCTGTGAAGAGTATCCACAAAGAACATGAAATCGTCGGGTGTGCCGTATCGGCTGGTAGGAGCGAAATAGCCCGTGACCTGATATCCCCAGGATGCATCGAAAGGGTGCTCCATGATAGGCATAAGCTCCACATGAGTGAATCCGTATCTCTTGACGTGCTGCACCAGTTTGGGTGCAATCTCCCTGTAAGTGGCCCAGCGATTGTCCTCCTCTGCCATCCTGAGCCACGAGCCCAGATGGACTTCGTATATGTTCATCGGTCCGGCTAGGGGGTCCCGTCTTCTTCGCTGCTCCAGCCATTCCTGGTCGCCCCATTCGTACCGGAGTAAATCCCATGCCCTGGACGCGGTTCCGGGCCTTAGTTCCATGGCAAATGCAAGGGGGTCGGTCTTGATGCGCAAGTCGCCCGACGAAGTCTTGATCTCATATTTGTACAGGGTCCCTGCGACCAGACCCGGAACAAAGATCTCCCATATTCCGGAGCTCCCCATGCTTCTCATGGGAAAAAGCCTGCCATCCCAGTTGTTGAATTCCCCAACCACACTGACTCTTCGGGCGTTGGGCGCCCACACGGCAAAGGAAACTCCAGCCACCCCGTCCAAGACCCGCGGATGCGCGCCGAGCTTCTCATACAAGCGGTAATGTTTTCCTTCCGCGGCGAAATAAAGATCCAGCTCTCCCATGGTGGGCATGAACCTATATGGAGCCTCGCTCTCCCACATGGATGAGTCCGGGAATCGAAACCGTATCCTGTATCTCAACGGAAGCTGGGCCTTTGCCAAGAAGCAGCAAAACAAGCCTTGTGCCCCGTTGACCTTCATGGGAACTGCCTGCTCGCCAATAAGGGCCTCGGCCTGCACTGCGTCAGGATGAAAAGCGCGAATGACCACACCTTCCTCCTTGCCTATGCGGGCAGGATGCGCGCCGAGTATGCCGTGCGGATCAGAATGCTCAACTCGCGCTATCCGCTCAATATCTTTAGGGTCTATTCCGACTAGCAAGTCACTTGGGTACATTTGATTCCTCTTGTTGCCCATTAACAACAAAGGCCTTGGCGGATTTCTTCCGTTCTCCGTAAGAATGGCAATGAATGGCGCGCAGCAGGATTCGCTGCGACTGCGCTGTCGACGCGTGAGCGTACTGAGGCGCCCCCGGCAATCGAGTTGCCAACTGCATCACAGGTCCGCGTAATGTGGATGTTCATAGCGCAGTTCAGGCATCCATCTTATTGTATTGAGGGATGTTTTCCGGCTTGACATAGAGAATGCGCTGGCAACTGGGACAAGAGATTATCTCTTCCTGTTTGAGCACCCTTATGTTCAGTTGCGGCGGAACAGCCATGTGGCATGCGGTGCACGAACCATTGTTCATTTCGGCCAAAGCACGGCCCAGCGCGTTACGAACCATCTGGTATCTTTTCAGGAACTGATGGTCTATGGCTGCCACGATCTTCTCTCTGTCCGCCTTAAGCTTTCCCAGGGCTTTGTCCGCTACCTTGGCGACCTTTGCTTCTTCCGCCTTCTTCTCGGCGAGTTTCTCCTCGAACGCGGCATACTCCTGTTCTTTTCTCTGTAGGATTCTGCGGAGTTCCTCAGTCCGGTCCATGTAGCCCAAGATAGCTTCCTCGATCTCCGAGACAACGCGTTTCCCCAGTTTTATCTGTCGTGAGAGAGCGTTGTATTCCTTCTGGTTCTTGATTTTCAGGAGACGCTTCTCCGAGTTCTTGATTTTTTCCTGTTCCGTTTCCAGATCTCGCTCTTTCTGTCTGAGTTCCTTATCCACGTCGGAGAGTTTTTCCCTGATCTCGGAGACTTCCCGGCGGATGGCAACAAGATTTCTTGCGATTTCCTGCAACTCTCTGGGAATGCGTTCGAGATTCCCTTGATGTTCGTCGATGAGGTCATCTGTCTGCTCAAGGTTTGAAAGAAGTTCTATTTGCTCCTTCAATTGCTTATCCTCCTGCTGTCTCACGGAGAGTCAGAAAGGGCTGCTCTTCCAGATCGCATTCAAGACAATCCGTCTGCGAGCCCAGCCTCTCCAGCTCCCTTCGGAAGCCTGCCGCCATCAGGCTGATAGCGGCCTTCTCCAGCCCATAATGTCCTGCGTCTATGACGGGAATTCCCAGTTCGTACGCCTCCCGCGCAGCATGGTACCGAACATCCCCCGTGAGAATCACGTCCGCTCCGCTGCGCACTGCTTCCCGAAAATATCCCATTCCACTTCCCGAAGCGCAAAAGACCTTCCTGACCGGTTCCTCAGCGCCGGAAACGATTCTGACGTCCGATATCCCAAAGTCTGCGGCTACCTTGCGAGCGAATTGCGCAACGGACACGGCCGAGGGAAGAAACCCCGTGCGTGCACAGGTCGCATGATCCGGAACCATTACTTCCATCAAGCCCAAGACGGAAGCAAGGTGATCATTGAGTCCTCCCCGGCATGCATCCAGGTTCGTGTGCAGACTGAGTATGTCCACACCGAGCCGCGCGGCATCCAGCACCGTCCTTCCCGTAAGAGTGTCCGCAGAGATAGTCCGAACCGGCTCTAGAAGCAGAGGATGATGGGTGACCAGCAAATTGCAGGAATGGCGGAAGGCATAATCCACAGTTCGAGGAGTCGCATCTAGACTGAACGCCGCTGCGGTGATGAGCCTGCCCGGGTCTCCGATCTGAACTCCACAATTATCCCAGGGTTCCGCCTGATCGAAAGGATAAAGACGATCAGCTATTTCTACAAACTGGGAAAGCGTGATGCCTTTCACCGGTTCCTGCTCCGCCGCGTTCCATGCGGCAACAGATCTGATGGTCCGGGAACGCGAGCAACCCCCAAGTCAGCGAAGAACGCGTGTCTACCCCTGAGGTTTGCCGGCGCCCCTCCCTCGGTCTGAAGCTCCTCGGCCTGTCGTCGGCCACTACCTGAGAGGATTACTGCCATTCTGCAGTCCGTGTGTCCCAAAAAGAATCACGGGGAGCCCTTGGCGGACTCCCCGTGACGAAGATCCAGGTCGGTAGCGAGGTTACACAGCGGCGCCATCAAATCCTCTGAGGTGAATGGTGGGCCCACCTGGGCTCGAACCAGGGACCATCCGGTTATGAGCCGGGAGCTCTACCAACTGAGCTATGGGCCCGCATATTGCCCGACTTTTAAATATATTACGTCGTGTCGGCCCTGTCAAGGTTGCTCACCATCGGGATAGCGGATATAGGGGAGACTCCTCCCATAGCCAGGTCCTCTCTAGAACCCTCTGTAACCTCGGTAATAGTTCTGCCAGTAATTTCCCATGTTCCCATAATAAGGATCTTGCCGATTCCGCCACGAATCCACGTACTGAGTGTAGTCGCCCTTCCCTTCAACCTCTCGGACTTCGGCTATCGTAACCACCGCGGCCTTGCGCAGTTTCGACCGTTCGCTGACAAGGCGCTTGACTGTCTTGGAACGCTTCCCCTTACCTTCATTGAGGCAGCTTTGGATCTGGCCAAAGAGCTGATTCTCGCGACTGAGGACCCCAAGGCACTCCTTACGCTTGGCGTCGAGCATTTCCGCCTTCGCTCGGAGCGCTTTCGATATCTGCTTGGCTATGGTTTGCTTACTGCTCTCGTCGATCAATGACTTGCCGATAAGCTTCTTGACCGGGGTCTGGCGCAGCGTCTCATATTCATGGAGCTTGGCCTTAAGATCCGCTATGACCTTCTCCCACCTCTCCTGCACTGCCGAGCATTCATTGCTCTCCTGGGCCTCGGAGCAAACAATTCCGCAACAAAAAACCGACAGAGTGACAACCCATAGCAAGGCTCCAAGAAAAGAGCACCTCATCCTGACCACCTCAACGATCTCCTTTCGCTTTGACCACCCTCTCGGGGGCCTGTACAGTTCAATCCACGAAAAATATTCTAAACCATTCTACGCGGATTTTCCACTCAAATGTTGAAATTCATGGGATCCTCGCGCGCAGTGCCGTGGTCACTCGGCAGCATAGCCCGGACAGCCGTCAACGGCAATGTCGAACGAAACATTCAAGGGTTGCCGTATCGAGCGGCCACCTCTTGCATCAGATCGGAAACTTTCTCCGAAACCACGTAGTTGATTCCACCCCTGTCAAAGGAGTCCCTCACGAGCTCTATGAGAGAATCAAAGGCCCCGGGATTGCTCAGAATGACGTCGGCGTTTCTTGCTTCCTCGGCAGTGTAGTCCCCGCTCTCGTTGCGGGCAACCTCCTCGAGAGTCTCGCGCAGGCCCCTCTTGTCGCCCCAGAGAACTATCACATTATCCATGTAGTCGTTCATTTCCTTGAGCTGCATGATCAGCTCTTCCCTAGTCATATTCTCCGGATCCACGGGCGAACCCTCCGCAAAACTTCGCCAAGGGAATTGCCGGCCGCCGAAGGACAATGGATTCCGGAACCTCCGGCCGGCGCAACAGGAAGCCTAACGCTCGCTTGAACACGAGACATCAGCAAGAAATCAAAAACCTAAGGGTAACTTCCTTATTTCCTGGAGTTCCTGCGTGTTCACGGAACGGGAAAGCTCTCGCTCCCACCTGAAAAATCTCCTGGACAGGCCTTCAACTGTCTTGAGTATAGCGGCCAGTTCGGATTCCAATTCCCTGTTTCGATCCCTGCGTGCCTGGGATAGTTGCTGCTCAAGATGCCGCACGAGCTTTCTCGCCTGCTCGGGCGTCTCAAGATAGATGCCGGGGTCGTAACGGCTCCCTCGTCTCTCCCTCGGGCTCCAGCGTACCATTATGTCGTTAATATGTTCGCGCAACATGTCCTTTGTCTTTCCAGTCAGAAAAGCGAACGGTAGAGAGCGCCCGGATGAGTTCTCTCAAGAACCGTTGGCGACCCATGCACCTAGTTGTAAAGATGCGGTCCCCCAAAACCCAAGGCAAGTGCTTTTTCCGCAACATCGTCCGGGCTTAGCTAATGGTACAACACCTCGACACAAAATTCAACGTTTCCGGAAGCCTTTTGTCTATCCGAGGTGAGAAGCGGGGCAGGAACAAAGGCGCAAACGCACAAGAGGCGTCATTATCGAAGCCGGGACGGATCCTGCGGTACGTGAATCGGGGTCATGAATAGGGCGCTAGTCTGATGGCCGGCACAGGATGGGGTTTGGGGTCAATGTGCACAGCGGATGCCGGTTCGGCCATGCGTCGACTCCTCGTTTTGTCAGATAATTATCCGGTTTAACTTGTCTTTATTATCAGCGTAGACGCCGATGCATATTTAAGACACTAACCCTAAAACATGATCCTGTTTCAAGTAAATTAGTTGACTTATGTGAAATGACTGTGATATTATAGCCAGCAGGTCACTCCAGGAGGTGAAAGGCTAATCATGAACACTCTTATGCGCCGCTCTCTTGTGCTCGCAGCTTCAGTTTTGTTTGTCGTTCTGGCCTGTGGCAGCGCAATGTGCTGGAATTACCCGCCCATGCCGGCCATGCCGTATCCTGCGCCGTCGCCGTTTGGCGTCCCGTCGTTCCCGGAAAACGGCGCCTTGATGCAGGGGCCGGGTTTCCCGATGCAGGCCAACGCACCTATGATGGGTTGCGGTCCCACGCCGGGCTGTGGTCCCAGTTGCAAGCTGGAAGTGGGTTCAACAGGCTATTACTCAACAAATGACGTAACCCTCAGTGTCAACAACGAGGGAACGATCGACTTCATCAAGGATTTGAATTTCCTGCGCCATTCCTTGGTGGGCGACATTTACGTATCGGTTCGCTTGCCGCCGGTGGCCGCATTAACTTACACGTACATGTTTCCAAGGGAAGACCACGGATATGGGATTCTTGCCGCGCCCCTGACCGTGGGGAACACAACCTTCGCGGCCGGCACGCATGTGGCCGGGAAGTCCCTCACGTCCCTTCACCGCTGGGAAGGCGTTTACTATGGCGTCCAGGGCTGCAAGATGAGGGCCGGCGGACTGCTGATGGCCGAACTGTGCGTTGAGACCTTGGAAATGCACGATGACGCGACCCGTGCCAAGGAGACCTACAGTGAATTTCTCCTGGGCGTTGGCGCCGAAGGCGAGTACGCGGCGGCTCCCAACCTTTTTCTGAAAGGCAAGGGAGCGTACACATTCCTTCAAAATCAGGACGGAGTTCTCTTGGACGGTCAGGCCAGGTGGTTCTGTGATCTTTTCGGCGGCAGCACGTGCGGTCCCGCTGCTCCGCAGAGTTCTTGCCGGCCCTACGTGGCGGCCGGTTATCGTTACAGGTACTCCAGGTGGGATCGGGAGAATTCCGAGTTCAAGTTCATCTCCCACGGACCGTACTTCGCGTTCGGAGTCGTCTTCTAGACAACTCGCACCAACGGATCTTCTGGCGTGATCTAAGTCGTCTCCCCCCGAACTCAACCAAATCCTCCGACCCGCTCTTGGACAGAGCGGGTCTTTTTCATGTACGGAATTTCATTTTCCCCCAGGGGGGGGTGACGTTCTCGTGCAAACCCCCGCAGTATTACTTGATCGTCGGCAGATTGTGCTACTCTAGGATGGAGAAGACCAAGAGAAGGGGGTTACCCCGGCCTCAAACCCCGGGAGAAGTCCTCCGACGCGGACGAGGGATTCATGGATCACGAGGAATGGGAAGGCATCTGCAGAAAATGCGGCAAATGCTGCTACGAGAAGATCGATCTGGGCGGCGGCGAAATCCATTACACCGATGAACCGTGCGAGCATCTGGACACGGAGACGAAGTTGTGTAAAGTCTATGATAGGCGCCACGAGGTGGAGCCTGAATGCATCAGTCTCACCGAACACCTGGTGAGGACGTTGAACTGGCTGCCGGAGGATTGCGCGTACGTGGAGTATGTGCGGCGCCAGGATACTCTCGCCGCGGTCAAGGTGGCGGATAAGAATAGACAAAGAAAACGTCGTTTCAAAAGGAGGCCATGATGGCCGTCAGAACGCTGGATGTGAGAGAGGATATTCTCGGCGCAAACGACGTGCTCGCCGAGAATCTGAGATCCCGATTCGAGAAGTCCGGGGTTTTCGTCATGAATCTGATGTCTTCTCCGGGCGCGGGGAAGACCTCGCTGATCCTCAGGATCATCGAGAGCCTTTCAAGCAAGGTCAAGATCGGTGTGATCGAGGGGGACATTGCGTCGGACGTGGACGCGCAGAAAGTGGAAAAGGCCAATGTAGCCGTGATCCAGATAAATACACGGGGGGCATGCCATCTCGACGCCAACATGATCCTCGGCGCATCCCAGGCCCTCGGAATCGACGGCAGAGGACTGCTCATCATTGAAAACGTTGGGAATCTCGTTTGCCCTGCTGAGTTCAAACTGGGAGAAGACGTAAAGGTGATGATCCTGTCGGTGCCCGAAGGGCATGACAAGCCTTTGAAGTACCCCCTTATGTTCACCGAATCCAATGCCCTGGTCCTGAACAAGATGGACCTCCTTGCGTACACCGATTTTGACATGGAGCTGTTCACCTCGACGGTTCTCGCAATGAATCCGCAGATCAAGATCTTTCCCATTTCTGCCAAGACCGGGGAAGGAATTGAGACATTTTCCCGGTGGCTGGAGGAACGAATCCGAGAAAAAGGAATGCCTTCCGAGGCTTGAACGAAAATCCTTTTATCTTAACGGCGAGAGGTAAGCGCCTATGACAAAGAGTTTTTTCAGGCGTCTTTGTTGGTTCGGCATTTCGCTGCTGGTGTGCGGGACTGTTGTGGTGCTGCCGGTCGGAGTTTCTGTGGCAGCAACAAAGACCCCTTCCGACAAGGAAATAGATCGAGCGATAAAGAACCAACATAACGCGGCGATTATTGATAGATTTCTTAAATTCGAGATGGCGGAGGTGGACCAGTATGCGACAAAGCCTTTGTTGCAGCGCCATCCGACTCTGATCTTCTTCATCAAGCAGAATGAAAGGGGGATTCTGAAGAGTCTTTTCTTTCTGGAGCAGCAGGTTCACCGGCTCCAGGACGCTCAAAGGAACATAAACCGGCTGCCGTATTCCATCGCGTTTTCCTCCTCGGAAAAGACAAAGATCCTTGGTCTAAGGCCTACCGCGGACAGGATAATCTCGTATGGCATTCCGTTGATCAAAAGGGATTTCTACAGGGTACTCGTCGCAGCCAGGGAGGAGGCCGATAAGCGAGGAAAGCATCCCATCGAATTGATGGCCTCCGAGGAGTTCCGCAACGCCGTTTACAGGCGCGCTGAGCCCGATGCGGCGAAGCTCGACGCGGAAATGGGAGAATTGTCCGAGGGAGAACTGTTCTGCATGCAATTGGGCTGGGTGCTCGAGACCGTTACCGTGACGCGACTGTGGCTGGTCTTCAATGACAACAAGCTGCCTGCCCAGAACGATTTTATGGAGTACAGAAAAAAACGCAGTGAATACTGGAAGAAACGACTGACCCGCATCTACTCCGGCAAGACGTTGCCGGAGGCGGGTTCCCCGAGTAAATCGTCCGGGAAATAATTCTTTCCACGAATCAGGGCACTTACCGCACGTCGCGAAGTAACCCCCGCTGCCGGTCGTCGGATCGCAATGTAGGGGCGACCGGCCGGTCGCCCGTACGGGAACCTACGACAACCCTGCAATACCTATTTGGCGGTTGGCGCCAAGCTGAACCGGCGATTCCGGTTTAAGCAGCGCCTTCAACACAGTGGAACTCGAATGGCCTCTCTGCTGGTTCTTGAAAACGTCAGCAAGTGTTACGAGACCGGAGGATCACGCGAGATCTGTCCTTTCCGCAACGTCAATATGGAGGTTGCCGCAGGAGACCGCATTATTCTCTTCGGCAAGAGCGGGTCCGGCAAGACCACATTGCTCAACCTCGCCGGCGGGGTGGATGTGCCCACATCCGGGCGGATACTCTTCAACGGGAGCACCGTGTCGTCTCTACCGCCCAGGGAGCTGGCCCTGTACAGAAGGCGGGAAGTGGGGTTCATCTTCCAGTCCTTCAATCTGTTTCCCACATTGACGGTCGGCGAGAATGTGATGCTGCCCCTGGATCTCCTTGACGTCCCTGATGAACCAAAGGCCAGGGAACTTCTGGCCGCGGTGGGGCTGGACGGCATGTGGGACAAGTTCCCGGAGCAGATCTCCGGGGGAGAACAACAGAGAGTTGCCATTGCAAGGGCACTGGTTAAGGGGCCCAGTTTGATCCTCGCGGATGAGCCGACCGGAAACCTCGATTTGGAAACGGGCAACCGCATCCTGGAGTTGATCCATCATATATGCGCGGATCGCGGCGCAACTCTCATCATGGCCACGCACAGCGTTGATGCCTTGCGGATAGCGGATCGGACGTTCAGGTGCGGCGGAGGAACCGTTGTGGAAGAGCATTCGCAGGAGTTCGCCGGGCGTAATAAGAATTAGAACCCTCCCATGAGGCTTTCTACATTAATCAGACTCAGCGCTCGCTATTACTGGCGTCAC
>DYLG01000155.1 GCA_020722215.1 Desulfomonile tiedjei
GAAGTTGCTCTCCGCAAAATGGTTGCACACACACCTAAAAAGAAAATGCGATTAACAGCACTAGAAGCGATAAGGAACGCAGCAGGATTTGTCCGGGGAGTTCTGAATTCTGTGTTGTTCTCTCTGCTGACCAGTTGTTCCTGTTGTGCACCGCCACACGGCAAGAGGGGAGCTTTTCGGTGCTATTTTGGTGGACCGTCAACAATTGTTCCGAGCGGTTGAATAGGCCGATGACTGTGATCGGTAGGTTGGTCTTTGGTCGCATGCCTCCGCGTAAGCGGTTATCCTTCAAAACCCGCTGTGCGGCACCGCGCCAAGGAGTTTGAACAACAACCATGCAGCGGCGGCGAAAAATACCAGAGCAATCGCTCCAGCAACCCATTTAAACAATTGGGCTTGAAATCTAATTCGATTAGTCTGCGCATGTTGTTCCTCCTGAAGCCTGGCAAGCTCAGCAGCAAGCCGCTCAGGCAATACCGATCCTTCGCGCAAGACAATGGTAAGCCATTCGCCTGACCCATCCCCGAAAGCTTTTGGGAGAGTCGACAGTTCGTCCTCGCTGGGTTCCTGGAAACCGGTTGATCGCCAGAAATCGGATCTGGTGCTTTTAATCCAAAGCCTTTCACATCCGCGGTTCCGGGCCAAAACAAGAAGCCTCTCCCACAGAAGAGGGCGTACTTGTTGTTCTTGGTTTACAGAAGAAAAGGACTCGCCGTAGACGAGCCCGTGTGCTCCAGAGATTTGTAAACCAATGGTAGCAACAAGAACTCCGTCTGGCCGGACCACCACCTGAAAATCCGTAAGGCGTTTCTCGAGATCAAGCACGGGCAAACAAGCGGTTTCCCACAGCCCTCGCAGCACGGGCAGGTCATCCAGATTTGCTCTGCGGATCGAGTAATCCGTTTGCATCCAGGCCTCTTGACTGCGCTATAGCGCCACGCCTTCTGGGGTATCAGCGCCCCAAAAACCTACATCACTTGACGTTACAATGCGACTTCGGATTCAGTGCCCACCACCCAGGCGAAGTCATACTCCAGAATCCAAAGGCACACCGGTTTCTCCGCTCTGGTGGTTTTTAATCCTGCCGCTTGCCCTTCCTGAACGGGATTTTAATAGTATCGAGCAACCTGCTGGCAAATGACCTGCGTTTGACTTGTGCAACAACACCTGCCACCGGCTCGCAGGCACCACTACACGCAGGACAGAAAAGACGTGATCTCCCGCCCACCAGGTGCAGTTCGCGCACGCAAGCTTCACAATACATTCTCCCGCACTGACTGCATTTGAGAATGGCCTCGATGCCGGGGTGGTTGATACAAGCGGGGCGGCCGTCATCAAGCGTCGTTTGAACAAGTTCAGCTGGTTTCGGCAACGGCGGAATAGATATCTCAGACGGCAAAACAGTCAGTCGCATCTCCATGCTGCCGAGCATCAGCACCTGGCCGTTCCGAATCTCAGCATCGAGGACACGCCGATTGTCGATCCACGTACCGTTTGTTGAACCCAGATCACGAACACGAACAGAAAAATCCGTGACGATGATCTCGCAGTGCCGGGCCGAGACTGTAACATCATTCAGAACGAAGTCACTGGCTTCTGCACGCCCAAGAATATTGGATCCGCGTTGCAACTCGAGCTCGTCACCCTTTTGAGCGCCGTTCAATATGATCAGCCGCGCTGTGGCCATAAGGTCTATTGTATTGCTGCCGTAAATGACACTACCAAAATCATCTCCAACTGCAACTGCGGAGAATCTAACATAGAAGGAACAGAACCATTGTCAAAACACGGTCATCATGTTGCTCCGATCTAGACAATAGTACGATGAATATTCATAAGCACACGCACACAAACTTAAGGCTGGCATAAACGAGAGGCCGTTACTATGATGACCTGATGAAGTCGGGCGACCATTGGTTTTACGCAAATGAAACATGATTGTGGGAACAGAAACGCGCTGTTGGCTGCACAGGCACCCGATGTTCCATCGTCTCTTGCATTGCTTTGAAGAAAAGCCGCCCGAACGCCGTCGATTAACATGATTATGGTTAGAGCAAACGGTCATGCACGGATAAGTGTCGCCGTGGCAGTGTGCGCCATAGTCATTTCTTTGCTAACTTCGTGTCAGCACCAGGAAATTGCAGGTGGAGTCGACGCCAGGCGCATGCCTCGTTCTCCATCAAAGTCATCTGGCAGCCAATCGTACCCCTCCACCAAGAATACCGCGAAAGATGAAAAGTCAATAAAGCAGCCGGTCAAGTACAGCACAAGCTACGAAAACGAAATAAAAGAAATATTTGAACTCGCTGAAAAACAAGATTGGGACGCAGCGGAGAGCAGGGCAGATGCGCTTTATGCAAGGGATCCCCAGGACCCAACCGTTCAACGCCTGCGTGAATGGGTCAGAAAACGGCGCGAGCAAAGTCGTGAACGCGCTATCGAGGACAGAATAAGAACCCTTGACGCCCGCGATTCGGTCTTCAATCCCACACCCAAAAGTCTTGCGCTTGAAAAGAAGGATCGCGGACTCCCCCCAAGAAAAGACGTTCGCGACGCGGTTCAACAAATAGAGGCCACGCCATACATACCGCCTACTTTTGGCAAGACAAACATATTGGCAGACACAGGTCTGCTTTTCGACTTCGAGTCTCGCCAGGGCCGGATGTCCAAAATTCTCGATAAGGAGATTTCTGTCCACCTCGACGACGCCACACTCGAATCGATCATTTTCACAATCGGACAGGCTGAAGGAATCAATTTCGTGGCAGACAAATCCTTGCCAGCATTCCAGACGAAAATGAGCGTCAACATGCACCGGGTTAAGCTGTCCGAATTCCTCCGTTACGTGTCGCGGAACCTCAACCTGCAGTTCCAGGTGGGAGATGATCTCGTCTGGATAGTTGATGCCAAGGATCCAAATAAGGTCATGGAAGAAACGCGGTTCTATCGTTTGCGTAAAGGGTTCATTCTCCCAGCCCAACTGGGGCCGAGTGAAGTTGTCCGCACTGAAACCAGAGCGCAGAACGCTGTCACAATCACGGAAGTGCAGAAAGTGGACAGATTCGTGAACGATTTAGCGCCCTCAACGCCGTCAATCGAACGCGCAATCACTAACTTCTTCACCGGTAAGTACCAGATCGACTATGAACGGAACATCATAGTCGCCCGTGGCACACGCGAACAGTTGGAAGTGCTCGAGCGCATAATCAAGGAGTTCGATCAGCCAATCCAACAGGTGCTAATAGAGGCAAGGTTCATCACCGTGACTCAGGGCGCATTTCTGCGCCTCGGAGTCGTTTGGGGATCAAAAGGCGGCGACCTTGTTGTTGAGCCGCCCGCAGATCAGCTCGGCCTTGCAAGGCTGCCGGTTGCGTCCACATTTAATTGGAATTGGACGAACGTGTTCGGCGTGCCAGATTTGTCCGCGGTTCTAACAGCGCTGGAGCAGTCCGGCGAAAGCCAGGAACTCAGCGCTCCGCGTCTCACTGTTCTCAACAACCTGCCCGCAACCATATCGGATGGAAAAGTCCAATACTACTATGAAGAGTATCAGGTAAAAACCACTATACTTGAGCGGCGTTCGTCGTCACAGCTTGTCCCCGCCGGAAAACCGACAAAGATCACCGCCGGCGCTTCATTGGACGTGTTGGCGAGCATAGGAGGCGACGGCAAAACCATCCTCCTAGCTCTGAATCCGAGGGTAAACTCCGACGTTCAACTCACCCCTTTCATGACAATCACCGACACCGACGATAGCGGCAGAGTTGTCAGTAAGGTGGATATTCGTCTTCCGGAGTACCGCACTCAAGACCTGGCGACTCGTGTCGCTGTCCAGTCTGGCCAAACGGTTGTCATGGGCGGTGTCCTGGAGCGCCAGCAGAATACGTACGTCGAGTCGGTTCCTGTCCTTGGGAACCTGCCGGTCATTGGTGCAATTTTCAGGCGACGAACTGATATTGACCGTCCCCGGTATTTGTTGATTTTCGTCACGGCTACCATCTTGTCTGAAAGCGGCGAGTACGTCGTCTACACAAACGAACCTTCACCTGGACGTCGTAGCGCACCACAACCGGACGAACAGGCAACCCCGGCACAGACTCCGTAATGGCTCGCATTCGCGTTTCTATTCTTCAGCGCATTGTGCCTCTGGCGTGCCACCGTGTACTGGTTATAGATCCAGGACGCCGCCAGCTCAAACTGCTGCTGGCCGAATCACGGCTCGGAAGGTTTCGTATCATCCACCGCCAGGCCATATCCGTCCCAGACGACGATGCGCTCGACCCAGACGAAATGCGCCAGCACATGGCCTTGCTCGCGCCTGAACTTGGCGTCCACCAAACTGCTATTGTCCTTCCTCAGCATAAGGCCATCACCCAGACAATAGATGTACCGCACAACTATATTCAAGCACCCCGCGACTACCTTGTGGCCGAAGCACGCAAGTTGAGCGGCCTCTCTGAAGAAGAATTAGCCGTGGCGTTTACTCCTCTTCAACCGTGGGGCACCTTGAGCCACCCTTATGTGCTTTCCTTTTGCAAACGCAAAGAGCTCGATCTGCTCATCGACCAGTTCGCCCCAGAAAACAGCGAGAATCCAGATGAAAGCAATCAGTTGGTAGAAATAACAACCACCGCCCAGGGCTTGATCGCCGCCAGCAGAACACTCACCCCTGCTCCACTCAATGCCGTGCTCGTAGACCTCGGCGCCAAGGAAACAACCGTGGTGATTCTCCTCGACGGCCAGGGCGTCTTCGCTACCAGTTTCGAAGGTGGAACCGACAACTTCACCCGCGCCCTGCTCCAAACCGGTCGCACTACCGCCGAAGAAGCCGAATCTCTCCAACGTTCCACTGACTTGTTCCACGCACCAAACACAGTGGAACCCTTGGTCGAAGCCGTTACCAAATGGCACAGGGAGCTCAGCCGCTGTATAACTGAATGGCTGGATGATAACCATGACTTGAGAATCGTGCCCGGCGATTTGCCTGTGTATCTCGCAGGCGGTGGCGCCGCCCAAAGAGGGTTGATCGATTACTTGAACGCGCTCGGTCCAATACGGTTCCAATGTTGGCCAAGCCCAACCACGGCTGAACCCGCGGACAATTTCTGGGTCGCATCCGGAGTAGCCAGAGTCGCCCTCGGCAAGGAACCTGGCAGTTTGTCTTTCCTGCCAAAAAATTATCACCAACAGCACGCCAAACGCACTCTGTGGGAAGTCGTCCAAGCTGTTGTGCTTGTACTTGTGTTGTGTGTCGCTTTGCTTCTGGCGCTTGGCACGTGGCAACACTCTAAGGCTCTTGCTCACAAACGCCAGCTCATTGCTCAAACAACAAGCGCCCTTGAGTCTGCCCGTGTGGTAGGTGAACTTATGCAACAGCTGGGCGCCGGATATGCTGCGCTGCGTCCTATCATGGTGCGCCGCGGGCAAACCATCACAACCCTCCAAAGTTGGACAGCTGTAAACCAGGTCCGCACGAACAATGACTATTGGATGGTCCTGTTCGCCGACAACCTGAGTTACCTCGAAGGCACTGCGGCGCAACAAACCCCAACAAACCAACCTCCCCTGGCAGCCGCACAATCGTACCTCAACCCAGGGCGTAATGCAGAATTCGTAACCGAGGTGTGCATTCCTCAGCAAGGTGAACCCGCACGCAGAATCTTGAGTCAGTTCGTTTTCTCTCTAAAAGCGCTCGGAGTTTTCTCCAAAGTCGACGAACTACCTACAGAAAGAAAACGCGAGATCGTCGATCCGCGAGTGATGATTAGCAACCAGGTTTATGGCGTCTCAATGGAAATGCCGATACCGCTTTCCCTAGCTGGTGACGATTCCGAACTGCGGCGATACAGTCCTCCTGGCCTGATACGGAAGTTGCCAACCTCAGCCTCACTGGAGGAGCGCGCAGATGCGTTAACCCCAACTGCTACATCCACTAACCGCTGAACAGTACCATGGCACTCGCATCACACATCAAATGGTTCCCGTCAGCCGCGTTCCTTGCGACATTGCTCATGGCTGGGTATTACAGGTTCGCATACCAACCCCTGGTGCGCGCATCAGCCGCACAAGACAAAGAACTCTCAACCTTGTGGAGTAGATTGGTGTCCAGCAACGAGCACGTCAACGCCTGCCGGGGACTTTCGCTAGATAACTACAGCGACCGTGTCACACAGTTAAAGGGCGCATTGGCTAGCCTGGAGGCTGCACAGAAACGTGTCCGAGAACGAATTGAGATAGGCGCCGCGACTCGAGCTAAAATGGAGCAACCTTGGCAGTTGATAGATTTTCAGATCGAACGCCTTCAACAAGCCGGTGCGCTCCTCCGTATGGCCAAAGAACATCGTGTTAGCATTGAAGCCGCCGCTCTGGCAGGTCTTCCAGAATACTCGGTGGACCTTCCCGAGCCGCGATTGCTCTGGCCAAGACTAGAGATGGCTGTGCAGCTTTTGACCACCGCAATCCAAAGCCAAGTCAGCTCAATCCGAAGCCTCAATCAATTGAGCCCCATCACGCACTCCTGGCCAACGCAAGATGCTCCCGCACTCGAAGAGGTCGCTATGCGAGTCGAGTTGGTCGGATCCACAGAGTCGATAACCCGTTTTCTGAGAGGCATTCCGGCAACTGGGGATAGGTTGGTGTCACTAGGCTTCACGGGCGCTGTCACGAACAAACCTGTCTTTTTTGTTGATAAAGTGTTGGTTCGCAAGTTTGCCCCTGACCGGCCTGGCGATGTCCAGCTTGAAGCCCGTGTTTGTAGTTTCGTTCCATGGCCAGCCGCACCTGATACTGGAAATGCCCCATGATGAGAATCAATCTATGCTAAGGCTTTTCGAGCGCAAAACCTGGGTTTCTGTTACGATAGCGTTTGCACTGTTGGTGCTTGCGGTGGCCGTTTTGGTGAACCTGCGCGGCAGAATGCCAGATCTGAAGCCGCTGCCAGCAAGAAGCTCGTCACCGATCGTTTTCTCCCATGCGACCGAAGAACAGGCTTGGCAAACCTTGGATTCTTCTCTCCAGGTTCAATTACCTACCAATGTCATCAACCCTTTTTTTACACTCCACTTCCGACCGCCACCCCCACCCCCCACAAAGAAGGTAACCCTTAAATACCAGGGTTGTTTCATGTCTTCCAAGGGCGTCGGACGCGCCTACATCCTTGTGGACACGTCGCTCCTGATCCTGACCAACGGTGCGCGGGTGGTTGCCGATCACGCAATAAGCGAAATCGGCATCACAAACCTCATCTTGACCAACAGCACCGGAGCTACAAACGTCCTCAAATTCAGAACGCCCACGGTGCTAGAAGTCCCAGCCTCCTGAGCATGGAAACACAACCGCGAAGGAAAGAAGTCGGCGACATCCTCTACGATCAGGGAAAGTTGACCGCCGCCCAGTTGGATACCATCCGGAGACGCCAACAACGCTGGCATACTCCCCAGCATGTCGCTATCCTCAACTTAGGCTACGCTTCCGAGGAAGATACTTACCGCG
Source organism: Desulfomonile tiedjei (assembly GCA_020722215.1). Lineage (GTDB taxonomy): Bacteria > Desulfobacterota > Desulfomonilia > Desulfomonilales > Desulfomonilaceae > DYLG01. The sequence goes on from DYLG01000155.1 coordinate 7,492, forward strand.
CCCTTGCAGAGCTTCAGCAGATTGAATTTCGCGACTTGTCCAGCTTCCAGTTCTCAGATTCTCTCAAGGAGCTGGTGCCTGTCGCAGTCATGTTGAATCATAGGGTGTTACCATTGGGAATAGAGCTTGACGCCCTTATCCTTGCTTTTGCAGAACCACCCCGACAGGCCGAAATTAACAACCTCAGACTCCTGCTCAACCGCAAAATAAAACCAGTTCTTATCACACCAAGCTGCCTGCGCGCAATCATAAGACAACATTTCGGCCTAGGTGCTGAAACAATCCAGCGCCTCCGCGAAGACCGCGAACTCAAAGAAGGTGCCAAAGAGGTTGTCTTCGATATCGCAACCGCCGAGGGAACTCCCGCTATCGATGCAAGCATTTCACGGCTCGTTGAGCAGATCGTATCAGAAGCCCTCCGTCTCTCCGCAAGTGACATCCATATCGAGCCTTACCCTTCGGCAATTCGACTCCGCTATCGCATCGACGGCGTGCTGCAGTCTGTGCCAGTGCCAGCCGACCTGCGCCAAATGTACGCTGCCCTCGTTTCGCGAATCAAAATCATGGCCGGTCTTGATATAACCGAGAAACGTGTCCCGCACGACGGCCGCATTTCAATGAGAACTGAACGGGAGGCATATGACCTGCGCGTATCCATAATCCCCACCAAACATGGCGAAAGTATCTGTTTGCGTATACTTGGGCGCCAAAGCCTGTTACTGGACTTGAAAGAGTTGGGACTTAGTCCCGCCCAAGAGGAACTCGTTCGTGAACTTACGCAGCTGCCACAGGGATTGGTCCTTTTGACCGGCCCGACCGGCAGTGGCAAAACCACGACCCTCTATGCCGCTCTCGCTCACGCCAACGACGAAGGCCGCAAAATCATCACTGTCGAGGACCCCGTCGAGTACCAACTGGATGGCGTCGTCCAAATACAGGTCTGGGAAGAAGTCGGTCTCACATTCGCAGCCGGCCTCCGTTCGATCCTACGGCATGACCCCGACGTCGTCCTGATCGGCGAAATTCGCGATCCGGAAACTGCAGAAATAGCTGTTCGTGCTGCGCAAACTGGGCATCTGGTTTTCTCCACGGTCCATACCAATGACAGTGTCAGCGTCGTAACGCGACTTCTCGATATGGGAGTGGAACCATTCCTGCTCGGTTCTTCCCTTGTTTGCAGCATTGCACAGCGCCTTGCCCAGCGCATATGCCCGCACTGCAAGCTACCCGACCATTCCATCCCTGACCAGTTACGCGAAGAGATGGCAACAGCCCTGGCACTCAACCCCGCTGACCTGAGAGCATTCCATGGCGCCGGCTGTATCGAGTGCAACAACAAGGGACACCGAGGCAGGGTCGCTCTTTATGAGTTCTTCGTCTTGACCGAAGACATTGCTGACATGCTTAGCTCGAGAGTATCCACGGGACAGTTGCGTGCTGCAGCACGCCAGAAAGGTTGGCGATGCTTGCGCGATGAAGGCTGGGCCAAAGTCCAAGCAGGTCTCATCTCCATTGCCGAGCTCCAAAGGCTCACACGAAGAATCAACCCGCCTTCCAGCTTGGTCCCTCTTTCAAAAGCCCCTGCTATCTCCGGCGAGGCCAAACCGCATGTTTCATAGCCTGAGTAGCCTCCAGAAGGCCCGGAATTTGATCGGAGTTTGCGGCAGTGCACGGCAGAAACCCGCACGCCCAAAATACGGTGTCTGTCCCCCTATTTCACCAGTCCAGGTTCAGGCCTGAACGTCTGTGGCCTTTGTGGTCCGTTGTCGGTGGTTTTACCGCTGCAAACGCCCGGATGATCGAAACCGGGCGCGTCAAATAGCGTGTCTGTCCCCCTATTGTCCGGGTTGGATTACTGAGCCTGTCCCCCTATTGGGCCGGCGTGGCAGGAATCCGAGCACCCCGGATATCGTGTCTCTCTCTGGTACGCACCGTGGTCGTTTGTCT
>DYLG01000001.1 GCA_020722215.1 Desulfomonile tiedjei
CGTCATACTCCCTTCAAGAGCGCTGAGCAAGAGAAATGACTTTGACGGGACCGTGAATCCCTCGCCCAGGTATTTCCAAAACCGCCCCTTTCGTGGTATAGGAGTGGTTCGGCTTCTAGGAATCTTTTTCCGTGACCTGTGAAGAAAGACAAAGCACAAGGCCTCGCGGCTGCTATGGAGGACGTACAAGTGAGAACCTTCGAGTACCTTAAGCCCGCCTCCGTCAATAAAGCCCTTGCGCTCCTCGACCTCTATGGAGACCAGGCAAAGCTCATAGCAGGCGGCACCGACGTGATGGTCCAATGGAAGAAGCGGATCATTTCCCCCCAGGTTCTGATCTCGCTGAGGAACCTTGCCGAACTGAGTTTCATCAAGTTCGGCGGGGGATTGGAGATCGGCGCAGGAACCACCCATCGGGCCCTGGAGCTGTCACCGGAGATCCGGGAGCACTTCCCCGTGATCCACGATGCAGTGAGCAATCTCGGCTCGGTTCAGGTGAGGAACTCCGGAACCATAGGCGGCAACATCTGCAATGCAGCGCCTTCGGCAGATACAGCTCCGCCGTTGCTCGTCCTGGACACGAATGTGCGCATAGCCTCGACCAAGGGCGAGCGGACAGTAGCCATAAGGGATTTTTTTCGGGGCCCTTCCCGAACCGTGCTCCAGACGGGGGAACTGGTAACCCTATTCTCAATCCCCGCTCCGCTTCCGCGCACAGGCATGGCATACTCGAAGCACACCAGACGTAAAGCCATGGACCTGCCTATTGTCGGGGTTGCAGTCCTTCTGTCCTTCGAGGAGGACCTGAAAACCTGCCGAAAAGCAGCGATCGCCCTGGGAGTGGCCGCGCCCACCCCAATGAGGGCGGCTAACGCGGAGGCGTTCCTCGCGGGCAAACCGGTGGACAAGACGACTCTGCTCGAAGCCGGAAAGATTGCATCCGAGGAGGCGAGCCCGAGAACCACAATCCGCGGGTCCGCCTGGTACCGCAAAGAAATCATTCGAGTGCTGGTCCGGCGGACCGGGCTCATCTGCATGGAAAGAGCGAAAGGAGCCGCCCGTTCATGAAACTGACCATTGGGTTTTCCGTTAACGGCGACAGTGTTGAAGTGGAGGTCCTGCCTCACTGGAATCTGCTGAAAGTCCTCAGAGACGTTCTTGAGCTGACCGGCGCCAAGCAGGGCTGCGGCGAAGGCGAGTGCGGCGCATGCACCGTGCTGGTGAATGGAGCGCCGGTGAACAGTTGCATCTATCCCGTGCTTGAGGTGGAAGGCAAGGAAGTCACAACCATTGAAGGGCTCATGGACAAGAGCGGCCGACTGCACCCCATTCAGCAGGCTTTTCTTGAGAAAGCCGGTGTGCAATGCGGATTCTGCACTCCAGGAATGATCATGTCGGCATTTGCGCTGCTCAAGGCCAATCCGGACCCCACCGAGGACGAGATCCGACACGCCATAGCCGGAAACATGTGCAGGTGCACGGGGTACGTGCAGATCGTGGAATCGGTGCAGCATGCCGCGGCGGTCATGTCCGGTCGGTCCCAAGAGCGTGCAGGCAAGGAGTAGGACAATGAGCGAACTCTTTGTGGGCAAGTCGTTTCCCAGAGCCGATGCGGAAAAAGTCACCGGAAAAGCGGCATATATCAACGACATCAAGGTCCCGCGCATGCTGTACGGCAAAATCCTGTACAGCACCCGTCCACATGCAAGGATCAAGAACATAGACACGTCCGCTGCCGAGAAACTTCACGGCGTGCGAGCGGTTCTCACGGGCAGGAATACCCCGAATGTGCGGGTAGGGTTCCTCGGCGATCAGGAGCCTCTAAAGAAAGACAAGGTCAGGCAATTCAGAGACGAAGTGGCTGCTGTGGCAGCCATCGACGAGGACATTGCCGAGGAAGCCACTAGCCTTATCAAGGTGGAGTACGAGGACCTTCCTCCGGTGTTTGACCCGATTGAGGCCATGAAGGATGACGCTCCTCTGGTTCATGAGTTTGACGCGCGGGGAAAGCCGCGGCGCAACAACATCCTGCCGCTTCCGTGGAAGCTTATTGCAGGCGATGTGAACAAAGGACGTGAGCAATCCGCGCATATAGTCAAGGATACGTTTCGGACCACATGGGTTCACCAGGTTTGCATGGGCGCCAGCGGTTGCATCGCGCAATTCGACGTGAACAACAACCTGGTGTTCACCAGCGTTACCAACGTGCCTTTCGGCGGCAAAGACCGGCTGGACATGTTCCTTAGGAACATCGGCCTCAAGAGCAGCACCAGAATCCTCACGCCGTTTGTTGGCGGCAGCTTCGGCAGCAAGCTGGACACGGACATCTATGAGTTCATCGCGGTGCTTCTCGCTTGGGAGACGAAGTGTCCGGTAAAGATACTGTTCGACAGGCACGAGGAATTCACCGCGAGCCCTCCCCGACAGCCTGCCATAGCTACGGTAGAGCAGGGCTGCGACAAGGACGGACATCTCACGTTCAGGAAAGTGGACATGATCCTGGACAACGGGGCGTACACCTCGTGGGGAGCTACCACACCGTCCGTGATGAGCATACCGGTCTCCACCCTGTATAAGGTCCGGAACATCCACTTCGAGGCTACCTGCGTGTACACGAACAACATTTACGCGCAGGCCATGAGGGGATACGGCAATCCCCAGGCAACTTACGTTGTCGAGCAGTCCATGGACCAGCTCGCGGAAGCAGCCGGCATCGATCCTCTGGATTTCAGGCTGATCAACGCCAACGAGCCGTACACCGAATCACCTATGAGGATCAAGATCACCACCTGCCCTCTAAAGGAATGCCTACAGGAAGTGAAAACCCGCATCGACTGGGAGAACAAGCACGGCAAGAGGGACGGCCGGGGCGTGGGCGTGGCTTCGTTCCTGCATGTGGGAGGAGGCGCGAGGGTGTACCTCTCCGATGGGCAGGGCATAATCATGAAAGTCAACGACGAGGGAAAACTGACGATCATAACAGGAGGAACGGACCAAGGCCAGGGTTCCGAGACTATCATCCGGCAAATGGCCGCGGAGGCATCCGGCTTGCGGTACGAGGACATCAGTATCGTGCTTGGAGATACGGAAATCTGTCCGTGGGACGTGGGCACTCATGCCAGCCGACACCTTTTCATGGTGGGCAACGCGATACTGATGTGCGCGGAAAAAATAAGAGCCAAGATCCGGGATCTAGGCGCCAGGTGGATGCGTTCGATAATCGAGGCTGATCTGAACAAGAAAGCACGCCGCGATCCTGACTTCAAAGCGCCTCAGATTGATTGGAGCGTCCTTGAAAACCCGGACAATCTCGATGTCTGCAACGGGGAAATCTTTGTGAGAGACGATCCGGAGAATCCTTTCCTACGTATGAAGATCGCCCGGGTCGTGCGCAAAGCCCACTTGCTCGGCACGGGCCGGGGTGAGATGGTCACTGCCGAGGCTTTCTACGACCCGCCGAACGAGATGATCGACAGAGAAGGAAAGGGGAATATATCCTGTTGCTACACCTTCGGCACTCACGGAGTCGAGGTGGAAGTGGACAAGGAAACCGGACAGCTCAGGATACTCAACTACGTGGCTGCTCACGATGTGGGCAGGGCAATAAACCCCATGCTCGTGAAAGGCCAGATTTACGGCGCGGCCATCATGGGCACAGGGTACGGGCTCACTGAAGAAATGCTGTTGAACGCAGGCAGGGTAATGAATCCCAACCTGCTTGATTACAAGTTGCTCACAGCCAAGGACAAGGTCCCCATTGATGCGGTCATAGTCGAGCCGATTGAGCCGTCCGGTCCGTTCGGCGCGAAGGGCATCGGCGAACCGGCGTGCGTGCCCTCGGCTCCGGCAATTGCCAATGCAGTGTACGACGCGATAGGAGTGAGGATTAAGGAACTGCCCATCACGCCCGAGCGCGTTCTGGCCGCGCTCAAGCAGAAGGAAGAGGAAGGAGTTTGAGTTTTCCAGGGGGAGCGCCTTCTGCCGAGAGGGGCTCTCCCTCCCTGGCTTCTCCAGCAACTCCCGATATGAAACGCCGGATCTACATGGATAATGCTGCGACGTCGTTCCCAAAGCCCCCTGGGGTCAAGGAGGCGATGATCCATTTCATGGACGACGTGGGCGCAAACCCCGGCAGATCCAGGCACGATCAGTCCATGGAAGCGGCGAGGATAGTCGAGGGCACGAGAGAAGCCTTGGCCGTTCTGTTCAACATCCCCAATCCGAACCGCATAGTCTTTACGCTCAACTCAACTGAAGCCCTTAACACAGTGATTTACGGGGTGCTCAACGAAGGGGACCATGTGGTCATGACCCAGATGGAGCACAATTCCGTGATCCGGCCTTTGCGCCATCTGGAGGCCTCGGGAATCATTACCGTTTCAGTGGCGCCGTGCGACAGGATGGGGTTTTGCGATCCTCGGGAAATCGGCCGGCTTGTTCATCCCAACACTGCCCTTGTCGCATTGAATCACGCGTCCAACGTGTGCGGCGCCATCCAGGACGTGGTTGCCATACGCGAGGCAATCGGGGACGTTCCCTTGCTTCTTGACGTTGCCCAGACCGCGGGAGCGGTTCCGGTTGACGTGCAGGCCATGGGCGTGGACTTTCTCGCATTTACCGGCCACAAGGCGCTGTTCGGCCCTCAAGGCACCGGAGGCCTGTACGTCCGGGATGGGCTCTCCATACGACCTTTGAAGCGCGGCGGCACTGGGAGTGTCTCAGAGAGTGAGCAACAACCTGAGTTCTTCCCGGATCTTCTCGAAAGCGGCACTCAGAACAATGTGGGAATAGCAGGACTGGGCGCCGGCGTACGATTCGTGCTGGACACGGGAGTTGAGACGATCCGCCGTCACGAAATGGAACTCCTGCAGACTTTTGTCAACGGTCTGAAGAAACTGGCGGGCCTGACGCTCTACGGACCGCTCAAGCCCGAGGCCCAGGCGCCCATAGTCTCGGTGACGTTCGACAAGGCGCTTCCCGACGGTCTTCAAATGTCTTTCGGAGGATGCGGCGGGAGATCTGTTCCGGCGACCTTTGAGAGCGTTCATCCCCAAGAAGCGGGGACTATTCTCACGGAACGGTACGAGATCTCGGTGCGTGTGGGCCTGCATTGTGCGCCGCTTGCTCACAAGGCGCTGGGGACCTTTCCGGACGGCACGGTGCGCTTCAGCCCGGGATACTTCAACACTATGCAAGAGGTTGAAATTGCCATCGAAGCAATCAGAACCATCGCGGAAAAGATCAATATCACGGGAGACTGAGGGCGACAATTATGGGAAAATCAGCTCCAAATAATGCATTGACCGATGTTGACGGCCTCATGGTGGGCCATTTCACGGACTTGTCCGCCGCAAGCGGCGTGACGGTCATCATGGCTCCCGGTGGGGCGGTCGCAGGCGTCGATGTGAGAGGCTCTGCTCCCGGAACAAGAGAGACGGATCTCCTCAACCCGGTCAATCTCGTGGACACGGTGCACGCGGTTGTGCTTGCCGGAGGATCCGCATTCGGCTTATCCGCCGTTGACGGAGTCGTGAGATGGCTTGCCGGCAAAGGATGGGGCTTCCCGGTCGATGAGAGACACGTGGCGCCTGTCGTGCCTGCTGCCGTGCTCTTCGATCTGGGCCGAGGAAAGCAATACGTGCCGCCTATCGGTCCTGACTGGGGCCGTGCGGCTTGCGAATCCGCACAGGCAGGGCCTGTGGACATGGGCACTGTAGGAGCAGGAACAGGCGCGGTGGCAGGCTCAATCAAAGGGGGGCTTGGCACTGCGGGAGAGCGACTGGAAAACTGCCTCACGGTCGGGGCTCTGGTTGCGGTGAATTCTCTGGGCTCCGTGATAAATCCCTCCACTGGCCAGCCATGGGAGATCGGGCTGGAGCTGGAATCGGAATTCGGCGAGATGGGACGAAGAGTGGTGAAACTCCCTACAGCTTCCGAACAGGCGCCTGTGGGCAACACCGCAATCGGGGCTGTGGCCGTGGACGCTACACTGACCAAGGCTCAAGCCACAAAGATCGCTCAGATGGCACAGGACGGCCTTGCAAGGGCAATTCGGCCCGCGCATACGATGTTCGACGGCGATACCATCTTCTGCCTGGCAACCGGCAAGCGCGACCTGCCGGACACTCCGGGGTTCTTCGTGGCTCCAAAGGCCGCGACAATCAATGAGCTGGGTCGCGCAGCCGCTGATTGCATGAGCCGGGCTGTCATCCATGCCGTGCTGTCGGCTGAGAGCCTGGGCACGATGACGGCTTTTCGGGATCTGGAGCAGCGCAACGATTGACGGAGGAGCCTGTTGCGAAAGGGCGTCCCGCGCCGAGCAGCGAAACAGCCCGTTTTGGAATAGTACGACTGGCAAAGAGAGTGCGGAATTTTGCAGGACTTTGAACTGGCGTCTTTCAAAGGAATGACGAGTTAAGGTGGCTACAGTTTTCTGAATTCGTCGGAGGAGAAGGACCGCGGGGCAAGCAAATTGCGTCTTGAGGCAGGTTTTCACCCGGAAGCCCATCTGACAATCGGCGGGCAGGAGGCTCACCATGCCATTGTCTCGACTCATGAATCTAGATATGCCAAGCGAAAACACGAGAGAACTTCCAGGCCCCTCTTATGTCGTAATTTTTAGGCGGAGTGACTGGCGTTGCCGATAGTAGGGTCCCTGCATGGGATCAAGATTGAGCTTTAGTACAACGAGGATCACGGTCCTCCAGATGTCCATGTCTGGGGAGGAGGCGAGAGGGCCCTGGTCGCGATCGAGACCCAGGAGATTGTTGAGGGTAAACTGGCTGGCTCTGCCTACAAGCTCGTTCGATCTTGGATGCGTGAGAACAAGAGCGGGCTGGAAGAAGGCTGGAAACGCGCCAGGCAAGGCCTAGAGATCTCTAGATTAGACTAGGGGATGCACCGATGGAACATATCACGAAAGCAATTCCGGAGAAGCCGTACCTATTAATTCTTGAGTTCAAGGGAGGGGAGGTAAGAATCCTTGACATGAACCCATATATCAAGAACGGCGGAATTTGGGAAAAAGTCAAGGATTGGGAGTCCTTCGCTGAAGTGCGAGTCCAGGAAGATCTGGGCGGATTGGAATGGCCAAGTGGTCCGGACTTCTGTCCGGACACGGCTTATCGAGTTTCAAGGCCTCATGAATTCGCTCGCGACATTTCGCAAGTCTTGGCGGAGTTTCTGAAAGATGACAAGATGCGCTTTTGTCTTGACTGGTTAGGCGTGGATTTGTACGCTGATAGTCAAGGATCGCACACAGCCTCCCATGGATGTTCTCCTTAGCAGAGACCCACTCGTTCGGAGGCCTCGATGAAGGATCGGAAAAAGACCAAAGAGCAGCTCATGAGGGAATTGGAGGCAGCTCACCGGCGTGTTGCTTTCCTGGAGAAGTCGCGGGTACAGCAGGATCTGCGCAAGTCCGAAGAGCAGTATATCGGCATCCTGGAAAACATCGAGGAAGGCTACTAGGAAGTGACCCTGAGAGGGGATTTCGCTCTGGTTAACGATTCGCTATGCGACATGCTGGGTCGTAGCCGGGAGGAACTCATAGGTGCGAGTTACAGAATCTTGATGGACGAGCCCCATGCGAAAAGGACCGCGCAGGCATTCAAGGAGGTCTTTCAGACGGGGAAGCCGAGACGGGGCTTCCGATATGAAATCGTCACGCGCTCTGGCGAGCCGAGATCTCTTGAGATCTCCATATCTACTATCAAAGATTCCGACGGATCGGTGAGCGGCTTCCGGGGAATTGTGCGAGACATGACGGAGAGCCGCCGAGCAGAGGAAGCCGTTCAGTTCGAGAAACAGAGATTCCGCAGTCTTGCGGAACAGGCCCCCCTGGGCATAGTGATGGTTGGCAAAGAGGGCGAATTTCGCTATGTCAATCCCAAGTTTGTGGAACTGTTCGGTTACGAGCCCCAGGATGTCCCCAACGGCGTAGAATGGTTTCTCAAAGCCTTTCCGGACCCCGAGTATAGACATGCGGCAATATCTGCATGGAAGGAATACGTGACTTCCGGAGCCTTGGGGGAATATACCCCAGTTGTGTTCAACGTTTGCTGCAAAGACGGCTCTTACAAGACAATCCGATTCCGAGCCGTCAGACTGGATTCCAGCGACCACATAATGACATGTGAGGACATCTCGGACCTCAAGCGTGCGGAGTCCAACCTGTCGGCAGAGCTGCAGACCGGAGAATCTTGGATGTAAGCGTGAGCGGGTCCCTGTATCGTGATCATGAGGGCAGGCCGGCAGGCGCCCTGGCCCTGGTCCGTGACATCACGGAACGCAAACGAGCGGAAAAGGAGCTTGAACAAGCCCTGGAAACGGCCAAATTCCTGCGAGCGCAGGCTGAAACCGCTAGCCAGGCCAAGAGCGCTTTTGTGGCCAACATGAGCCATGAGATCCGGCCCCCCCTAAATGCGGTGATGGGACTGACGGACCTCGCTCTCAGATGCCATTTGACGCCCAAGCTCAGAGATTACCTTGACAAGATAAGGCTCTCGTCTCAATCGCTCCGGGCAGTGATCAATGACGTACTGGACTTTTCCAAGATCGAGGCCGGAAAACTTGACCTGGAGTCAGTTGACTTCGATCTGCGTGAGATCCTCATGAACCTTGGAGATCTCCTGAGTGATCAGGGCGGCAAGAAGAACATCGAATTCATTGTGTCCATGACTCCGGACGCTCCGGGAAACCTCAAGGGCGATCCTCTCAGATTGCGGCAGGTTCTTGCCAATTTGGCCAACAACGCGCTGAAGTTCACTGATCAGGGCGAAGTGGTGGTACAGGCTTACCTCCTGGACAAGACCCCCCGGCGGGCGAGGTTTAGATTCTCCGTTAGTGACACTGGAATCGGCATACCTTCGGAGAAGATACCCGTCCTTTTTGATTCGTTCACCCAGGCCGACGGTTCCACCACACGTAAATACGGCGGGTCCGGTCTCGGACTGACCATTTGCAAGAGCCTGGTGGAGATGATGGGCGGACGCATCGAAGTGGCCAGTCAGCCGGGTGTGGGCAGCACCTTCTCCTTTAGTCTAGACTTTGACCGTCAGGCTGACAAGCCCGAAGTATGCCTCCTGCCTGAGCCCGATCTTCGTGGGATGAAGGTTCTGGTAGTGGACGACAACACGATGGTTCGGCAGGTCCTTGTGGAAATGCTCAGGTCCTTTTCCTTCGACTCAAAGGCGGTGGAATCCGGCAAAGCTGCTCTCGACGAACTGGCTGCCGAACAGGACGACAAGCCCTTTGATCTTGTGCTTATAGACTGGAATATGCCAGGCATGGATGGAATAGAGACGGCCGGACGGATCGACCAAGACCCCCGACTGGCGGCAAAGATCCCGAAAATCATCATGGTCACCGCGTACGCACGTGAGGATGTGGTGGCAGAGGCCATGGCTGCCGGGTTTGAGGGCTTCCTCACCAAGCCGGTGCTCCAGTCTTCGCTGCTTGACACGATCATGGAGGTCCTTGGCAGACAGACGGGCCTGGTACTTTCACGCCCGGCCCGATCTCAGGCCGAAATCGAAGCTGCTGCCAAACTTCGAGGAGCAAGGGTGCTTGTTGCCGAAGACAACCCCATTAACCAGGTCGTAGCCAAAGAGATTCTCGAGAGCGCCGGCGCAGTTGTCCATTTGGTGCCAAACGGCAGGGAAACCGTTCGCGCTGCCTCAGCCACCGAATTGGACTTGGTCCTCATGGACGTGCAGATGCCCGAAATGGACGGATACGAAGCCTCTCGGCTCATAAGATCGTCCGGCATGAATTCACGGGCGCCCATCATCGCAATGACCGCACATGCGATGAAAGGAGACTGGGAAAAATGCCTGGACGCGGGCATGACCGACCATTTGGCCAAACCGATCAGGATGGAGGAGTTTCTTTCCAACGCGGCACGATGGGTTGAGTCTCCGGCCAGGCCGCCGGTCGAGGAAGGACTTTCCTCAAGACCAGCCGGGGAACCGCAGGAATTCTTGCTTTCTGAAACCCTGCCCGGAATCGACCTCAAGGGCGGCATCAAGAGGCTAGCGCGCAACAGGCGCCTATTCATGAAGCTCCTGCAGGATTTTCATCAGGACTACGCAACCGCTGCGGATAAGATAATCGAAGCATGGCATGCCGGAGACACGGAATCGGTCAAGAGACTCGTCCACGCTCTCAAGGGTGTGGCAGGGAACATCGGAGCCAATGATCTGTACCAGGCTGCGCGAGACGTGGAGACTGCGCTGAGGGACGGAAAAGATAACGATGTCGATGGGTTGCTGGGAGGGCTTTACAGAGCCTTCACATAGGTTCTCTCTTCGCTGGGAAGCCTAGAGGAAAAGGCCGAACTCAAGCCGGCCGCGAATACCGCGGAAACACGCGGTCCATCGGAAAGGGACGCATGACGAGGCGGAACCTTAAGGGGCGGCAGCAAAGTAGCCCTGACGTCTATTTTGTGATCGCGTCGGCTGTAGGGGTGACCGGCCGGTCGCCCCTACAGCCGAATCGGACATTATTTTCGGCCAATCCTTAAGCTTGGCTAACCAACCGGGACTGCCAAGTAGTGGGTTCCTCCCCGCTTGCTTTGGACCTTCAGAAGAACCGGTTTGCCTTTCTTTGCGGCTGCGCTTACCAAGGTTTCAAAGGAACTCGCACCCGAGACGGGCTCGTGGTTCACTTCAAGGATCACATCGCCCTTGCGCAGACCGCTAGATGCCGCCTGGCTGTCCGGCGCCACGTCGACCACCATCACGCCTTGTCCTTCCTTGAGCCCAAAGCTTTCGGCGAGGGAGCGCGGCACGCTTCGTACCTCGATTCCCAGCTCGCTGGACTTTTCACCCTCTTGGTCAGGTCCTTGCCACCCGCGTTCCATTGACGGAAGCTTCTTTGAATCGCGTTCGCCAAGTACAACGGATACGTCAAACGTCTTGCCGCCGCGGAAGATAGTAAGTGTCGCCTTTGAACCGGGCTTCACTTTTCCGACCATGTTGGTGAGGGCTGAAGCGTCGGCCACTTCCTTGCCGTCCAACTTCAGGATTACGTCCCCGTCCTTAATACCCGCTTTTTCGGCAGGGCTGTCAAGCACCTTGGACACAAGGGCTCCCTTGGGAGTATCCATGCCCAGGGCCTTTGCCAGCTCCTCATTGAGATTCTGTATGCCTACTCCCAGCCAACCCCGGCGCATCTTGCCGTCACTGAGCAGGGAATCCATCACCAGCTTGGCAGTATTGGACGGGATTGCGAAACCGACTCCCTGATAGCCTCCCGTGCGAGATGCTATGGCCGTGTTTATTCCCACTACCTGGCCTTCGATGTTCACAAGGGGACCCCCGGAGTTGCCCGGATTGATCGCGGCGTCCGTTTGGATGAAGTCCTCGTACGTAAGGATTCCCACGTTGGTTCGACCCTTGGCACTAACAATTCCCGAAGTGACTGTCTGATCAAATCCGAAGGGGTTGCCGATTGCAAGTACCACCTCACCTACTCTCAACTTCTCTGAATCGCCCAATTGCGCAGTGGGAAGATTGTCGGCATCGATCTTAATTACCGCAACGTCGCTTTCCTCATCCATGCCTTTGACCTTGGCGCTGAACGTGCGATTGTCCGAAAGGGTAACCTTGATCTCGTCAGCCCCGTTGACCACGTGGGAATTCGTTAGGATATAGCCGTCCGGAGAAACGATGACGCCCGACCCAAGTCCCCCGGGAAAGCGTTTCCGCGGCAATTCCTTGAACTTGAAAGGCAGGTCGGGGAATAGTTCACGAAAGGGGTGCCTGAAAAAAGGCGGAAGATCCTCGTCCTGGCCCGGCATGGACCTAGCCATTTTCTTGGAGGACTTGATGTTTACCACTGCCGGCCTGACCTTTTCAGAAACTGAAACAAATGCTTCACTCAGCTCCTTGAGATACGCCGGAGCATTCTTTGCCTCAACGGAGGAGGCCACGCCTCCAACCAAATACCCAAGCATCAAAGCGATCACAAGCACTGACAACGCAGTTGAGACGCTTTTCTTCATGTAGGTTTCTCCTTACAAAATCGATTAATTTACCAAGTTTTGACCCGCATCCACGGATTTGGTTCTCGCCGGATTCACCACCAAGCCAACCGCCACAGCAGGTTCAGACCTATAACATGGCAAGATCACGAAGTAAAGACTAAATGACTCCCCGCGATCTCCCACCTTCAGAATTGCTTGGTTGCTTCCGGCGCGGCGTTCGGAAACAATTCTCTGCCGGGCATTTTCGACTTTCGGAATAATCCTGGGCATCAGTCATGGCCGAGTCGTGCGCGCTCAGCAGGTGAAGGCATGAGCTTGATCTGCGCGCTTGTAGGCATTATCACATGATTATTAATCAAATACCAATACTTATGATGAAACCATAAAGTTCATTGAGAACCATGCGGTGGAATGAGAGGGAAGAATTTGCGGTCGGGGGAGTTGCACTGTACCGGCTCCGCCGGTTTGCCTGAACTGGATGCATAGTAATTGCAGCAGGTTACCGGTCAGGTTGCTGGGTATGCGATCAAGGGACGGAGGACAGCTCGGGGATCAAGTCTAATCCAATTTCTAGGAAATTGATTTAACTAATTGGACTAGTTTCGGAAATTTTGCTTGACAATCTGGGAATTTTGGATAAGCTCTGAATCACAACAAATTAGACCCCTGAGGGAGGGTGTTATGTTCAAAAATGTTTATAAGTATCTGGTCTTAGGGACTATTATGGCGGCACTTCTGTGCCCGGCCGTCCCCGCCCAGTCTACTCCTGACCCATGCTCCGGTCAGGGCGCAGACTTGGACCTCGGATACAAGGGCATCTCCAAGGTCAGACCCTCTTCGTCCCAGGTCCTCAAAGTCAGGCCTTACGCCGGCGTCGACGGAATCTCCCGCTGGAATCCCCTCAACTGGGGAAGTCAGTGCTGCCTTCCCACGCCCGCCAAGAAACAGTTCGTGGTGGACACGCGAGTCTGGTTCGCAAGGCTCAACGGTGAGGTCAAGCGAGGCGGGCCCGGCATCACAGGAGCGATGGAGCCGTCCCTGGTGGATTTTGATGACCACCTGGGACTTTCCAGGAGCGGAAATACCTTACTGACATTCTCTGCGCGATACCAATTCCAGCCTCGATGGGCCATCAGGTACTCGTTCACTCCCATTTCCATGTCGGGCGCCAGGACTCCCAACACGTCGTTCAACTTTTTTGGACGCAATTTCACCTCCGGTTCCAATGTCTTGAGCAAGTGGGATCGCTACGAGCATCGCACCGGACTCGTCTTCGACCTGAGCCGCACTGTAAGCGGAGCAACCAGTGTGTTTGCCGAGTGGCTCAACGTTCAGGACAAGCTCACCGTGGGAGAAACCCTGGGGCCGGCCGCCTCAGTTACCTGGAGCGACGTCAAGAACATGGCAGTGTTGGGCATAGAGTTTAACAAATGCCTCAAGAACTACCGGGGCAACACCTTGGCTTTGAGCTGCCGAGGGGGAGTGGCCTTTCTCGACGACAACTTCGGCTACGACGCGGAGGCTTCTCTTAGCTATCTGATTCCTGTGAAGACAGGCCGTTTCGGCTTTGTGAAGGGGGGGTACCGCTATGCCCAGATCAAGAAAGAAACCGATGCCCAGTTGTTCTCCACCACCATGGACGGTGCATTCGTGGAGCTTGGTTTCCTCTTCTAATAGTCCCCGGTAGCCGGTATACCCCTTTTCTCTCCCCCTGAATGGCATGGCCCGCGGCCGGCTCGTCGGACAATGAAAACAAGCCGCCAGGGTCATGCCCTTATCCCACACCAAGCCCCTTGCTCGCACAATCCAATCCGGCACGTCGATTCGCAGCTCGCTCCAGGTTTCTCAATGCCGCGGAGCAACCCCCGCAGGTGAGACGCCCGGAAACGTAGCCGGCGGGATCAAAGAAGCCCCGGTCCAGTGTGTTTCCACCTTGGGCGGATTCGCACGTGCACCGAAAAGGCGCGACATGGCTTGAATCATTTTGGCGATAGGGATAAAATGGAACTCGCTCATGAGGGAGGACCGCCATGCCCGCCGAGGACGAGATCAGAGCAGGCCCCATGATCAGCGAAGAGTTCAGGCTCTTCGAAGAGTTTTGTTCCGAAAATACAGGTCGGGAATCGGCCTACCTCGACTTGGTCTTCAGCAACCCTCTGGAAATGGACGCGATCACGCTAGCCTTCAGTATGAGACACATGATCCGCCTGTCAAGAGAGTTGCTGGAATTCATGCTGAACACCCTCGACGACAGTGAGGCTCCGGATGTCAGTTCCCTGCTGGCAGTCAAAGGCATTCAATTGGACAAGAACCACGCGGCCAGGCTCAGAGAGGTCATCTTTGCCTTCAGGGATTGCCCGGACAAGGAACTGCGCAAGACTCTGGTGAGCGCGCTCCAACTGATGACCATCAGCAGAGAGCGTCGGAGGGTCACTCTTACTCTGGGTGAATCGTACGCGCCGACTGAAGAGGGATGGACTTCCGAGGACTTCGGCGGTGACGATTCCGTATTCGAGGCGGTTAGATCCATTGAGGACGCACACTGGCGCGATCCGGAGGAGACGTAGAGACGATGCAACAGGACAGTTTCCTTGTCCCGATTTCCGATGACGGACACCGGGTGTTGAGCCTGCTGAAGAAGGATCCACGGCAGGCTTCTCAGCTCATGGCAGCCCTTTCAACGGAAGAGCAGATCAACCTGGTCAGCCACCAGGCCATTCGTGACCCGAAGGCTGCGCAGGAATTGCTGTTCCTTTTGGACGATGAAACAAGTTCCGGCCTTGTGGACGGCCTCGGAGACAGAACCCTGTTCAGAATCATGAAAGCCCAAAGCTCAACGCACATAGGAGTGCTGTCTCTAGTTAACCCCCAGCGCGTTCAGTCCATCCTGGACCTCGACCAGGAACTCTTTTCCGCTAAAGGCATCACTGATCCCCAATCCGCATACCACTGGATCGTGAGCTTTCTCGAGGAGGACGAGCCCGTCTTCGCTCAGCTCCTAAGAAACCTCGACATAAAAGTTGTGGCTTCGGCTTTTCAGGACAAGATCGTCAGACCGGGTTCAAGCACCCAGGAAAAACCGGTGGAAGAACAGGAGGAGGCATTTCCCGCAGATTTCCTCGTTAAGCTCGACCGTGGCGAACTGAAACCCGACGATCTGGAAGTCACCGACGAGGAGACACTCGATATTCTCACAAGGATCTATCTGGTCAACCAGGCCTATTTCAGCGAGCTGGTTTCCTTGATGATTCGGGATGAGGACCTCAAGGCCCGGACTGCTGAGGAAGCTTTCGAAAGGATTCACGATCAGGTGGGGGACATAAGCCGGTTCACTGAAGAGGCGGAAGACATGTTCATTCCCCTGGAAGAGTAGTCCGCGGCCACCCGCAGGGGAGGCTGGGGCCGCGGCAAAGGGGGGATCAATGTTTCGAACTCGGCGCCGATAATCACTTCTTAGGTCCTGCGGGGGGTACGGCCGGGGCCCCTGGCTGAGCTTGTGGCGTGCCGACCTCCGGGACCGCTATCTTGACGTTCATCTTTTTTCTAAGCGCCTTTGCCAACTGCTGGAAGTGCTCCAGTTGTTGTGTTGTCCTCAGTTGCTCGATTATGTCCTGTTTAGCCTCTTCGAAAGGGATCACGCCTTCAGGCTTCTTGTCGACCAGATACAGAACATGGTAACCGAAGCGTGTCTGAACAGGGCCAACGATTTGACCTTTGCCCATCTTGAAGGCCTCGTTGGATATCTCCTCAACCAGCCGCCCTCTGGGGCGAAGGCCCAGATCACCTCCCGCTGCCTTGCTCGGGCAGTCCGAAACCTGAGCTGCAAGTTTGGCGAAGTCCTCGCCCTTGTCGAGTTTCTTCATTACGTCTTTGGCTTCCTTCTCAGTCTTCACCAGGATGTGCCGAAGGTGCACCATCTCCGGCGTCACGAACCTGTTGCGGTTCTCCTCGTAGTACTTCTTTGCATCCTCCTCGGATGGCGGCTTGAGCTTTTTGGCTTCTTCTTCCAGGAGCAACCGCGCCAGAATGCTCTTCTCCGTGAACTCGACGATCTTCTTGAAAGACGGCGACTTCTCCAGGCCCAGTCTTTCCGCTTCTGAAGCCAGCACGTACACATTAACTATGTAATCGAGCGTCTGTCTCTGACCTTCCGGGTTAAGGTAGAGGTAGCGGGAGGCTTCCGGGACGGCTTTGGCCAGTTCACTGAGATCCGCGTCGGTTATCTTCCGATTGCCGATTTGAGCCAAGACCTTTGGCTCCGCTGCCCAGCTTGGATGACACATGACTGAAGCTGCAAGGATACCTGTAACGCCGACACACAAAAGACATTTTAAAAACGGAAGGTTAGATTTCACTTGAGTCTCCTTTTCCATAATTGGTCGCCTAACCGGTTGTTATGACAAATTAATGCCATGAAGTCAGCGAAATTTTATAGCACAGTCCGGTCGTCGAGTCAAACCCTCCGGCGGGCATTATCCCTTCCAAATGGACTCGTACGGATGCGCCGGCTTGAGTCCAATCCCCGCATGGCTCTGTTGCTGATCGCGGATTCCTCGCCGCGTTCATCGGATTCTTATCCGCGTCCGCGTGTGGTAGGATCTGTTCGGGAGAAGACCCACCATGACCGATCGAGCACCCGAAAGGACACTTGGCCCCGACGAAATCCGCATGATCCTCGATTCGATCGCGGACGGCGTTTTCACGGTGGACGAGAATCTCATCATCACTTCTTTCAACCGGGCGGCATCGGAGATTACGGGAGTCCCGGAAAAGGAGGCCCTGGGCCGCCCCTGCTGCGAAGTGTTCCGCGCTGAGATCTGTGAAGGAGAATGCTCCCTGAAGCAGACCATTAGGACCAAGAAACCCGCCGTGAATCGGCCCATTTATATTCTTCGGGCTGACGGGACTCGCGTTCCCATCAGCGTGAGCACGGCGATGCTGAAGGATTCGGAAGGGAACCCAATCGGCGGAGTTGAGACATTCCGCGATCTTACACTTGTTGAGGACCTGCGAAAGCAGGTTGAGAAATCCTTCACCTTTGAGGACATGATCTCCCGGAATCCCGGCATGCAGGAGATATTCAACATACTGCCGGACGTGGCGGCAAGCGACACCACGATCCTCGTTGAAGGAGAGAGCGGCACGGGAAAAGAGCTTATGGCAAAAGCCATTCACAATTTGTCGCCGCGAAGCAAAAGGCCGCTTGTAACGGTGAATTGCGGCGCCATTCCGGACGCTCTTCTCGAGTCCGAACTCTTCGGGTACAAGGCCGGAGCATTTACCGATGCGAAGCGCGACAAGCCCGGCCGGTTTGCGCAGGCCGACCGGGGAACCATATTTCTCGATGAAATCGGGGACATTACTCCCGCTCTTCAGGTGCGTCTCTTGAGGATCCTGCAGCACAAGACGTTCGAGCCGCTCGGGGGAACGGAATCCGTGAAGGTGGACGTGCGTGTTGTGGCTGCAACCAACCGCGATCTGAAGGAACTCGTTGAAAAGGGATCGTTCAGGGAGGACCTGTATTACAGGATACAGGTCTTCAGGCTCAAGCTCCCGTCATTGCGGGAAAGGAGAGAGGATATTCCGGCGCTTTCACGGCACTTTATCGACCGGCTAAACAGTCTCAAGGGCCGCGACATTGCGGGTCTGTCCAGGGAGGCGCTCACTGCGTTTATGGAATACGATTGGCCGGGGAACATCCGAGAGCTGGAGAACGCGATCGAGCATGCTTTCATCCTATGTCACGGCGGACTGATCGAGCCCCGGCATCTTCCCGCTCCTTTTCGGAGGGCAGCCGATTCCCGGGAACCTTTCCCGGCCGGCGGCACACTGGCGGACATCGAGGCTAGAGTGATCAGGGAAGCGCTCGCCAGGAACGGAGGCAAGAAACTGGCCACGGCACGGGAACTGGGAATTGACAAGACCACACTGTGGAGGAAGATCAAACGCCTTGGACTGGACAAGGAATAGGTCACCTGCTGCACCCTTCGCAGCAGGTGCTGCAATATCGTCTGGTCGCGTGCAGGGCAGCATGTTGCGGAAATTCAAGAGATTTGAGGATGACCCGGCATCACCGAGGTCCACAATTGCCGGCTTCGCATAACCGTGTTTTCCCCGAGGAATACTGCGGCTGAATTCTCCAACCCGATTTTCTCAAGAAGAGGCGACGATGGAGCGCAAACTGCTTTTAAGCGCGGCAGTTTCTTGTCTGATGCTCGGGGGTTCCGTGCTGCGAGCCCAGGCTGTTGAGCCGGTGATTCTCACGCCGGACCGGAACGAGTATCTTATCGGTTCACACGTGGAGATTCTGAACGATCCCGAGAAGAAATACACGATCGAAGACGTGTCTGCTCAGCCGGTATCGTCATTGTTCAGGCCGAGCAAAGCGGAGATCCCCAATTTCGGTTTCGGTTCTTCAGCACACTGGCTCCGGTTCACGGTGGTGAACCATGGGGGTGAGCGCCGGTCCTGGGTGCTGGAATTCCAGGCCCCCACGGTTGACCATGTTGATCTGTATGTTCCGGGGCCTGCGGAAACGTTTGTTCGCTGGTCCGCGGGCGACGCCGTCCCTATGAAGGAACGGAATTCTTAAGCTGCGAGAACGGACCAATGTGACCTTAACGGGAAACAATACGGCATCCTTGAAACTCGTGGGCACGCTCAACTGGATCAATGAGGCGCCCAAGGCATGAGATATGATCCGTATGACTCGTTCAGCGGCAACTCCAAAGTAACCGTTTACGCGAACGATCGCCGGAACAACTGTATCGGCGGCGCTTTGACAGATAGCGAGGACATAACGCTCAAGGTTAAAACCGGGCACATTTGGAACTGGCGTGAATGGTGGAGCAGGCGGACAGGCTGAGGCCAAGCTTGTTGCAGAGTTACCCTGGCCTGGGAGCCTGTCGCACGACCGTTGAAGATGCTGGAATCGTGGCACGATGGCAGTCAAACAGGTCAGCGTAGCCCGGATCTCTCTCAGTGCCGTCGTGCTGCGATTGGCAACCTTTTTGCAGTTTAGCGACAGGCTCCCAGGCTTCCCGAGACAGTCTTCACCGGTGCCGTTTCATTGGGACTTATCCGAGGCAATCATTCTTTCTTGATTCTTTGGGCAACCAGTTCAATGGTGTGAACAACTAGCGGGTCGGATTCTTCGTAAAGGTTCCCCGAAAGGGTAAGCATGCAGCCGGGGCAGCCCGTGGCCACGAGTTGCGCTCCTGTGGCCCGGATGTTCTGCTTCTTCAGGCTGGTGACGCCCGCGGACAACTCCGCGTGCTCAAACTGGAAAGAGCCGGCTCCGCCGCAGCATTCGCCGGCGCCTTCCATTTCGGTCAACCTGATGTCCGGCAGGGCTGCGAGCACAGTGCGGGGCTCTTTCGACACCTTCATGCTTCTCACCATGTGACAGGGGTCATGGTAAGTCACTGCTACGGTTCTGCCTGAAGAGGCGGAGGCTAGGGGCAGTTTGTCCATCATCTCCGAGATGAGTTGGGACACGTCTCTGACCTTGGCTGCGACCCTTCGAGCCCGGTCCGTTTCCAGGCCCAGATCCTCCATAAGGTAGGGAATGTGCTTCTTCAGTCCGCCTCCGCATGTGGCGCAGTCAACCACAATCGCGTCTGCGTCGCTTCGGTCCAACACTTCAAGGTTCTTCTCGATGTTGGGCAACGCTTCCTTGCGGGCTCCGCTGAGGAAAACGGGCACGGAACAGCATACCTGATCCTGAGGGATGACGACCTCGATGCCCAGGCGCGTGAGCACGTCAACAACGGCGCGGCCCACGTGCTCGTTGATCAGGTCGGTCGCGCAGCCCGTGAAATAGACTACCCGAGCGACCCTTTTCCCCACCGCAGGTACGACCTCCCCTATCTGCCGACGGAACGATGTGCTGTTGAAGCGCCCCAGCCGATTCAGAGGGATGTTGCCCATCTTCCACCCCAAATTGAGCGGAGCGATAAAAGCCCTTTGCCCCAGGCGTCCCATTCCGGCTCCCAACCTAAGGAGCAGAGGATGCTTCAACGCGGCAAACAGCGCCTTCTTGGCAAGGCCGACCCCGAACTTCTCGTAGAGTTCCATGCGTATGTTTTCGAAGACTCGGTCCAGGCGAACACCGCTGGGACACGCCTCCGAACATGCCTCACAGAGGATGCAGGTCATCAGCGCGTCGTGAAGTCCTCCGGAGAGGGACAAGTCTCCCTCCAGGTACTTCTTGACCATTTGCACGCGGCCTCTGGGAGCGTTGCGTTCCATGCGCGTGACCCTGTAAGTCGGGCAAACGGGCTGGCACATGGCGCACTTGAGGCAACTATGGAGATCTTCTTTTATCGGTTCGGCAAACATGTCTTTCACGCGGGCTTTGATAGGTGGCCGGGTCCGTTTTTCAAACAAACTTGCCTGGGTTGAGAATGCCTTTCGGGTCGACGCTCTTCTTAATGCACTTTGTGACTTCCATAGCCACTTCGTCCAGTTCCATAGGCAGAAATCGAGCCTTGGCCCGTCCGATGCCGTGTTCTCCGGAAAGGGTTCCGCCCAGGGCCAACGCTTCCCTGAATATTTCCTCGGTTGCCGCTTCAACGCGGCGAACCTCGTCCTTATCTCGTTGATCAAAGAGCACCAGAGGATGGAGGTTGCCGTCTCCGGCGTGGGCGAGCACTCCGATCTGCACATTGTTTTTGCGGCCTATCTCCACGGTCTTCCTGATCATCTCCGTCAGGTTTGAGACCGGCACTGTTGCGTCCTCCAGGGAGGTGTTGGGCCTGAGACGTGCCATGACGGACACCGCGTTCCTGCGCGCGGTCCAGAGTTTGTCCGCCTCTTCCGGAGTCCGGGAAACCAGGACCCTGGAGCTGTGGTTCTCCATGAGGATTCGCTCGATGGTTCGCACCTGAAGGTCCAGGCCCTCCGGATCTCCGTCCACCTCGACGAGCAGAATGGCTTCCACATCCGTGGGTAGGCCCAGCCTGGCGTCCGCTTCCACAGCGCTGATCACGACCTTGTCCATGAGTTCGAGGCCGGAAGGAACGATGCCGGCCCCGATGATCGCCGCGACGGCGTCGGAGCTATCTTCCAGCAGGGGGAAATTCGCCATAATGGTTCGAGAAGCTTTAGGTTTCGGAATCAGACGCACCGTGATCTCGGTGACAACGGCAAGGGTTCCCTCGGAACCGCAGATCAGACGCGTGAGATCGTAGCCTGTAACGTTCTTGATCGCTTTGCCGCCGGTCTTGAGGACATCGCCATTGGCCAGCACAGCGGTGAGTCCCAGCAAGTAGTCTCGGGTTACCCCGTACTTGAGGGTCCTGGGCCCTCCTGAGTTTGTTCCGACATTACCGCCGATGGTGGCAACTTTCCAGGAACTAGGATGAGGAGCATACATCAGGCCGTGCTTGGCAACTTCCTGCTGAAACCGGTAATTTATCACCCCAGGCTGAACGCGAGCGATTCGATTGCGAGGATCAATTTCCAGGATCCGGTCCATGCGGCTCAAGGCGAGCACGATTCCGCCCATGATCGGCACGACTTCTCCGGCCAGATTCGTTCCCGAGCCTCTTGGAGTGACGGGGATCTCTTCCCTGAACGCGACCTTCATGATTGCCGAGACTTCTTCCGTGGTCACGGCGAACAGCACCAGGTCCGGTCTATGTTCCTCTATATGGGGGTCAAGGGAATACGCCACGAGGTCCTCGGGCCGGCTTGTGGCCCGTTCCGGCCCAACGATCGCGGCAAGTTCTTTTTTCACGCTCTCGTGCATAGAATCTTTCTCCGGCAAACCTCGCTGATCAAGCCCCCGGCATCGACAGCCCCTCGCGGAATTCAACAGGAAGGGAGCTTCCCGGTTGTGGATCCCCGCCTGCCGATCACTCAAGACACTCTTGCCCTTCTCCGGGATCGTCTTGGAAGACACTAAGCATAGTCAAAGGGCAAGCAAGATTCAAGTTCTAAACATGACGGCCGGCCACTCACTCTTCGTTGGTGGGTTCGGCATTTGCCGCTTGACTGGAATAGATGCCTTGTGGTTTACTACTACTTTTATATGAAACGGATGGGATGATGCCGGTGCAATTCCGGGGAACAACCTCCCCGTGATAGCCATAGCCCGTTTGCCCATTTTTTGCGAGTCGGGAATCGGACGCTCCGATCCTCCGGGCTATCGCCGTGCTTCCCATCCGTAGTCAAGTATCTTGTCCCACCGCGCAGCCGAGATGCCCTTTTGCGGTATCGGTCGCGGGTCATAGGGCATATCAGTCAAGAGCCCGGAACTCGTACGCACGAGTCCCGGTATAAGGGGTGCAAATGAAACAGTATAAATCCGAAGATGTACGGAATGTGGCGGTGGTTTCCCACCAAGGTTCGGGGAAGACCACCATGTGCGAGGCCATGCTCTATGACGCGGGAGCGGTAGACCGTCTGGGAAAGGTCACTGACGGCACGTCCAACTTGGATTTTGAGCCGGAAGAAATCAAGAGGCAGATAACCATAAGCACCTCATTGTTCAGCCTCGAGTGGAAAAAGAAGAAAATCAACATTCTGGACACACCCGGCGACCCGAATTTTGCCTCCGAGGTAAACGCCGCCCTCAGGGCAGCGGACGTGGCCATTCTGACCGTGGATGCCGTTGACTCGGTCAAACCGCTCACGGCGAAGGTCTGGAAAAACATCGAAGCAGCCGGCTGTCCCAGATTGCTTGCCGTCACCAAGATGGACAGGGAGCGAGCCGATTTTGACAAGGTTGTCTCCGACATGAAAACCATGTTGGAAGTCAAGCCGCTGGTACTCCAGCTCCCCATCGGCAAGGAAAGCGCGTTCAAGGGCGTGGTGGATCTTCTTAACATGAAGGCGGTCACCGTTGAGGCGGACGCCAGGAAGCCTATCAGAGGCGATGTTCCCGATGACCTTAAAAAGGAGGCCCAGACCCGACGCGAAGTGCTCATTGAGGATCTCGCGGAAGTGGATGATCAATTGATGGAGCGCTACCTGGAAGGTGAAGAACTGGGACCCGACGATCTGGCCGCCGCCCTGAGACAGGGTATCCTCTCAAGGCAACTTATGCCTGTGACTGTCTGCTCCGGAGGAACCAACATCGGCATTCAGCCGCTGCTGGATCTACTTGCAGACTCCTGCCCTTCGCCCCTGGAAATGCCCCCCGTCAAGGGAACCGCTCCCAATGGCGAGGAACAGACCAGGGACCCCTCCTCTAACGGGCCCTTCTGCGCATATGTATTCAAGACACTGGCCGATCCTTACGCCGGCAGACTCACACTGTTCAGGATCTACTCAGGGATTCTTTCGCCCGATTCCACCGTGTTCAATTCGACTCGGAGAACCAAGGAAAGATTCGGCCAGATTCTTACCATTCAGGGCAAGAACCAGATGTCGGTGGAGTCCGCCCAGGCGGGCGACATCGTTGCCGTGGCCAAACTCAAGGAGACACTCACCGGCGACACGCTTTGCGACGAAAAGAATCCCATCATCATTCCGCCGTTAGTTCAGCCTCAGCCGGTGATATCTTTTGCCATCGAGCCCAAGGCCAAAGGAGACGAAGAGAAGATCACCCAGAGCCTCTCCAAACTTGCGGAAGAGGATCTCACCCTGAGCGTGACCAGAGACCAGCAGACGAATGAGTTCCTCATTTCCGGTATGGGACAAGTCCATATCGAAGTGACCGTGGACAAGCTCAAGAGAAAGTTCGGCGTGGACGTCAACCTCAAGACCCCCAAGGTCCCGTACAAGGAGACTATCAGGGGTAGATCAAAGGTTGAAGGAAAACTGAAAAAGCAGACCGGAGGACGAGGCCAGTTCGCTGTGGCGTGGCTGGAACTGGAGCCCATGCCCAGAGGCTCCGGCTTTGAGTTCGTTGACAAGATTGTCGGAGGGGTTATCCCCCGGCAGTACATCCCTGCCGTGGAAAAGGGCGTAGTGGAAGCCATGACAGCGGGCTCCCTGGCCGGCTATCCTGTCATCGATGTGCGCATCACCGTATTCGACGGCAAGTACCACGACGTGGATTCATCCGAGCAAGCTTTCAAGATCGCCGCTTCAAAGGGATTCAAGAAGGGAATGTTGGAAGCCAACCCGGTCCTTCTGGAACCGATCATGAACATGGAAGTAGTGGTTCCCGAAGAGTGTATGGGCGACGTCATGGGCGACCTCAATTCCCGCCGAGGGAGGATCAGCGGTATGGATTCGTCCGGCGGCAGCCAGGTCATAAAGGCTCAGGTGCCCATGGCAGAAGTGCTCAAGTATGCTTCGGATTTGACCTCGCTCACGTCCGGGAGAGGCTTCTTCTCAATGGAATTCTCCCATTACGAAGAGGCGCCTGCCAATATCGCCGAAAAGATAATAGAGGCGGCGGCAAAACCGGAGGAGGAAGAAGACTAGCACAGGGATTCGGTTCGTTCATCATTCCTGCCGGAGGGGGCCGCGTGCGAGAGAGGCAAAGATTCCCAAAACGCACAGGAATCCAAACACCAGGAACGCAGCACTCACGCACCTTAGAAAGGCCGGGTATTGTTCCGGGGTTATCTTGACCGGCCCCACGTAAACGGAGAGCATGACCGTGGCTATTCCCATGCTGAACATCTGTCCCAGCAGTCGCATGGATGCCGCCGCGCCGGCGGCGATCCCGTAGAATCTCTTGTACACGGAACTCATGATCGCGTTCATATTCGGGGATGAGAACAGGGCAAATCCGATGCCCAGCAGCACAAGATCCAAGACGATGAAAGACGTGTGGGCCAGGGATGTCAGGACAGCCATTGCGAAAAGCCCGACAGCCGTGAGCGCCATACCCAGAGAAGCGACCTTCCGCGGTTCGATTCGGTCGGAAAGCCTGCCGGCGAACGGCGAAAAAACGGCCATCATGATTGGCTGGGTGACCAGCACCAGCCCGGCGGATCGAGGGTCCAAGCCTTTGATGTACTGAAGGTAAAGACTCAACAGAAAGGTTACGGCGAAGGTGGCGCTGTAATTCACCAAAGCCGCAAGACCGGAGAATGCGAATGCTCTGTTTACCGTGAACAATTCCACGTTGAAGACCGGCGAAGTGACCTTGAATTCCCACTGCGCGAAGACACAAAAGAGAGCGACTCCTGCAAGAATTGCCCAGAAGCTCTGAACAGACGGGAGGGTCGAGAATCCGTACATAGTCAACATTATGGAAATGCCGTACAGAACAGAGCCTACCACGTCGAGTCTTTCACCACGCGTCTCCCCCCGCTCCTCTTCCAGATATTCGGTCGCGAGATAAATCGTCAACGCTCCCATAGGGACAACTACTCCGAACACGCTGCGCCACGATATGTACTGGGTGAGGAGTCCTCCCACGAAAGGGCCGGCGGACAGCCCGATGTACACCGCTGCCACGGTGATTCCAATGGCCATCCCTCTCTCTCTCACAGGAAACGCTGCCGTGACGATGGCCATACCGGTGGAGAAAATCATCGCGATTCCGATGCCTTGCACGACTCTTGCCGCCAGCAGTTGATAAATTGACCCTGAGACCGCGGAAAGGAAGGACGATAACGTGAATATGACCAAGCCCCACACGTAGACCTTCTTGCGCCCACGTATGTCGGCCACCTTTCCGAACGGAAGAACGAACACCGCGGTTGACAGGAGATACGAGGTGGCAACCCAGGCCAGCAAGATTGCGTTCACGTGGAAGTCGGCTTGAATCGCCGGGAGGGCAACGTTTATTGCCGAAGCCATGAACGGAGTCACAAAGGAGCTGACGCAACTCACCGTTATCACGACCCGTTTGGTTTTGGTGTCCGTCAATGATGTGACCTCAATCGCAAGATGCTTATCGGGAAGGCCCCTTTTACACCACGCGGCTCCCGGCCGCAACCAAAACCGGCACGAGTTCCCTCTTTCGATGTGTCCTTTGACTTATGACAGAAGAGCATCGTCAATGGAGGAACACCATGGGGGCATTCTTGCACAAATGCGCGTCCGATGTCATCGGAGTACTCAGTGGTTGTGAGCCGGAAAGGCCCCTCCACCAAGGACTGTCAATATGCCGGCCTGCAACCGCTTTGAGCGGCAGGGGGGGTGGTGGTCGGGCCTGACAACACATTTGATGAGGGCCCCGGGACGATCGGCAGGCGCGGACGCTGCCGCCCCGTGATCAATGGGAGCACCGGGCACTCTGTTCCAGCAAACTTACCACGTCGCGTTGAACTGTTTCGAGTTAGGTTTGTCTTTACCGAAGGTGTTCCTGATGGTAGATTGCCGCGCGGGAGAATTGCCGCCGGGTGAGGCAAATGCGGAGAAGAATGCTGCAATCCGCCATGATGGGCGGTCCATTCCGATTGGTCAAGTATTTCATAGTGTCCGGGTTCGCCCTGATCGCCGTGGCCACCCTTCTCCTCGGTGCGTTACTCTATTCCAGAAGCGCTGACACGGTTCTGAGAGGGGCAGAGAACTACGCGCGATTGCTTGCCGACAACCTGAATTACAACATCTACAACGGGTTCTATGCTCCCCTGAGGGCGCAAGGAATCGAGATGGACCTGGGGAAATGGGACCAGTTCACCGCGCTGGATTCTCTAGTCAAGGACTTCACTTACGGTCTTAAAATCCAGCGAATCAAAATAGTTGGGCGACAACGCACAATCGATTACAGCACCGACTACGACCTGATAGGAAAGTTCGAACCCGGGTCTGACACCCTTGGGAAGGCGCTGGAAGGAAAAGCCTTTACCGTTGTCCGCCACGAAAAAACATCGGCGGCTCTATGGCGGGGAAAGTGGTTGGCTGAAACGTACTACCCGCTGCGAGAGGTTACGGGCAACTACTGGATGCTGGGAAAGATTTATGGAGTCCTGCAAATAACCCAGGACGTGTCCGACCAGTACGCGGCTTTCCAACGATCCGTAATGGTGATCATGTTGGTGGCCGCGGTGCTCATGGCCTTTCTCTTCGCCGCGCTGACGCTCATCGTGAGAAGAGGTGAAAATATTCTTCTGGAACGGGCAAGGGAGCAGAATCTCCTTGAGGAACAGCTCCGCCAGACGGAGAAGATGGCATCCATAGGCCAAATGGTGGCAACCATTGCTCACGAGATCAGGAATCCCCTCGGAATAATTCGCTCATCCGCGGATGTGCTTCACAAACAGGACAATCCCGCCCCGGAAAGGCGCAGAAAGCTGGCAGGGGTGATAGTTGAAGAAGCAACCCGCCTGAGCGCCATCCTCACCGATTTCCTGGACTTCGCCAGGCCCCGGCCCCCCGACAAACGCGTTATTGACGTGAGGGACGTGATAGACCGGGTGAAGAACAACTTGGAACAGGAGATCCAGTCGCGGCAGGTCCAATGGCGTCAGACGGTTGTCAATGGAGGCGCACCGCTGGTTGCAGGTGATTCGGATCTGCTGTACCAGGCTTTTCTCAATGTGGCGATGAACGCGTTCGAGGCCATGGATGATGGAGGCACTTTTTCGGTCACCATCGACCCCGATGACTCGAGGATTCGCATAGACTTCGCCGACGACGGGCGAGGAATCAAGGAAGAAGACCTTCGTCGGATATTCACGCCATTCTTCACTACAAGTGAGATGGGGACCGGACTTGGGCTTTCCGTGGTTCACAACATCATCACTGCTCATGGGGGCGAGATCTCGGTGAAAAGCTCCGAAGGTAACGGCGCAGTGTTCACGGTGATGCTCCCGGCGCGCTCAGACGATGAGGGGTCAAGTGCACCGGCATCAGGGGGGGCGGCATGAGAACCGTCCTGGTGGTTGACGACGAGAAAAACTATCGCATAGTGCTGGAAGACCTGCTTGAAGAAGAAGGCTACAAGGTGCTCACCGCGGCTTCAGCCGCCGAGGCGCTTGACCTGATACGGAGCAATCCGGTGGACACTGTGCTCACCGACATAAAAATGCCCGGCATGTCCGGCGTGGAACTCCTTGAAAGGATAACCGATCTTGATCCGGATCTCCCTGTGATTCTCATGACCGCCTACGCGGAGGTGGACCAGGCGGTTGGAGCCATGAAAAAGGGGGCTCTTGACCACATCCAGAAGCCCTTTGACAATGAAGATGTTAAGAGGGCTGTCGCCAGAGGTGTCGAGAAACACTCCCTTATCAAGAATATCAGGTACCTGGAGACGGAGCTGCAAACAGTCTGGGGGAGCATTGTCGGCAAGTCCAAGGCCATGGAGAAGGTCTTCTCCATGATGAAGAGGGTCGCCGACACCCCGACAACCGTGCTCGTCTCCGGGGAATCCGGCACAGGCAAGGAGCTTATTGCCCGGGGACTCCACCATGCCTCTTCGAGGAACAGCCGTCCCTTCGTGTCCATCAACTGCGCTGCCATCCCGGAAACTCTGTTGGAATCGGAACTCTTCGGATACGAAAAAGGCGCTTTCACCGGCGCGGCGGGTCTGAAGCGAGGGAAATTCGAATTCGCCGACGGCGGTACGTTGTTCTTGGACGAAGTGGGAGAAATGTCTCTCCGCCTTCAGGTGAAGCTCTTGCGAGTCCTTCAGGAACAAGAGTTTCAGCGAGTGGGCGGTAACCGTGACATACGGGTGGATGTCAGAATTGTCGCGGCGACAAACAAGGATCTCAGAGAACAAGTGGAGAAAGGCAGGTTCCGACAAGACCTCTTTTTCAGGCTGAACGTGGTGCACATTCAGGCGCCGCCGTTGCGGGAGCGCAGGGATGACATTCCGTTCCTGGTTGCGCATTTCGTTGACAGATTCGTCTCCAAGCTCGGCCGTACCGTTCGATCCGTGGAACCCGAAGTGATCCAAGCTTTTTATCGCTATTACTGGCCAGGCAACGTCCGGGAACTGGAAAACGTTATCGAGAGAGCAGTGGTGCTCTCCAAGGGAGGGAC
The DNA here is from genome assembly GCA_020722215.1 of Desulfomonile tiedjei. Taxonomy (GTDB): domain Bacteria; phylum Desulfobacterota; class Desulfomonilia; order Desulfomonilales; family Desulfomonilaceae; genus DYLG01. The sequence continues at coordinate 28,829 of DYLG01000001.1, forward strand.
GATCACTCCGGAGGATCTTCCGCCCGAGATCAGAGAATCACCGGAAATCGAACGAGGGCTCGATACACTCATCTCGTGGGAAAAGGGGCTGTCCGACACGTTGGACGCAATCGAGGAGAGGATGATCCGTCAGGCCTTGATAAGAGCGGATAATGTTCAGACCCAGGCGGCCAAGATCCTCGGCGTCTCCCGAAGCAATCTGCAATACAAGATGAAGAAATATGGGCTGCTTTAGACACCCGGATATGAGACCCGACTTCTCGGTTCCCGCAGGGTCACGCCACGGCTGAAGCAAGAGTCGGGCCGGCCGCGCGGCAAGAGGTGTGGCGCCTGGTGATTCCCTGCCTCGGGAACCGATCCGTGTCCCGGTTGACAAAAGAACTGATTGACCGCGTAATCGCAATCTTCGGTTGTTGGAAAAGGGGTTGCCAAATGATCACCTCTGTTGACACAGAGTCTGGTTTAAATTATAGACGAAAGTGATTTCAGACTAATGAGGGTCTTTTTCTCAGTCGTTCGGAAGAAGAGGGCGCTAACGATGCGTTATTTAACAAGATATCTTGGGCTGATTATTCCCCTCTTTGTGGTGTGCTCGGCGGCAAATGCCCAAATGCAGCCGGGAAACCCGTACTACGGCGCCGACTCGGGGTACTGGATGGAGTCGCCCCCCGGACCCGCTCCGTGGGGTCCTCCCGAGGGCCCCCAGCCTGCCCGGTACGGTTCGCCTGCGGCCCGCACTCCTCATCCCCAGTACGACTCTCCCGACGGGGAAGCAATACTTCGGGAGCAAATGATGAGAAGCCGTGCTCAGAGGAATCCCCGGGCTCAGGTTCAGCCCCTGCCTCAGGTCCAACCCCCGCCTCAGGTTCAACCTCAGGTGGGCCCCCCTCAGAACCAGCACCCAATTTACGACAATACGATTTACGGCCACCGTCCCGCCACCGAGGAAGAAGTCAGGGCGGTTATGGAGGAAGCAAGGTACATCGGGACCCTTGTCAGAAAGAGAAACGGAAAACCCTTTGTCGTCATCGACAAGCGCAATTTCCAGTTCTATCTGTATGACGCATACGGACGGCTGCTGAGAATCGGCCCTGTGGCAGTGGGAAAGGGAGACACCGAGGTCGGCCGGTTCGAGACCCCTGTGGGAGTTTATCCCATCAGAAGCAAGGTGGAGAAGGACGACTGGATAAGACCTGATTGGTACTTTGTCGAGGAAGGGGAACCGATTCCCCAAAGATATGAAGACAGGCGCGTTCCCGGGTTCTTCAGGTATAAGCTCGTATTTGACGGAACCAGATACATTCACTACGCCGAGGCTACAGGCGGGCGGCTCACCCACGGTTGCCTTGGTCTGGACTGGCAGGATGCTGAAGCTGTGTATCACACCCTGGATGTGGGCTCGTACGCAATAATTGTGGACGAGGGGTTCCTGGAACGACTTGCCCGAGGGGAATTCCCCATAAAGACCGTGGCAGCCAAACCGCCGGCTAAGCCCAAGAATGAAGGGGGCAACGCTGTTACAGCTAAGGTCGATTCCAAAGGGGACCAACCCAACCCCGTTTTCACGAATATGTGGTAATTCAGTGTCGTTGCCCGAACGAGCACCATGCGGACACCGGATCGGACCGACGCCTGGGAAGGCATCCTCGAACGTGTGTCGTTTCCAGCGATTGATCAGGGCCATGCTCTGCGTTGCCGTGGTGTTTTGCTCATCATGTCTCACTATGACGGCGCCACAGAGTGCCAAGGAGGACAGGCCGCGGACTGAAGCCCCCAGGAATCCGGTGAAGGACAATATGCTTGTGGACACCTGGGAACTCATGTACGAGTCCGAAGATGGCGGCCGGGAAAAGCCGACTCCGCCTGGTGTGCGCACCTTGGTCGAGTTCACTGATCAGGGCCGGGTGATATTCAACAAGACTTACAGCGGAGATAAGAACGGGGTGAGGAGTCGGACGGCAACATACTCGCTCGAAAAGAACGAAATGCATATCAGAGACGACTTGGGCAATTCCGTCCGCTGGCCGTACCATGTCACAGGAGACACACTCGTGATCGTGATGCCCGAGGCGAAGACAAGGTTGTACCTGCGCAGATCCCGATGAGATGAACGCCCATCGCGCAGGTGACCCCCGGCAAGCATCGACGGCCGCGTCAATCGACCGGGCGCCTGAGATTACAGCCATTGAGAAACACCCCCACCCCGGCCCTCTCCCAAAGGCGATAGCCGTCAACATAGGCTGGAGCGGTGCATGATTTCAACAAGTTATCACATACTAAAAACGCCCAATCCAGCGCTTGCCGCTTTGGCCAGCCTAGCGTTGTGTGCGCTTCTTTCAAGCGACACGGCGCGGGCTGCGAAGCCCGACGAAGTCCTGCGCTACGAGCTGACCTGGAACGGACAGAAGGCCGGCCACGGCAATGTGGCCATAAGCAGAAACGCCGAGTTGGTGGACGTGGTGGTGTTTGCAGTTTCCGACGGGGTGGTTAAGTCCATTGCTGAGATCTGGTGTCAGGTGAACTCCACCTTCGCAGCAAAGACCTTGAAACCCGCATCTTACCGATTTCAGCTAAAATCCAACCTCCTGGCGTCGGAAGTGGTGGACCTGAGCTTCGACCAGAACAAGGGGCTTGTGGCAGTCAATAAGCACAAGAGAGACGAACATGAGAGTCATGTGGAACAAATCGGGTCCGCTTACGATCCCCTGACAGCCGCATTTCTTCTCCGAAGTCAGAAGGACCTGCTCAAGCCCATGTACGTAGACATTTATGACGGCAAGGCTAGAGCCCGCCTCTTTGTTACTCCCGGAGGACAAGAACAGATCAGCGTTCAGGGGGGAACATATCCGGCTTGTCGCCTTGGCCTTCGCCTGGTCCGGCTTACGGGAGATAAAGGCGAAGTGGGCAAAGCACTCCTCTGGATTTCCGATGACGAACACCGAATACCGCTGCTCCTGAAGGCGCCGCATATTACGGGGATGTTTCGCTTCGAGCTGGTTTCTGTAGAGCGATGACGCCTCCTTCACCCTTCCTTTTCGCCTTGGCCGCCGCCTGGTTGTCCCATGGATGATTGTCTCCGGCCTTGCGTACGAGAAATACTCCGATCCGTGTGCGCTTTGGCTCCTGGATCCTTTCTGGTGGGCGGCGCAATCCGAGATGCCCTGCTCGGCAAGTCGGTTCGCTTCGATCTCGACTTGGCAATCAGGGGCAACGGCTTTCTGATCGCACGGGAACTCGCCGATCTCATTGGGAGTGACGCGGCGTTTGTTCCTCTGGACAATGAGCGAGGAACCGGAAGAGTCGTGGTCGGCAGAGGGGAAGTAGTGACGTTGGACATCTCCTCCTTCAAGGGCGAAGATATCGCGGCTGATTTGCATGAACGCGATTTCACGATAAATGCGATTGCAGTCGGGCTTGACGATTTTCTTGAGCATGGCCTGGATCGCCTTGTTGATCCCACGGGAGGCCTGGACGATCTGCGTGCGGGGATAGTCCGTGCGTGCTCCGACCACACTTTCCGCGACGATCCTCTTCGAATACTGAGGGCCTTTCGTTTTCAAAGCCGGCTGAGATTTCGCGTTGCGGATGACACCCTTGGCATGATCCCATCCGGCCTTCCGGAATTGTCAAAGGTCTCATGGGAAAGGATCAGGGACGAATTCATCGCGATTCTGGCCTGCGACAATTCAGCGCAGTGCATAAGGACGATGGACCGGTTCGGCGTTATTGACGCGCTCTTTCCCGAACTTGTTCCCATGAAAGGTGTGGATCAGAATCCCTATCATCACCTGGATGTTTGGGAGCACACCCTGGAGACGGTTTATCAGCTCGAGCTGCTTCTGTCCGACGGACTGGCCGGCTTCGGCGACTTCGCACAAAGGATAGCCGACTATGCGAACGAGGAGCCCGTCCGTGATCGCCCTCGCAGAGCACTGCTCAAGCTGGCCGCGTTGCTGCACGATTCGGGCAAACCCGCGCGCCTCAGCGTCGATCCTGACGGAAGAGTGCGATTCTTTGGACATGAGAAAGTGTCCGGCGAAATATGTGAAGTGATTCTTAGCCGCCTCACTCTTGCATCGAGAGAGAAGGAACTGGTCAGAGAATTGGTGACCGGCCACATGCGGCCCTTTGTGGTCATGGCTGAAACGGTGACGAAGCGGTCCATTTACCGCCTTCACAGGAGATTCAAGTCGGACGTTATCGGACTGCTGCTCCTTTTCCTGGCGGATCTCGGAGCAACACGAGGCCCTGCCCGCAAGGAAGGACAAACGGAGGAGGCGTTGAGGCAGGTCCTCACCGCCCTGGACCTGTTTCTCGGAATGGACGAAAATCCGCCCCCGCCGCTGCTGAAGGGGGGCGATCTCATGCGGATATTCGGCCTCCAGCCTGGTCCTATTCTAGGCAAAATGCTTAGGAAAGTGGCCGAGTATCAAGGCGCGGGACTGGTAACTACCCCGAAAGAGGCACTGCTGATGCTCATGGGAGAAGATCCGTGGGAAGACGGGGAAACAAGCGACAAGACCTCATGACATGGAGCCTTCTGTCCTTGCCAGGAGAGATTTCCGCTGGTTGATAGGGGCGGATTTGAAACCCGCCCCTACATGCAAGTCGGCCATTTCTTTCGGCAACGGTTACTGGCTCCCAGGCTCCGGCCTTCAACATGTCCCACATCTACGGTCTCCAGCCAGCACTTATGGGTCAAGATGAGGGCTGGAGCCTGGGAACGAGGAACGACGGGCAAGATGCCCGTCCTACCAAATCTCGAGCCCGCCGTCCTGCTCGCCGGTTTTCGGAACCCGCCTGCCCCTACATGTTGCGTCGGTACTGCCCGCCAACCTGGTTGAGGGCGTCGGTTATCTGGCCCAGAGAGCAGTACTTAACCGTTTCCATAAGCTCTTCGAAGATGTTCCCGCCTGCGAGGGCCACATTCTGTAGTCTTTCCAGAGCGTAAGGGCTGCGGTCCTTGTTGCGTTCCTTGAACTCGGCGAGCCGTCGGATCTGCGATTTCTTCTCGTCCTCAGTGGCTCTCATCAATTCAACCGCGCACTGCTCCAAATAGCCGGTTTCCGGGTTCAGGAAGGTGTTCACGCCTATGATGGGGTACTCGCCGGAGGACTTGAGCATCTCATAGTGCAGCGACTCATCCTGGATCTTGGTCCTTTGGTACGCGGTTTCCATGGCTCCCAGGACGCCTCCCCTTTGAGCCAGCCTGTCAAACTCGGCAAGCACAGCTTCTTCCACGAGATCGGTGAGTTCCTCGATTATGAAGCTGCCCTGGTTCATGTTGTCAATCTTGCTTAAGCCCCATTCCTTGTTGATGATCAACTGGATGGCAAGGGCTCTTCTCACGGATTCTTCACTTGGTGTTGTGATAGCCTCGTCATAAGAATTGGTGTGCAGAGAGTTGCAGTTGTCATAGATGGCTATAAGAGCCTGTAACGTGGTTCTTATGTCGTTGAACTGGATCTCTTGCGCGTGCAAAGATCTCCCGCTCGTCTGAATATGGTACTTCAACTTCTGGGAGCGCTCGTTCGCCGCGTACCTGTCTCGCATGGCAATTGCCCAGATTCGTCTCGCAACGCGGCCGATAACGCTGTACTCGGGTTCAAGCCCGTTGGAGAAGAAGAAGGACAGATTAGGAGCGAAGTCATCAATGTGCATTCCCCGAGCCAAATAGTACTCCACGTACGTAAATCCGTTGGCCAAAGTGAAAGCCAACTGGGTAATGGGGTTCGCTCCTGCCTCGGCAATGTGATATCCGGAAATGGATACTGAATAGAAATTCCTCACGTTATTCTTGATGAAGTACTCCTGGACGTCTCCCATCATCTTCAGAGAGAAGTCGGTTGAGAAAATGCATGTGTTCTGCCCCTGGTCCTCCTTGAGAATGTCCGCCTGAACCGTGCCCCTCACGTTGCAGAGGGTATCCGCCTTTATTCGGGCAGCCTCGTCAGGATTCGGCTCCCTGCCGTTATCCTCCCGGAACTTGTCCATCTGCTGGTCTATGGCCGTATTGAAGAACATGGCCAGCATCATGGGAGCAGGCCCGTTTATGGTCATGGAAACGGACGTGTTTGGAGCTGCCAGGTCGAAACCCGAGTAGAGCACCTTGGCATCGTCAAGTGTGCAAACGGAAACCCCGGATGTTCCCACCTTTCCATATATATCGGGTCGTTCCTCCGGGTCCTTTCCATAGAGGGTAACCGAGTCGAAAGCCGTGGATAGACGTTTCGCGGGGTAATCCTTGGACAGGTACTTGAAGCGACGATTCGTCCGGAACGGATCGCCCTCGCCTGCAAACATCCGTGTGGGGTCCTCGTCCTGTCTTTTGAATGGGAACACCCCGGCAGTGTAAGGAAACATCCCGGGCAAGTTTTCTTTGAGCCGCCAGCGGAGAATCTCGCCGGGATCTTTGAACCTGGGAAGCACCACACGAGGGAGCATGGATCCGCTGAGGGTTTTTCTCTTAAGCGGAGTTTTGATTTGGCGCCCGCGCACTTCGTACACAAAGTCATCTCCGGAGTACTGGGCCTTCAGTTCTTCCCATTCTCCCACAAGACGCAGGGCTCTCGGGTCGAGCTGCCGCTCGATGGATTCCTGGGCCTCTCGGATCTGCGCCACCGCTCCGGAGGACTCTCGAGGGGCTCTTTCTCTAAGGGACTTGCCTGCTTCGTCCAAATGCCATAGTTGTCGCACAAGTTCCTGCTGGCGTGCGCCCCACGCGTGGTAACGACGCACCGCGTCCGCGATTGAAGCCAAATAGCGCTGCTTCTCCGGCGGAATAATTATGGTCTTGGATGACGGAACCTTGTCCGGCCTCTCCTTCAGAGAGGTGGTCCAGTTTGCGCCCGTCTTTTCGTTAATGGCCCTGATTATCCCCACGTACAGTGATGTCACGCCATCGTCGTTGAAACGGGATGCAATGGCGCCGTACACGGGGAATCGGTCGGGCGGCCTGGTGAAATCCACCCTGTTTCGCTGCATCTGCTTGCGGACATCGTGTATGGCGTCTTCCGAGCCCTTCCTGTCGTACTTGTTCACAGCTACAATATCGGCAAAATCGAGCATATCGATCTTTTCGAGCTGGCTTTGGGCGCCAAATTCGGATGTCATCACGTACAGGGAAACATCCACCATAGGCACCACTGCCGCGTCTCCCTGGCCGATTCCCGCGGTCTCCACGATGATCAGGTCGAAGCCGGCCGCTTTCAGGACTCGAATGCTCTCCTCAAGATGGCCGGGGATCTCCAGTCCCACGTTTCGAGTAGCCAGCGATCTGAAGTACACACGATCATTGTGGATGGAATTCATCCGAATCCGGTCGCCGAGCAGCGCGCCGCCGGTCTTGCGCCGGGTCGGGTCCACGGAAATGATCCCGACAGTCTTGTCTTTCTGATCATTGAGGAACCTAATGACTATCTCGTCGGTCAAGGACGATTTGCCCGCCCCGCCAGTACCTGTGATTCCTAGGACCGGCGCAGTGCGGTTGTTGATCTTCCGGTCCAGTGCCGTGAGAATGCCGGGCAGGTTGCCGTTCCCCGAGGCCTTGGCGACTTCCACGGTGGTTATTGTGTTTGCTATGAGGGGCCAATTGCGAGGATGAAGATCGGCCAGGTCGCCGTTGAGATTGCCGTCCGTGGTTGGGAAGTCGGACAACTCTATGAAATGATTGATTATGCCCTGAAGGCCAAGCTTTTGGCCATCCTCGGGACTGTAGATCTTCGTGACCCCGTATTCTTCCAGCTCCCGGATTTCCTCCGGGACAATTACACCTCCCCCGCCTCCGAACACCTTGATATGACCGGCATTGTATTTTCTCAGGAGATCCACCAGGTACTTGAAAAACTCCACGTGTCCGCCCTGGTAGCAGCTCACGCCTACTGCTTGGGCGTCTTCCTGAACCGCGGCTATCGCAACTTCAGAAACGGAACGATTGTGCCCCAGGTGGATGACTTCAGCGCCTGTGGCCTGAAGAATCCTGCGCATTATGTTGATTGCCGCATCGTGGCCGTCGAAAAGCGATGCGGCGGTTACGATGCGAACATGATTGACCGGCTTGTACGGCAATACGGGCTGCATGGCGATCCTCTCAACAATTCACTGCGGACGCTGTTCCAGTTGTTCCTTGAGAAACGCGGCTGGCGCGTCAATGTCCGAACCCCCGGGGAAGACCTCGGCCACCCCCATGTCCTTGAGCCTGGGGATGTCCCGGCCGGGGATCACTCCCCCTACCACGACCATGATGTCGTCTGCCCCCTTGGCCTTGAGAAGCCGGAAGAGCTTTTCGCATATCGGCAGATGGGCCCCTGACATGATGGACAGGCCGATCACGTCCACGTCTTCCTGTATGGCCGTTTCAACAATCATCTCCACCATTTGATGGAGCCCGGTATAGATCACTTCAAATCCCGCGTCCTTAAGAGCATGAGCCATAACTTTGGCCCCTCTGTCGTGACCGTCCAGTCCCGGCTTTGCCAGGAGAATCCTTGGGACTTTTCCGGCTGCCACAACCACCTCCGATGCACGTCATTCACACTGAAAAAGAGATTCAAGAGAGCATATACAAGGATAATATATCTCGCAGAAGGATTCAACCGTCTTGAGACCTCTTTCCTCCGCCCCGTTCCGGCCCGGCCGCGGTCGGACGCCCGTACCGGGACTAATTCCTTGACACCATGCTCCCTTGTGGTATAAGTTCATTGTGTTTACGTGATCTTATATGTGCCTGTTTTTTCTCTCAGCGTGTCGAGAGGTATGGATTGAAGCGGAGAACACACATCCCCGGCGTCGTTGTCCTCCTCGCCGCGACAGCCGCATTTATGCTCGTCCCTAATGCTTCCTTTGCTCAGAGCACTACTTCCTGGTGGGGGTCCGCGTCATGGTTCGACTGGTCCGACTTCAGGCTTGAGGCCGGCGCCCGACTATGGGCCCCGAGATTGCAGTCGGGCAAGATCACGGTAGGGAACCGCGAAGTCAGCTTTTTCGACGACGTACAGCAGAATACGCCCGATCCTGTTAATGACCCGATAAAGCCTGCATTCAGCGACGACCGTGAGGCGTTCAAGGAAATCTGGGGCGTTTTCTATATCGACAGGCTTGGTATCCGCTTCCACCTCGAGGATCAGCATATTTGGAGGGGAAGGCCGGCCGCCGATGCCCAGCACCCGGCAGCCGAGTGGGCGACGCTCAGCCAGTTCGATGTGAGCTGTTCCAGAGTCGGCCTCGACCTGGACCTTGTGCGCTATCCGTTTCTGAAGCTCGGCGTCAATTTCGATTGGCACAGCGAATCGGTCGAACTTCGGAAAGACACATACAACTGGCATAATAATGACGACTCCCATGACACCCTGGTGTTCTTGAAATCCGCAGCACCGCTCACCGTAGGTGTTCACGGAAGGGCCATCCCTTTTCGGCTGCGAGAGGTTCCCCTGAATCTGAGGGCTCGTTTCCGCTTTCCCGCGGTCCTGGCAAGGGAGATCCAAAAAGAAACCACCACTACCAAGCTCTACGACCTCGAGATGTCCGCGGGTATGCGGCCTGCCGTGTGGGACCTGAGCCTGTACGGTCTTAGCACGTTTTCGGCATCTGTTGACGTGGGATTCCGGTGGACCAAGATACACATGAGCGGGCCTGCGTGGTCATGGGATGGGACTCCCACTGCGGAACACCCGCATGGGGTGACGACGCGCCTTGATCCGGACGCCGACGTCACCGCGGAATGGAGCGGCCCGTACATTGAGTTCGCGGTCACGTACTGAACCCCTTTTCCTGAACAAATTCCCCAGAGAGTGACCGATGCGATTTGATAGGGGGCGAATCTTGTATTCTCCCTCCTTCTCCCTATTCGTCGCCGACGGCCTGCAGGCACGAGAAAGAGGGCTATCACAAGGATCGCCCCTACAGGCCGCGGGGCGGACAGGGTTTTCATGGGTTCAAATGCGGGCGACCGGCCGGTCACCCCTACGGCGGCGGGATCACGACATGGACGTCGTGGTTATTTTCCGGCAGGTCCTAACCTTCTTTCCCCGGCCCGAATCTGCCTCCGCTAGCCGAACCCTCGGCATCATCTTCGACCGTTCCGTGAATCCTGTACCCGAGAAGATGTCTTCTCAGAAGATCCAACGCCTGCATTGCCGCCAGTGTCTTGACCCAACCGCGTTCGCCGGGCAGGACGAAACCTCTGGTCAAAACAGTGTCCGGTGCGGCAAGCCCTATGAAGAATGTTCCCACGGGCTTTTCGGGCGTCCCGCCGTCAGGCCCGGCTATACCTGTGACCGACAGGCCCACGGCGGCGTTGCCTGCTCTGAGTGCCCCAAGGGCCATCTCCTGGGCACACCGGTGAGATACTGCTCCGTGACCGGAGAGGGTTTCTTCGGTAACGCCGAGAACCCTGTGCTTCATGTCGTTGGAATAACTGACTATTGAGCCCATGAACACGCGGGAGCTTCCCGGAACGCGCGTTATCATCTCGCCGATCATCCCGCCGGTTATGGATTCCGCGAGGGCCAGTGTGAGACCTTTTTTCTCGAGAAGTTCCAAGACCACCTGCTCCATCTGCCGACTGTCACGCGAAATGATGTTCTCGGGGATTCTCTCTTCAATGAGAGCCTGTTTGGAATCCAGAATCAGCTCCGCGTCGGGCGCAGAAGGTCCCCGGGCATCCATGCGCAACCGGATCACAGGGAACCTCGGCAGGAAAGCCAGATGGAAATCCTCCTCATCCTTGGCCACATCGGCGAGGATTTCACCGAGCTTGGACTCGGACAGGCCGTAAACAATGAGAGTCCTCGCACGAAACACCTGTTCCGACATGCCGAAGCGCTGGACAATCGCGGGAACGACCCGCTCGCGAAGCATCCGTATCAGCTCACGGGGCACTCCGGGCAGGAAGATGGCAATCCTGCCGTCTTTTTCGATCATGAAGCCGGGCGCTGTGCCATAGTCATTCGGCACGGGAATCGCTGTTTCGGGGAACATGGCCTGCTTGGCATTGCTTGGGGCCATGGGACGCGCCCATTGCCTGAAACGTTGTTCGATGCGCTCGAGCTGCTCCTGATCCGTGCGGAGTGGAACTCCAAGGAAATCGGCCACCGCCGCGGACGTCTTGTCGTCTTCCGTCGGACCGAGCCCTCCCGAGGCAATGGTGACCTCGGCCCTGGACATGGCGTATTCAAGCGCGTCGCCGATAAGTCGAGTCTCGTCGCCCACCGACGTCATGCCCTTGACCGCAATGCCCGCAGAGCGAAGCTCTCTGGAGATGTTCTCCCTGTTGGTGTCGGTGATCACCCCGTTGATTATCTCGTTGCCTATAGTGAGTATCCATGCCTGCAAAGCGGCGCCCATTCAGTGTGCCTCCTCCCAGTTTTTCCCTACCGCGCTGTCCACCACGAGCGGGACGGAGAGGGTGTACGCGCCTTCCATCTCCTTCTTCAGCAGGGCTGCGGCATCTTGGGCGGCGTTTTCCCGTACTTCGAGGATCAGTTCGTCGTGGACCTGAAGAATCATCGTCGCGGGAAGTTTCTCTGATTTGATGGCATTGCTTACCCGGATCATGGCGAGCTTCATCAAATCCGCCGCGCTTCCCTGCATCGCGGTGTTTATGGCAACCCTTCGAGCTGCCTGCTGAGCGATCTTGTTCGGGCTGTTCAGATCGGGAAGATAGCGCTTCCGTCCCAGAATGGTGGCGACAAAACCTTGCTTTGCCGCTTTGACGGGCAACTCGTCCATGAATCGCTTCACCCCGGCATACATCTCGTAATAGTCGTCAAGGTATTTCCTGGCAAGCTTCATGCCGACGCCAATTTGCTGGGCGAGTTTGTACGGGCCCATGCCGTAGATTATCCCGAAATTGATCTCTTTTGCCTTGCGCCGCATCTCCGTGGTCACGTGCGCAGCGGATGCGCCGAAAATGTCCGCGGCGGTCGCGGCGTGAATGTCCTCGCCTGCGCTGAACGCTTCTCTCAGCCTGGAATCGCCGGAAAGGTGGGCCATGAGGCGCAACTCTATCTGGGAGTAGTCCGCTGAGACGAAGAGATGTCCCGGGGCGGGGATGAACGCAGCGCGGATTTTTCGTCCCGCGACAGTTCGGACCGGAATGTTCTGGAGATTCGGCTCGGACGACGAGAGCCTGCCGGTTGCGGCAACAGCCTGATTGTAGGACGTGTGAATCCTGCCCGTTTTCGGGTTGACCAGTTCCGGCAACGCGTCCGCATAAGTGGATTTGAGTTTGAAAACGGACCTATACTCCAGCACCTTTCTGGGAAGATCGTGTTGCACGGCGAGCTGTTCCAGCACGTCCACCGAAGTGGACGGCCCTGTCTTGGTCTTTTTCACGGGTTTGAGCTTCAACTTATCGAACAATATCTCAGCCAACTGCTTGGGAGAATTGATGTTGAAAGACTCACCGGCGAGTTCGTGGATCTCCTTCTCGGTCACTTCGAGGACTTCTCCGAATTCCGCGGACACCCGTTTCAGGTATTGGGTGTCCACGAGCACCCCCGTGCGTTCCATATCCACAAGTATGGGAATAAGCGGTAGCTCCACTTCACGGAACAGGTCTCCGAGGCCCTCTTCGTCAACCTTCGGGCAGAGGATGGCTGCTATTCGGAACGTCGCGTCCGCGTCCTCGCACGAGTATTCCGCCCCCCGGGATATATCTACCTCGGAAAAGGGGATCTGGGCCTTGCCTGTGCCGATGAGGTCCTTTATGGGGATCATCTGATGCCCCAGGAAATTCTGGGCAAGGTAATCCAGCGAGTGACTCCGCCGGGAAGGGTCCAAGAGGTACGAAGCGATCATGGTGTCGCAGGAGACGCCTCTGACCTCGACTCCTTCGCTCTTGAAAACTATCATGTCGTACTTGATGTTCTGCCCGATTTTCTCGATGCCTTCATCTTCAAGCAAGGGCCGCAATTGATCGAGCACTTCGGACTTGGGCAATTGCTCTCCCGCTGTGTGCCCCACCGGGATGTACGCAGCCTTACCTTGTTCGCAGCACAGAGAAATCCCCACCAATTCGGCCCGCACCGGGTCTTTGGATGTGGTTTCCAGGTCCACCGCGAACCTTCCTTTTTCACGGAGGCGCCGCGTCCAGAGCGTCAGAGCTTCGCCGGTGGTTATGGTCTCGTACCCCGAGAAATCCAGGGTCTTCTCCTGGGGCAGTTCTTCCAGGTAACGCCGGAATTCCAACTCCTTGAACAGGGCCCGCAATGCGTCGGTGTCCGCGTCACCAGCGACCAAATCGTCAATAGGAGTTTCGAGAGGAACCTGCTCGTTCAGCCGGACAAGCTCTCGGCTGAGAAGAGCCTTGTCCCTGTTCGACCTGAGATTCTCCCTTAGTTTCTTTTGCGGGACTTGCTCCACGTTAGACAAGACCCCGTCAAGAGACCCGAACTGCTCAAGAAGCTTTGCCGCAGTCTTCTGACCGACGCCGGGAACGCCCGGAACATTGTCCGAGCTGTCTCCCATGAGGGCCAGCAGGTCCAGGAGCCGATCCGGGCCGACCCCGAATTTCTTGATCACCCCATCCGTGTCGTAAACTGCGTCTCTTTGGGGATCCCACATGAGGATTCCTTCGCCCACAAGCTGCATGAGGTCCTTGTCCCCGGAGACTATGATCACTTCCCAACCTTTCTTCCGCGCTCCCGAGGCAATGGCGGCAATGATGTCATCAGCCTCGAAGCCTTGAACCGACAAGGAAGGGAGCCCGAACGCTCGGACCATCTCGTGGATCTTGGGGATCTGGACGCCCAAATCTTCGGGCATGGACGGCCTGTTTGCCTTGTACTCGGGATAAGCCTCATGCCGGAACGTGGGCCCTCGAGCGTCGAATACCACCGCGATCCTGCGGGGTTGGCGATCTCTCAGGGTCTTGGTGAGCATGTTGGTGAATCCGAAGATCGCTCCTGTGGGGAATCCTTTGGAATTGGAGAGACCTCCGGTGGTGTGGTAGGCCCTGTAGATATAGGAGCTTCCGTCAATGAGATAAATCTGATCTGTTTTCGCAGACATTGGTGCTTCTCTCGGCCGGTCCCTTTAGGGGCCTTCACGCCTGGAGGCTGGAACGGCATGAAAGTCGTTGATATTACGGTGGCTCCGGAGCACTGGCATAGCGCGGCATCCAAACCTGAGCGAACAGCCTCTCAACAATATACCAAACCGTCCTTGCCGGAAAGACGGGCGAAGATCTTTCCGAGCCTGTCGTGAAATAGCCCGGGCATTGTCGGCAGGGGTGGACCTAAGTACTTCGTTTCACAAATACGGTCGCACATTCATCGGGTCGTATCGTAGGGGCGACCGGCCGGTCGCCCCCACAGCAAGAGTGAACGACTTTCCTATTGATCTACGGTCCCGTTTCGGGGCACATGCACCGTGACCCTTTTCAATGCCGACAGAAGCGTTGCGAAAAGCGGATGTCGATCCAGGACTTCCCCATGGCCCACGATGATCAGTTTTGAGCGGGCACGGCTCAGCGAAACATTGAGACGCTTGCGATCCGCGAGAAAGGAGGTCACCTCGTCGGATCGCGCCAAAGAGAGAATGATGACCTCTTTCTCACCGCCTTGGAATCGATCCACAGTATCCACCGTCGTCAACGGAGCCGCGCCGGGCCCGTCCCAGAGATGCTTCCGAATCAATGCCTGCTGCATCCTGTATGGAGTGATCACTCCCACCTCACCTGCGGGGACGCCGCCGGCAAGAAGTTCTTTAACGATTCCCGCCACTACCAGAGCCTCCTCGGGCCGGCATTTTCCGCTGTCGGGGCCGGGAACGTCCACGAAAACAGCCGGCACTTGGGGATCAAGTATTTCGGCAAGGTCCTTGTTCTTGAATGCGGGCGGATTCGCTCGAAGACGCCGGCGCCTGGTCTCCGGCGACGGACGAAGCGTTCCGTTATAGAAGACGCTGGAGGCTATGTCCTGGATCTCCTCGTTCATCCTATACTGGATTGTCAGCCTCGAAATGTTTTCAGGCGGGCTTGTTGCCAATAGACGCTCGAACAGAGACCGCTCCAAGCCCGGCTCCATTTCGTCGCCTCCAACCGGCCTTCGGACGATGGGCGGGAGCTGCAGGTGGTCGCCGCACAGCACGAACTTGGACGCGCAAGTAAGAGGGCCCAGCGTGGAGGGTTCGTCAAGCTGGCCGGCCTCGTCCACGATTACTCGATCGAACTTCTGCCGCAGGAAGAAGGGGTGCGACATGCACCTGAATGCCGTAGCGGCAGCAAGTTTGGTATTGCGGACCCGACTGCGCAACCTGGCGAAATTCTTCTCTTGCGCGCACAACTCGCCCAGGAAAAGCGGCGGATCTCCCAACCTCCTCGAGGCCTCAAGGAATTCCTCGGAGGACGCGGACCTCAGCCCGATGCGGAGAAATTCGGTAACCCCCAGATCCATCACGGAAATCAACACGCGGTCCAGCGCCACATTGGTCGGGCATGCCACCAGTACGCGCTCGCCCCTGTCAAGGCATAATCGGATGAGCCTGGCCAAAACCCTGGTCTTGCCGGTGCCGGGCGGCCCGTGGATAAGGTGGTATGTCGTGCACCCGAGCGCATTGCGTATGGCCGCCTCCTGGTCCTCATTCAGCTCGCTCGACAGCCCTTCGGAGAAGCAAAGGTCCTCGTATTCAAGCGCCTTCGCTCCCGATCCATTCGGAGTGGTGGACGATTGGACGCCCGGGCTCGAAGGTGCACCCTGTGCCGAGCCGCCGCAGCGCGAGCCCGCTTCCGCATCCGCCTGTCTGTGCTCTCCGCGGACCACTACGTCCACCACCGCCGCCGCCGCTGCCGCCAGAAAATGGTACAGGGCCGTTCGGGATGCCTCAAGAGCGCGGGTAAAAGGGATGCGGTCCAGAAACCGTGGTCGGGGTTCCTCAACGGTCTCGGAAGCACAGGCGAGGCTGTCGTCCTTCGTCAACTGTCCCGGAGGGCACTTCATCCGTATTCTGACCCTGCCGCCGTCCGAGGAAATTACGTTGGCTCTCATGGAATCGGCCGAACAAGGGTCTCCGCCATGGAGGATCACCTGCTCGCCCGGCCCCAACTCCTGTGAATGATCCGCGAAGGCAAGCTCTGATAGAACCCAACCGTTTCCGTCAACATTTTCGGGGACTGCGTCTACAAAGCTCTCCAGGACCGGCAAGGTCACGCCCTTGTCCAATCTGTCGGTGAGGGTGCGCGGATCAAGAACCCGGGCA
>DYLG01000156.1 GCA_020722215.1 Desulfomonile tiedjei
GCCGCCGGTCCTACCAAAATACGCGCACCTCCGTCCCCGCAGTAGCAGCGGCAAAATGGTCGTCAAAACGAGCTGTTAGTTGCTAGGGGTTCAGGAAAACGGAAGCTCAGAAATACACAGCCACTTCGGCTCGGAAGAGGTCCCAATTCATGTCCACCCGCCAATGTTGTTTGCGAATTTGGTCCATGAAATGCGGCTCGTCCTGAAAGCTGAGAAGAGTTCTTTCCACGCCCAGTTTGGCGGAAAGATCAAACCGGTAGATTTGCGGCCTAAAAGAAAGAGCGACCCCGTAGGACTGCAATTTTGAACCCGAGACGGGGACCTTCCAAAACGCTTCCAAGTGAACGGGCCACCCGAGAATTTCCGGCGGCACATACCTGATGTACGGTCCTACTGTGGTAGGCCATTCTCCGTCAAGACGAATGCCGGCACTCTGGGCTTGCTCCGGCGGCTTTCTGTAATAGATGTTGGAAATGAGGCCGTCCAGTTTAGGCTGGATAAAGTAATAATCTGCTGCGAGTCCTGCCGCTAGCCATGTGAACTGGACCAAGTCCACGTCGCATCCCGCACTGAAGCCGGAAAGATCGAAGTGCCCCAGATTCTGGGATAGGCTCCTCGTCTCGAAGAACGAGTACGCGCCGCGCAATCCAAAGCGCCAAAGACGGAGGTTTCCTCTCAATTCATAGCGGTTGGGATACCTATCCAGAGGCATTGCATCGCGGAGGTCAAGAACACCTGTTATAGACCCCTCAAGCTTTGCCGTCGTGAGGTTCGCGGCCGAAACTGACGTCCCCAGCTCACTTCTGAACGTGTTGCCAAGGCCTCCCCTTGGATACAGTGGGCCCACCATCCGTTCTATACTGTCCAGAGGGAGCGCTGCCCACAAACCGGAGAACATGGATTGAGCCGAGCATGGGGTCACCGAGCATGCAAAGAACAGCACCGCCCCCGCAAGGCAAAGCGTAAGGTGTTTGCATAGTGCTGTACCGGGGGGTCTTCGCATGGTTCGCTTCAAGCTCTCACCGTTGGTTTTCAGCAAGTGCATTTAATCACAAAAATACCCGGCCGGTCAAGCTCAATATGGAAATCCCCCGGGAGACCCTGCCGGCACGACGCAGCCTCGGGCTGCAACCAACGCCATCAACCGCAAAAGCACCCACGCACGAAGAATTCAGAGGTCCTTTCGCTCAAAGCACAACGTGAAATAGGTATCGCGAGGTTTTCTTGGGTTCGGATGCCTACGAGCGGCAGGCTGAAGTAGGGGCGACCGGCCGGTCGCCCCCTGCCTCGGCCCGATGACGAAACGCACGCCGGAGTTAGCGGGTAGCCCGGACGCTACCGCGTTTGGGTTCCGAAGGAACAGGAGGTCTGACCGGGGTATCCGGATGCTTCTGTAAGTTGATTTTGACTCATGACTTTGGGGAAGAAGCCTCCTGCCGCTTTGCAGCCCGGACGTATAACGTCCGGGCTACCCTGGCGTGTTTGAATGCCATGATGCCCTGGTTCGAGCATCTTCAAGGGGTGTGAGTCACTCTCCTAGATAAGTCCCTTGGAAGCGAGAAGCTTTTCCGGGGACACCATATGCTTGCCGAACCAGGTACGGACTCTGAGATCCTTGAAAGCCACTCCCATGAGTTCCGTGACGTACAAAACCGGGATCTGGTACAGGGAACCCGTCTCTCGGGATATGTCCTCCTGCCGAGTGTCGAGGTTGGCCTGGCACATGGGGCAGAAGGTGACCATCGCGTCCGCTTCCACCAGCTTTGCCATATCCAGGAGCTTTCGAGAAAGCTTGAGAACCATGTCGGTTCTGGTGAGCGCGAGCGACCCTCCGCAGCAATCAGTCTTGTACGGCCAGTCCACCACTTCCGCTCCCAGGGCATCGAGCACGCGGTCCATTTGCATTGGGTTCTCCGGATCATCCGGTTCCACGATTTCCGGGGGCCTCACTGCAAGGCAACCGTAGTACGGAACAACTCGCAGGCCTTGCAGAGGCTTGGCGGTAAGCTCCCTGAGTTTTGCCACTCTGTCTTCGTCGGCAAACATCTCAAGGCCGGAAAGTACCTTGATCTCGCCCTTGAATGGGAATTCGGCCTGGAGTTGCTCGTCCTGAGCAATCTTTATGGCAGCGGCTTTCAACCTCAGGTGGCATGCCGCGCATGGAGCAACCACATCCAGTCCCAACTGCTGGGCCAGCATGAGATCGCTTGCAGGCAGAGCTGTTTCGAGGAATTCGTCCACCATGTGGGCTGAACTGGCGCCGCAGCAAGTCCAGTCCGGCAATTCCTTGAGGGTAAGGCCGAGCTTCCCTGCCGCAGCCCTGAAAGACTCGTCCAGCTCTCTTGCGGAGCCGGTCAGCGTGCATCCGGGATAATAGCTTATTTCCATTTCCAATCCTTACGCAGCTATTTCATGGAAGATTTGTTGAACAACTCTCTTACTTCGGCTTTCCGCTTGGAAGAATGGGGCATGATGTGGATCTTCCCTCTGCGGAACATCTCCCATCCGAGCTTCATGTCATCGAAGAACGTTTTTGTCTTCATTTTGTACGCGCCGATCAGGGAGAGTTCGTGCACCCGGCCGAATCTCCGTACGGTTTTCATGAAAGCGTTATGAAAAGCCGGGACTTGAGGCTCCCTGGTTTCGATGTTCCCGCGCAATATCTGATGTCGAATGGGATCGAGAAGTGCCGGCACATCAATGCCATTGGGGCAGCGCGCGCCGCAGGTGTGACACGTGAGGCACAACCAGATGCTCTTTGACTGCACGATGCGGTCAACATCGCCCATGACTGCCAGACGGACCATCTGATGGGGAAGGAGATCCATCTCAGGGGCAACGGGACAGCCGGCCGAGCACTTGCCGCACTGATAGCACTGATTGACTATGGAAGCCAGCTCTCCGGAGGGGGGAGCAACCTTTCCCGATCGTGTCGATGAACCTGTTTGTTGCATTTACTATCTCCTGTTCAGGAAAAACCTTCGTATCCGCTCTGGGCAAAACGAAGGATAGGGATCTTTATGATCTTTCAAGAAGCCTCTCCGAGGAGGGCGTCGATTTCCTCGAACACCTGATCGTCCCTGAAATGCTGCAACTGAATTGCATTGCCGGGACATACGGACGAACATATACCGCAGCCCTGGCACAGCGCTGGAACGATCTCTGCGGCGTGGTCCTCATTGATGAACGGCGCGCCGTAAGGACAAAGCCTTACGCAGGTAAGGCATACCGCGCACTTCTCCGGATCAACCACGGATATAACGCCGGGGAAGGTGCGCTCCTTCTGGCTAAGTATCAGGGATGCCCGCTGAGCTGCGGCAGTCGCCTGGGCAATCGCCTCATCTATGGGTTTCGGGTAATGGGCCAGCCCCGCAAGGAACACGCCCTCGGTCGTGAAATCCACCGGCCGGAGCTTCATGTGGGCTTCTACGAAATATCCGTACGAGTTCATGGTCAGCTTGAACAACTGACTGATTTCCTTGTTGGACTGTTCTCCGTCAATAGCCGCGGCGAGAATCAACAGGTCCGCTGGGATGGTAATGTCCCTTTCCAGCACCGGGTCTCGAACTACAACGTTCACCTTGTCGCCCTGAGCTTCGACCCGCGGCTTGGATTCCGGGTCGTACCTCACGAACACCGTGCCCGCGCGGCGTTGTGCCTCGTAGTAGGTTTCCAACATTCCGTATGTTCGCAAGTCCCTGTAAATGATATGGATCTTCACGTTGGGGCTTATCTTCCTTAGCCTTTCGGCCAGCCTGACGGAAGCCGAGCAGCAGATCTTCGAACAATAAGGCCGCTCTTCGCATCGGGACCCAACGCACTGGATGAACACGGCGTTCTTCAGTTCGGCAAGCTTGGGGTCTCCCGCCATTATTCTCTCTTCAAGGCCGTGCTGCGTGACCACCGCGGAATGCTCGCCGAAAAGGTACTCGGTGGGTTTTGACTCGACCGCGCCCGAAGCCACGACAGCCGCGCCGAACTCAATCAGTCTGGGCTCGGCTCCGAACTGGGTCACCGTGCCCTTGAAGTGGCCCACATGACCGGAGAGGTCGGAGAAGACCGCGGTCTTGAACACGCTGACCTTCGGATGAGACTCCACCTTTGAGATGAGATCCTTTAGAAACGGCTGTATCTCCTCTCCGTGAATAGTGTGCTCAAGGTAGCGGGCATTGCCGCCAAGAGCGTCCTCTTTCTCCACCAGGTAAACCTGGAAGCCCTGGTCACCCAGATTGAGTGCCGAAACCATGCCGGCTACTCCGCCGCCGATCACCAGGGCATTGGAAACCACTTCCATCTTCGATTTCTTCAGAGGGGCCAGGCGCCGCGATCTGGCAATGGCCATCCTTGCGAGGTCCATGGCCTTCAGTGTGGCGCTCTCCTTATTGGACGCATGAACCCATGAGCACTGATCCCGAATGTTCGTCATGGTGAAAAGGTAGGGGTTGAGGCCCGCCCTTTCCATGGTGAGCTGGAACATGGGCTCGTGAGTCCTGGGGCTGCATGCGGAAACCACTATCCTGTTGAGATTGTGTTCCTTAATGATTTCAACAAACTGCTCCTGAGTGTCCTGAGAGCATGTGAATAGCTTTTCGTCGGCATATACCACATTAGGGAGATTGCGGACGTGCTCCACAACGCGAGGAACATCAACCACATTGGCAATGTTGATCCCGCACCGGCAGATGAAGACTCCGATGCGCGGCTCTTCGCCCGATACGTCGCGCTGAGCGGGAAACTCCTCTTTCGTTGTCAGCGTATGCCTGGCCGACGCCAGCAGACTGGAGGATGCCCCGGCAGCAGCGGACGCTTCCATAACCGTTTGAGGTATGTCTTTGGGACCCTGGAGCATTCCGGCGACGAAAATGCCCGGGATGTTAGTCTGAACCGGCTCGAACGACGTTGTGGCGACAAACCGGGACTCGTTGAGATCTATGCCCATTTCCGCCGCAAGCTTTTGGGACTCGTCGGAGGTCTTCAGTCCCACCGCGAGGACCACCATGTCGAACGTTTCCGTTATAAGCTGCTGGTTCTCATCGAGGTAAGTAATGTTGAGATTGCGTGTCTTCGGGTCTTCGACAACCCGGCTCACCATGGACCGGATGAAACGGACCCCTCCGTCATTCTTTGCCCGCTCATAGTATGCGTCGAAGTCTTTGCCATACGCACGGATGTCCATATAGAAGATCGTGGGTTCCACATTGGGATCGTGCTCTTTCGCGATGACCGCTTCCTTGATCGACGCCATGCAGCAAATCGAGCTGCAATGAGCCATGCCCCGCTGAGGATCCCGGGAGCCCACGCACTGTATCCATGCAATTTTCTTGGGATGTGTGTGGTCCGAGGGGCGGGCGATCTCGCCGGTAGTCGGACCGGAAGCGCTCAGCATCCGCTCGAATTCCATGTTGGTGATGACATTGGGCGACCTGCCGTACCCGAACTCACCCCTGAACTTCGACGGATCAATCATGTCGTATCCGGTTGAAAGGATGATGGTTCCTACTTCCACATCCAGGTTTTCCGCTTCCAGCGTATGATCCACGGCTTCCGCGGGGCAGACCTTGACGCATTCCATGCACTCGGAGCAAATGCCGCAGTTGAGGCACCTGTTCGCCTCACGCCTGGCTTCGTCGTCGGAGAATGCCGCTTCAACCTCTTTGAAGGACTTGCGTTCTCTGAGAGCGATCATGGGGCTAACAGCTCTGGGCTCTTTTTTCATCCGGGGAATCGGCGGATACTGTCTGTTGCCCGGAAGCTTGAGGGGACGGCCGGCAGCCAAGTCCTCGCCCTTCAGATAGCGGGAGATGGACACGGATGCCTCTCTGCCCGCAGCCACCGCCTCCACAACCGTTGCGGGACCGGTGCCCGCGTCGCCTCCGGCAAACACTCCGTCGATGGAAGTCGCGCAGGTGACGGGGTGCACGCTAATGGTGTTCCAGGGGCTGCGTTCAACGCCCACCTTCTCCCAGAATTCCGGATCCACAACCTGACCGGTTGCCGGGACTATGGTGTCCGCATCAAGAACGAATTCCGAGCCGGATATGGGAACGGGCTTCCTGCGCCGCGTATCATCCGGGGTGCTCAGCTCCATTTTCACGCATTTCAGACCGCGAACCTTGTTCTGCCCGTCTGTGACCACCTCCACCGGAGCAGCAAGGAATTTGACCTTCACGCCTTCCGCGAGGGCTACTGCCACGTCTTCGTCGTACGAGGGAATTTCTTCCTTGGAGCGCCTGTAAACGATTATGACGTCCTCCGCCCCGATTCGCACCAAGGTCCGAGCAGCGTCAACAGCAGCGTGGCCTCCGCCGATTACCACCGCCTTGCCGATGCCGGAGGGGCTGTCGCCCAAAGCCGTTCGACGCAGCAAATCGACTCCTTGAATCACGCCTTCAGCCTGTTCACCGGGGATTCCGAGCCGCGCGCCTTTGCGGCATCCTATGGCTAGATACACGCCTTTGAATCCCCGAGCCTTAAGGTCCTCAATTGAGAAATCCCTGCCGAGCGCGGAATTAGTCTTGGCTTCAACGCCCAGGCTGAGGATGTGTTTAATCTCCTTTTCGACCACATCCCGCGGCAAGCGATATTCGGGGATGCCGGTCCTCAGCCACCCGCCGAGTACGGAATCGGCCTCGAATATGGTTACCTGGTATCCTTCCAGGGCGAGATAGTACGCAGCGGAAAGACCTGCGGGGCCGGAGCCGACTATGGCCACTTTCTGGTCTTTGGGACTGATCTTGGGCAAAGTCAGCTCGGAATAGTCGATCTGATCGGCAGCGAAACGCTTGAGCTTGCATATTGAGATAGCCGCCTCGCTTTCCGCCCGCCTGCATACCCTTTCACACGGGTGAGGGCAGACTCTCCCAACGATCCCGGGAAGAGGCAGATTCCGGTAAATCAGCTCCACGGCCTCCTTGTATTTGCCCTGAGTGATGAGCTGAACGTAGCCCTGCACGTTTATGTGCGCGGGACACGCGATGACGCACGGGGCCCGATCCGCTTTCTCTATGATGAACGCCTGGGGAATGGTCTGGGGAAACAGCCTGTATGCTGCGGCCCTGGTGCTCAGATTCTGGTCGAATTGGTTCGGGACGGCAACAGGGCATACCGTGGCGCAATCGCCGCACGCCTTGCATCGGTCTTTTCTGATGTGCCGGGCCTTTTGTCGGATTTTCACCTTGAAACGGCCTGCCTCGCCTTCCACTCCGACAACCTCACTGTACGAGAGCATCTCGATGTTGGGGTTCTGGCCGACCGTCACGAGTTTCGGCGAGAAGATACAGGTCGAACAGTCGTTGGTGGGAAACGTCTTGTCCAGCTGGGCCATTCGGCCGCCGATACCGGTTTCGTGTTCCACCAGATATACTTTGTAGCCCGATTCGGCAAGATCTAAGGAGGCTTGTACGCCCGCTATTCCGCCGCCCACAACCAGAGCGGCGCCTACTACGTCCTGGGGTTGGGCCATAGTGTCGTCACCTTTTCCGATAATCTGTCTCAGCGATGGGAGCGATCTATGAACGTTGGCAATTTAGCAATTAACTCCGTTCCTGTCAACATTGACCCCCGCCAAATCCGCCACACCCTTTTGCCGCGAGTCGTCTGAAGAGCCTTGGGACCTTCCCTCTCTTGGTAATGCGCGATCCGGGGAGTGAGCCCATTAAGGCAGGGCGGGCACGAGGGGTGAATATCAGCCCCTCAATGCCAACTGAGTTTGGAGGGCGAAACCCCGGAACTTGAACCGGGATTTCGTAGGAGGTAGGAAGTGGGTTTAAGTATTGTGACAAACTCAGAGCTTCCGGGTTCCATCCACTGGGGAAAAAGATCTTGCACGCCCTTCATTACTCCAACGCTCCGGTTGACCAGGACCGAGGAAATGCGTATGAACTGTAGCGTGTGCCAAAAGCTCCGTCCGAATAAATTTCGCGGATGGGCCGGTTTGAAACCCGCGCCGTACCGACCGATCGGAATACCCTTTTGGCAACCCCCATAAATGGGCAGCACTACCCTGAACAGGACCGCCCCGACGCTAATGCCGGAGGAAAACACGGAAAAGAGCCGATGGACTGTACGAGACGTGGTACAGTGGACCACTGCTTACCTCAGAAGCAAAGGAGTGACTTCCCCGCGCCTGGACTCGGAGGTGCTTCTCGCACACGCACTCGGGGTCGATCGACTGAGTCTCTACATGGATCTGGACCGACCTCTGACGCCCACTGAACGGGATCGCTACCGGGACCTGGTCCGAAGGAGAGCCGGCAGGGAACCGGTCGCTCTTATCACCCAAACGAGGGAATTCTGGTCCATACCGTTTCGCGTAAGAAGAGGGGTTCTGATACCCCGGCCGGAGACGGAGATTCTTGTGGAATGCGTGCTCGCGGAAATCCGCCAAATCCCTTCTCCTGAGATCCTCGAGATCGGCACCGGGTCGGGAGCAGTGGCAGTGGCAGTGGCCCGGGAAATGCCCGAGGCTCGCATTGTGGCAACGGACATAGATCCCGCGGTGATTCAGATGGCCGCGCTCAATTCTCGTCAGGCAGGGGTTTCCTCGTCGATTCGATTAGTTGCAGCCGACCTTTTTTCTCCGTTTAGACCTGGGACACGGTTCGACGTGATCTGTTCCAATCCTCCATATGTGCCGACCAAAGAAATAGCTCTTCTTGAGCCGGAAATCGTCTTATTCGAGCCTCACTCGGCGCTTGACGGCGGTCCTGACGGACTGGACCTTATCCGGAAACTGGCAGCCGGCGCACCGGACTACCTGAAGACGTCAGGGGCCCTCATCATGGAGATCGGAGATCAGCAGGAAGATTGCGCAACCGCGTTGCTGACGTCCGAGGGCTGCCTCCGGGATGTGCGTGTCTTCCGGGACCTCGCTGGAAGGCCCAGAGTAATCGTTGGGAAAGTTTCTCCGTAAATGCGTCCCAATTGTCCGTTGTGCCGCTTCGGGCCACGGAGTCCGACATGAAATACGTGATTGCCGGTCTTGGAAAATTCGGGCGGATTGCGTTTGAACGAATAAGCTCGTGTCTGCCGAGCGCGGAGATCATGGTGGTCGAAAGAAGCAATGATGCCCGCATTCCTCCCAGGTTGGACGCCACGAACATCGTTTATGGGGACGCAGTCCGGTTTCTTGCCGATTCGGGCATGTTGGAACATGACGATGTGGTGATTCCCATGGTGCCGTTTCATCTGGCCGCGGCGTACGTCCTGGCGGTGCGCCCCGATGCCGAAGAGGTCCGTTTGCCCGCCGCGGTGGAAAGCATTCTGCCCAATCCTTTCAGGTTGAGCAACTCTGTGGTTTGTTGCAGCAGAGCCGATTTTCTCTGCCCGGACGACTGCCCGGAAGGAGAACTTTGCGCAGTGACGGGCG
>DYLG01000157.1 GCA_020722215.1 Desulfomonile tiedjei
CGGCGCCCTGTTCGGCCCAAGCCAGCCTGTCATCCTGCACCTCATCGAAATCCCCGATGAGAAGGCCCTTAAAGCCCTCGGCGGCGTCGTGATGGAACTCGAAGACTGCGCGTTTCCGCTGTTGAAAAAGGTGATTGCGACCTCTGACCTGGCTACGGGCTTTAGTGGGGTTAATTGGGCGTTGTTGGTCGGCAGCGTGCCGCGGAAGGCCGGCATGGAACGCAAAGATTTGCTGGAGTTCAACGGCCGAATTTTTGTCAACCAAGGCCGTGCCATTCAACAGCACGCGGCTGACGATGTGCAGGTTCTTGTTGTCGGTAACCCCTGCAACACTAATTGCCTGATTTGCATGACCAACGCGCCGGACATTCCGCAGGACAGATTTTTTGCAATGACCCGGCTCGATGAGAACCGCGCAAAAGCGCTTCTTGCGAGGAAATCGGGCGTGGAATCCGCACTGGTGACAAATGTCACGATCTGGGGCAATCACTCGTCAACACAGTACCCGGATTTTCAAAACGCCCGCATTGACGGCAAACCTGTGATTGATGTGGTAAAGGACCGGCGATGGCTCGAGGGCGAGTTCATCAGATCGGTTCAACAGCGAGGTGCAGAGATTATCAAGGCTCGCGGCAGTTCAAGTGCTGCCAGCGCTGCAAATGCGGTAATTGATACCGTCAGGTCGCTTGTTTTTCCGACTGAGCCGGGCGATTGGCATAGCGTCGCAGTTTGTTCAGATGGCAGTTACGGCATTGAGCACGGGTTGATCTGTTCTTTTCCTGTGAGAAACGATGGTGTGCGCAGGCAGATTGTCCGGGGCTTGCAAATTGATGAGTTCGGCCGCAGCAGAATCGAAGCTTCAGTGGCTGAGCTGAAAGCCGAGCGCGCCATGGTAGCGGACCTTCTCGGGCGGCGAACTAGCCGGTCAGACGCAAGCATTGCTGGTTGATTATGAAACGTCGAGAATTCATTGGGATTGCTGGTCTGACGGGTTACGGTCTAGCTTTTGGTTGGCCTCCGACGTGGTTCGGGGCGGCCGGAGAAAAGCGCCGTGGGGCGGCGTTGCTCAGAGCGGAAGATTTGCCGACCGGCGATGCGCCGCCACCAGTGCAGTTTTCGCATTTTCCAAGCCGCTTGCATGCATTCGTTTGGAGGAACTGGCAGCTTGTGCCTGTCGAGCGGCTTGCTGCAGTGGTTGGTGCTACTCCTGCCCAGATCAGGGCGGTTGGCGCCGCGATGGGATTAGGATCGCAACCGCGGATCAGCAGGGAACGCATGAAAAGGTCGGCGCTGACGGTGATCCGCCGAAACTGGCATTTGTTACCATACCCGCAGCTTCTTGAGCTGCTCGGCTGGTCAGCTGATGAGCTAGCTTTTGCTCTCCGCGAAGATGATTTTTTGTTCATAAAACTTGGCAGCCTGAAACCCAAATGCGACCGAATTACGTGCCAGGAACCCACCGAGGCCACACGCGCCCTGCAACGACGATTCGCCAGGACGGTTAGCAACGAGTTCGGCCAGCTGGAGGTCGCCAGTGGCGAGGATTTGTTTGGTTTTGTCACAAAGCTTTCTGCACGGCCTTCTCGGGCCAGACGTTTGCCAGCACCGCGCGATTTGCGGTTTTGTTATTCGTACTTTGCGTTGTACGGCGATCCCTTGCTTGATCGAGAGGCAGATCCCTACCCGGAAGGTTACCTGGCGCGACTCGCTGAAGTGGGTGTTACTGGAGTCTGGCTTCAAGGAGTGCTTTACAAACTGGCGGTCTTCCCATGGCAACCGGCTCTCAGTGCTGGGAACAAGCAACGGCTGGAAAACCTTCGCCGGCTGGTAGCTCGAGCGAAAAGGTACGGTATCAAAGTGCTTCTTTATCTCAACGAACCGCGTGCGATGCCATTGCATTTCTTTGACGACAACCCCGCGCTGAAAGGCGTTGTCGAGGGCGATCACGCAGTTCTTTGCACGAGTGTGCCAGCGGTTCAGGAGTATCTTGTCCAGGCCGTGTCGACCATTTGTGAAGAGGTGCCGGAGTTGGGCGGTTTCTTCACAATTACGGCATCTGAGAACCTGACAAACTGCTGGTCGCATCATCGCGGCGAAGGATGTCCGAGATGCAGTCGGCGGTCACCAGCTGAAGTCATCGCCGAGGTTAACACTCTCATTGCTCGTGGAATTCGCAAGTCCGGTTCGCAAGCACAATTGATTGCATGGGACTGGGGCTGGAACGATTCGTGGGCCGAAGAGATCATTCGGCTTATGCCGCCCGAGGTCAGCTTGATGAGTGTCAGCGAATGGGGTCTGCCGATCGAGCGTGGCGGTGTGAAGAGCGAGGTTGGTGAATACAGCATTTCCGCGGTTGGCCCGGGGCCACGTGCAAAGCGGCATTGGCAGATGGCACTAGAGCGAGGGCTGAGCACGATTGCCAAGATACAGGCAGGCAACACATGGGAATTGTCTGCGGTGCCTTATATTCCAGCGCTTGAGAATGTGGCGACTCATGCTGCCAACCTGCGTCGAGTTGGCGTGAATGGGCTGATGCTCGGGTGGACACTGGGTGGATATCCATCGCCGAACATCGAGGTTGTCGCTGAGTGCATGGCCGGGAAGTCAGCTCAGGATGCAATGCGAACTGTTGCTGAGCGCCGCGTTGGCAAGCGCCTTGCGCCTTGGTTGGTCGAAGCGTGGATAGCATTCAGCAGAGCGTTTTCAGAGTTCCCGTTCGACGTGGCCGTTCTCTACAACGCCCCGCAACAGCTCGGCCCGGCAAATCTTCTCTGGACGCAGCCAACCGGTTATCGGTCAACCATGACAGGATTCCCGTACGACGATCTGGACGGGTGGCGCGGCCGTTATCCGGCTGAGGTTTTCGCCAATCAGTTCGACAAAGTCGCAGCTGGGTTCGACAGCGCAATTGCACGATTGCGAGACAAGGCTGCGAGTGCAGGTGCGGCGCAGGTCCCAATGCGTTTGCTTGAAGACGAGCTGCGACTGGCCGAAGTGGCAGCAATACATTTCAAGAGCGTTGCGAATCAGGCGCGATTCGTGATGGCCCGCCGCGCCCTGGCTCAAGCAACTGATCAGACCGAATCGCGACGACTCCTCGACGCAATCGAAGGGTTGGTAATGAGCGAACAAGCACTTGCACGCCGCCTTTATGCATTGCAGGGCCAAGACTCGAGGATCGGGTTTGAAGCTGCCAATCAGTACTTCTACGTGCCGTTGGATTTGGTCGAAAAAGTGCTAAACTGCAGGGACATTCTCGAGCGCTGGTTACCGGAGGAACGCCGCCGACGTGGCGTTTAGTCGGACATACCGTTTGGCTGCGAGGCAAACGCGTCCAGGCAGGTCCGAAGGGTAAGTCAGGTTTAAGCCTGTGTGTTGCTATTTGTGACCCGAACCTGTTGTGCAGCTGGTTCTTACCGCGTTCTTGATTGGTTTCATGGTGTAAGCGCATATTTGCCTTAAGACAGATGTGGAGATTTCTGGCCAACGTTTGGGGGCTGGCACGGCCTTACAGAACACGCTTGGTATTGGGAGTGGCAGCGGGCGTGGTTGCAGGCCTTATCGAGCCTCTGATGATAGCGACGGTAACGTTCGTTTACGGGCTGGTTTTTCCTTCGGCTAACGCTGTGTCAGTCTCCAACCAACTTTCATGGGCCCCCGTATGGTTCAAGGATTGGCTGGTATCTGCAGAGCAGTCGTTGTCTGCCGGACTGCGAGGGAACACATGGGCCGTGGCCGCTTTGTTGGGAACAATCCCGGCTGTGATGTTCTTGCGCGGGTTTTTCGGATACCTGAACGCCTATTTGCTCCAATGGACTGCCGTTCGGGCGATCGCTGACTTGCGCATAAAGCTGTTTGCCCATCTGTTGAATCTTTCGAGTAGTTTCTTTGATCGGGCAACCAGTGGCGAATTGATTTCAAGGGTCATGAATGACACCGCAGCGCTGCAACATGTTATCGGCAATATCACAGGCGTGATCGTCAAAGACCCTGTAACTCTTGCGAGCTTGCTGGCCTATCTCCTGTGGCAACAACCGAAGATAACGTTGATTTCAATGGTTGTTCTCCCCGTGTGCATGGTGCCGGTGGCAATCTTCAGCCGCAAGATCCGACGTTCAAGTCGCGCTGCGCAGACGCATGTTGCTGAACTAAGCAGTCTCATGGGCGAGGCGTTTGCCGGGAATCGGATCGTCAAGGCATACAACCTCGAATCTCGCTTGATAGATCTGTTCCGAAGTACTGCGCGGAAGTTCGTGACACAGTACATGCGGATTGTGAGGTCGGCTGAGATTCCCGGGCCATTGCTCGAGTTCGTCGGCGCAGTAAGTGTTGCACTGGTTTTGCTGTGGCTCGCTTTTGCCCGATTTGAGCGGCCGAATTCGTCTGATTTCCTCGCCGTTGTTCTTGCCATTTTCTCCATGTACCGCCCTTTGAAAAAACTGACCAGACTTCACAATCAGCTCGAACAGGCGCGAGCTTCGAGCCAGCGTGTATTTGAACTTTTGGCCATGCGAAGCACCTTGCCAGAGCCGATTCGGCCGGTTCCTCTCAAGGCTGCAGGCGCAGAGATCGAGTTCGACGGCGTCGATTTTGCCTACAACGAGAAGACCGTCTTGAAAAACATCAGCCTTCGAATAGCTCCAGGGCAGTTAGTCGCAGTCGTGGGAGCCAGCGGGTCGGGCAAAAGCTCACTCGCTAACCTGCTCATGCGTTTTTACGATCCACAGCGCGGCGTTGTCCGGATTGGTGGAATCGATCTCCGCGACGTTGCCATGCAGGACCTGCGCAACCAGATCGCCGTCGTCACACAAGAAACCGTCCTGTTCAATGACACAATCCGGCACAACATTGCTTTGGGCAGACCGGGCGCAACCAGCGAGGAAATCGAAGCCGCAGCACGCCACGCCCATGCCCACGATTTCATAATGGCCAAACCGGGCGGTTATGAAGCCGTCGTCGGCCAGGCTGGAGTTACGCTCTCCGGTGGCGAACGACAAAGAATCGCAATCGCCCGCGCCGTTCTCAAGAACGCGCCAATACTGATACTCGACGAAGCTACAAGTGCACTCGACTCCGAAAGTGAACGGGCTGTCCAGGCTGCACTCGACGACTTGATGCAAGGACGCACCACAATCTGTATCGCACACCGGCTCTCAACAATCCGGAAGGCAGACCTGATCGTCGTCCTCCACGAAGGACGGATAGTTGAAACCGGTACACACCAACAACTGCTCGCTCGCGGTGGAACTTACAAGAAACTCCATGACCTCCAGATGCCGCCGAGGAAATAGCTGCAATTCCCCTGTGCTTGTAGGCCGGACACACCACTGCTGCCCTAGCCGAGTGATTTGCCGCGGCTCGGTCATCCCGCGTGATTGGGTTTGTGTTTCTGTATTGGTCCACGACTTGCCTCTGGGCTTCAACCCTAGTAGGTTCAATGTGTTCCGTGTCGAAGACAACGCGGCATATGCAAAAACGAATTGGCTACGCAGTTCTGGTGGGCGCCCTTGCGCTTAACCTGATTTACGGCGCCCAGTATTATCTCAGATCGGCAGAATCCGCCGAAAAAAATGATGTTTACCTCAATCTCCGGCTTTTTTCCCAGGTGCTTGAAAGAGTGCGGCAGGATTACGTGGATGGAGACAAGCTGACCTACCAGGAGCTCATACGCGCCGCTCTGAAAGGCATGCTCGACTCTCTCGATCCGCACAGCGAATTCCTCGAGCCCGAAAAGTACGATGAGCTTAAAAAGGACACAGAAGGATCGTTCGGCGGCGTCGGAATCCAGATCGGGCTTCGAAACGATTTCTTAACTGTTATCGCCCCGATTGAAGACACTCCGGCTTCACAGGCAGGCATTCTCCCGGGTGACCGCATCATAAAAATCGAGGGCGACAGCACCGAAAAAATGACTCTCACCGAAGCAGTCAAACGGCTCCGAGGCAAACCCGGCACCGAAGTCACAATCACCGTCTTACGCCCTTCAACAGGCGCAATCAAGGAATACAAACTCGTCAGGGCTGACATCAATCTGCCCTCCGTTAAAGACATAAACGGAAAACGCGAGTTCCCTCTCGGTGATGGCGGGATCGGATACATCCGGTTGACTCAATTCAGCGAACGCACCGAAGCCGAGCTCGATGAGGCGTTGGACCGATTGACCAAACAAGGCGCAAAAGGCCTGATTCTTGACCTGCGCGACAATCCCGGTGGCTTGCTCGATCAAGCAGCCAAAGTTTGCGAGAAATTTCTCCCGGCCAGAACACTCATTGTTTCAACCGAAGGGCGTGATCCTTCAGAACGCCGCGAATACAGGTCCCGGTCTCGAGGAAAACATCTTGATCTGCCTATGGTTGTCCTTGTCAACGAGGGCAGCGCAAGCGCGTCGGAGATTGTTGCCGGTTGTCTCCAGGACCTAAAACGCGCGGTTGTCGTGGGCGAACAGACGTTTGGCAAGGGATCAGTGCAAAGCATCATTACTCTTCAAGATGGCGCCGCGTTGCGGCTTACAACCGCCAAATACTACACCCCAAGCCACCGGGTCATTCACGAGAAAGGCATAACACCTGATATCATCGTTCCATTGACAACCGAAGAAGCGGAAGCCCTCTTCATCAAGCGGATCCCCGGCGCTGTCGAGACCCTCGATCCCGAACGCCAGGAAAAAATACGTCAGACAAGAGATATACAGCTCGAACGCGCACAGGATCTCTTGAAGGGCATAACTCTGTACACCAGCAGAACAGGGGCAGGCTCAAAATCAAAACCTGAAAACGTGGCCGCAAAGAGCACAACCCGTGAAACCCGCCCGGCTTTACGTTGATGGCCAAGTGCAGTTTTACAAGACAAACCAAGACTGTTCACAGCTGGCAGAGTCAATGACTGTCCTCGCTATCGAAACGTCCTGTGATGAAACGGGCGTCGCAGTCGTCCGCAACGGCGACGTGTTGTCCAATCTCATTGCCAGCCAAATCCAAACTCACGCACAGTATGGCGGTGTTGTGCCAGAACTCGCCACGCGAGAGCACTTGCGCAACCTGCCATCGTTGACACGGCTGGCGCTGGACTCCGCAAACGTTCAGCCCGCTGACCTGGGCCTGATTGCAGCTACGCGTGGCCCCGGATTGCCCGGCGCACTGCTCGTCGGACTCAAGTTCGCCCAGGGATTCGCCTACGCCCTTGGTTTGCCTTTCATTGGGGTCAACCATCATGAAGCTCACCTTTATTCTGCGTGGGTGCGAGGAAAACCTGCCCGTGCCGGGTTCGAATCTTTCAGACCAAATGTGTCGCTCATTGTAAGCGGCGGACACACGCTGCTTGTTCACGTCAAAGCTCTGCTCGACCATCGCGTTCTCGGGGAAACTGTGGATGACGCTGCAGGCGAATGTTTCGATAAGACGGCGCGTTTGATAGGGCTTTCCTACCCCGGAGGTCCCCAACTGGAACGCATGGCCAAAGGTGGTAATCCAACAGCCTATCATTTCCCGCGACCAATGCTGGAAGATGACACATTCGATTTCAGTTTTAGCGGACTCAAAACTGCAGTCGCGTATTTTCTTCGTGACCACCCTGATGTCTTGGACGATCCCGAAAAACGACGTGATCTTTGTGCCAGTGTGCAGGCTGCTATAGTCGACGTGCTTACCTCCAAAACAGTCAGAGCCGCCAAACGCGTCGGGGTGGACACGGTGACAATCTCCGGCGGAGTTGCATGTAACTTGTCACTGAGGCAGGCACTCACGACGGCCTGCCAACAGGCCGGCCTCACACTCAGAGTCGCAGACCCTGTCTTTTGCACAGATAACGCGGCCATGGTTGGTTTGCTGGCCGAGCTGAAAGCTGCACATGGTCTGCCCAGTACGGATCTCGATGCTGAAATTGAACCCAGCCTGTGCCTTGGCGACTGAGACGGAGGCAAGAACATGGTGTGGGACAGATTCTGCGGCGGCGTGCCACCGTCCCTCGAGAGGCCATTCAACTCAGCGAGTCTGTCACACAGCTTCTGGTTTCGGGATATCCCGGCAATTCCCCGGGTAATTCAAATAGAAGGGGTAATTGATGGGCACGCTGTCGCCGCGCCGGCCTGCGATCAGGATAAGCATCCTGTTGGAGTTTGGGGTGGCCTACAGCTGTCGCACAAGCTCGGCGTCTGCCTCACCGGCCCGCGCGGCTTTTGGCAACCCTCCTCCGTTGGCGTTCTCTGAGTACGTTTCTTCACAGCTTCCTCACTGGCAGTACTGGAGAGCTCTGGGAGCAAACCGATCTTGGATTGCCAGCCAGTAATGAAGCAAAAAATATGGGGACAGGCACAATATTTCCGCCAAATCATTCCGCCTTTCCGTGTTCGATTTAACGTTCAACGTTTAAGGTTCAACGGTGAGCCGCTGGCGGGTCAAGCGATCGGGGCAAAGGGTGCCGCAGGTGTGCATGCGGCATTGTGAATAGCGGAATAGAGGGACAGACACGATATTTACTGACTTCGACACCCCGCAAACAGTACGGGCGGCCAGAACCGGTTTGGCGAAATAAAGGGACAGGCTCATTATTCGCCAGTCTGAACCCTCACCCGGGCATCGGCAGCAGCAGAGCCGGAGAATCGTCGATTCGGTGCATACGGCACCGCATCAGCATTGGGCAGTTCGGTCGGGTGGGTTGGTGATGGCCAGTACAACGAGCCTGGCACAATATCCACTTCCCCACCGGAACAATCAAAATAATGAGTAAATGCGCCAATCTACCGGTAAGGGGCCCCTAAAGGGGACTCGCGATGCCTGCAACCGGTTGGTCGAACTGTTCAAATAGAGGGACAGACACGATATTTACCCTAAACCAATCCGAGTTTCTGGGCTTGATTGAACCTTCAACGTTGGACGTTCCCAAGCTGATTCCTTTTTCAGTGGACTGATCAGAACGTTCAACGTTCAGATGTGGGCCACTGGTGGGTCGGACAATCGAGGTAGGCAGTGTCGCAGGTTCTGCATAACGGAGATCATCGAAAAGCATCTGAAAGTGATCCTTAGGCATCGGGAGGAGCAAGTATATGGGGACAGGCACGTTATTTGCCCTAAGCCAGTTCACCTTACGGTGCTTAATTGAACGCTGGACGTTGGACGTTAGACGTTCCCAAGCTTGTTCCCTTTTCGGTGAGCTGATTGGAACGTTCAACGTCAAACGTTCAGCGTTTAAGGTTCAACATTGAGCCGCTGGCGGGTCAAGCGATCGGGGCAAAGGGTGCCGCAGGTGTGCATGCGGCATTGGGAATAGGGGAATAGAGAGACAGGCAGGATATTTCTCAGGGGTTTACGGCGGACAAATGCCGAGCTTAACACC
>DYLG01000158.1 GCA_020722215.1 Desulfomonile tiedjei
GTTGCCCGGGACAAGGTTTATGCTTGAGGGCCAGGTGAGCCGCGCCCGTCCGGACGCTGCTCCGCAATCGTCCGGCGCAGCAACCGATACAAGCGCCCATGCGACAGCGAAGACAAGAACAAGAAAATACAACAACCCGGAGCGACGTAGGCGCTTTCGCGAAATATCGTCCACTGTGGTCGATTCAGTCACTGCCCGGCCGCGCCCGCCGGCGGGCAACGGGGCGCCGGCATGCCCCGCGCCCTCGCAGGGGACCGTAAGCCGAGATCCAACGCTCTGTTTGGTCGTCAACACTCGGATCACCTAAGAATGTAGACTAGTGTGGACCTTTAACTATATACCATAATCGCATGAAAATAGCACTTATTTTTTGTCTGCTCCTTGGCCGGTGTATCTTTGTAGGCCCCGCAAGGTTTCACACCTCTCTGGGCAACGGCTTCTTTGCGCCACTCTGTATCTTGAACGATTTCACGGCGGACGCGTTCTTTATGTTGTCGTGAAGCACGGTCTTGACCACGATATGATCCTTTTTGGGTCTCTTGAGCGGTATCCTCACATCGAAGAAAAGGTCCAGCACCGGGGATCGGGTTACCCGCCTTATGGAAAGCACCCCCGCTTTGCCACCGATCACTTGTCCCTTGTCATCGTACACAAAAACGTCAACGCTGCAATCAATGACATAACGCCCCTCGGACACGAGAGTGCTGACATTCGCCGGCTCAAAATAGAGGTGAAGATCCGAGGCCTTGCCGCCCGGCTCAATAGGCGCATATACGCCGAATCCCTTGACCGAACTGCACGGAACAACCTTGAAGAAACCCAGCTTGCCTTTGTTTTGCAACAGGATGATTTGCTCCTTAAGCCGCCGGACTTCCATGAAAGCTTGATCCGGTTGTTCCTCCTCCTTCTTAGGGGTCGGAGGAACGGGAGGCGCGGGAGAAGCCGCCTCCTGCGCGTGGGCCAATCCCGGTGACAGGATCGCGGCCAGGCCGAATTGATCCACAACCGTACAGATTCCCATTGCCGTGAACAGCAGCGCCCATAGAAGCCTGAATGTCATTTCTTCACCTCCCGCCGTTCGTGAGAGTGATGTGCCTTGGTTTCCGAAACCACTGTAACGCCTGAGGCTGCGCGCTTCAAGCATATTTGCGACCAATCACGGGTTCACCACCCGCGCCCGGTGGTAGCGCAGGACGCTGGCCTGTGGTTTGTCACGTTGCCACCGGCGAACCCCCGTGGTAGCACCGGCGGCCCGCCGGTGCTACCAGGCCCGAGCCGCGGACGACGGGCAATCGTAGGGCTACCGCTGGTCGCCGCCGATTTGCGACCCAAGTATGACAGGCGGCTCGTCTCTCGTTCCTCGGGAGCGGCCCGCTTGTCATTCCTCTCCTTTTTTCCTCGTTGACTACGCGCCGATGTGGGATTAAAGTGGCTCAACCGGTTACCCGTTGTGGCGGTGACCGAGAATCCTCAATCGGCATTGTGTAATCGGGCGGCTGCGGCAGATGTTCCGGAGGGGGCGCCGGTGGACGGAAATGATCCGGGCAGAGGCAGGATTTCATCGGGGAGACCCCTTCCGGCAAGAAGGGGCCTTACCTGCTTTCTGGGGGTGCTGTCGTGTTTTTTGCTTTTGGGGTGCTCTTTGCCGCAGGCGCCCGAATCGGGTCGCGTCACGGACGCGGATACAGGTAAACCCATAGCAGGTGCAATCGCGGAAGCGGCATGGTGGTGTCACGACACTTTCTTGCCCGACACTCCAGGTAGCTACTACATAAGGTCGAAGGGAATCACCGATGCGGACGGTCGGTACACGATTCCGCCGCCTAAAGGAAGGGGAGGGATCTTCGGAACCAACGTTTCAATCGTATTCAAGGCCGAAGGATATATTGATGCCATCTACGCGGCGACCGAGCCTGTTCCCGGCCGGCCCGACGGTACGCCCGATTTGCCGGTGGCGCAAATCTACCACCTTGCGCGATTTTCCAAGGCCCTGGACGCCCGGATGAAGCCGGCAGCGCCCGTTTGTCTGAAGGCCCTCAGATCGTCCGATCCTTTCTCGAGAAGGGTGGCCAAGGAGAAGTTGGAAAAGCTTCTGGGCTATGATTACGGCTGCGATCCGGAGCGTTGGGAACGGGCATACAAATCCGGAGAGTCGCCTCCCCCCAAGAAACCCGCAGAAGAATGCAAGGGCAAGCCCACAAGCAAGGAGCGTAAGCTTTTCCAGGCAGCCATGTTCGGGAAAGCGGAGGAAATCGAGGCCTTACTCGCGGAGGATGTGAATGTCGATGTCAGAGGCACTGATTGCAGCACTCCGCTAATGTCGGCTGCTTGGAACAGGTACGATCGCGTAGTGGCTTTGCTGTTGGCCCGTGGCGCAGATGTGAACGCGACGGACAAGCAAGGAGAGAACGCTTTAATGAAAGCCTGCTTTGTCGGCCACATGCCGACTGTCCGTGTTCTTCTCGATCACGGGGCTGACGTGAACATGAGGGACAAACGCTGCGAGACCGCGTTGGCAAAGGCGATAATCTTCAGCCATAACGAAGAACTCGTGGAGCTTCTCAGACAGCACGGTGCAACGGAATGACCGACGCGGCTGGAGGCATAGGCGTTGGTTTACAAGCGGAAATCAAACCACAAAGGCACCAAGACACAAAGGATTGAAAGGTCATTTCACTTGCTGTCTTTGTGTCTTGGTAGCAGAATTCCCTCATCGATGCCCATATGACGGCCAACTTTCGCAACGGAGTAGTCAACTATGGAAAAAAAAGAGGAGAAATCCCTCAGCGCGAGGGAAGTTATAAGGGATATTCGAGCCGGCCTGGACGACGCGGCCCTCATGGAGAAATACAAGGTCACTCCAAGGGGACTGCAAAGCCTGTTCAAGAAACTGGTCGCCGCCGGGGCTCTCACCCAGGCCGAAGTGGACGCCAGACGGAAGCAGCGCGAGGACGAGTTCCACGAGGAGATCGCGACCAACGTTCCGCCTCAACCTGGACCGGTTCAGGGCAGGCAGCCGGAACCCGGCATGGTCCACCCGCAGTACGGAGCGCCTGGGCCGCCTCGATCGGGTCCATCAGACCGTAAGCAATGCCCCCATTGCGCGGCAACGGTCCCGGAATATGCCACCGTGTGCTCCAACTGCTGCAGATCCTTGGTTTCCCGGCCATCCCCCCCAACGTATCAACAACAGCTTGGACCTGAAGAGGAATATTGCCCCTGGGAAGACCGCCAGAATCTGGGGTTCTTCTCAGCGCTATTCAAGACAATCGGCGGAGTGTTGTTTTCTCCCAACGAGTTCTTCGCCCGTATGCCCATCAAAGGAGGATACGGCTCGCCTCTTCTCTTCGCTATCATTCCGCCCTCGATTGCGGCTTGTGTATCGCTGCTTCTTATCCTGCTCCTAGTGCTCATCGTACCCACCCCAAGCGGGCCGGGTTTCGACCCGGTGGTTGCTTTCGCCGCGAAAGCGATTGCCTCCGGCACTCTGATCATATTGCTGCTGGTTCCTGTGCTTCAAATCGCTTTCGCGTTTATCAAAGCGGGCATCTATCACCTGTGCCTGTACTTGTTCGGAGGTGCTCAACAGGACTTTGAGGCGACTTTCAGGGTGGCATGCTACTCCGAAGCCACGGCGATATGGCTGCTCATTTTGAGTTGGCCGGCCTATTGGATATGCAATATGGTCTGTCTCATTTTGGGATTGCAGCAGGCCCACGGAACAACCAGGGGCAAGTCCGCAGCAGCGGTGCTCGTACCAAATCTGATTTGCTTTTGTGGCGGCATTGGTCTGCAAATGCTGGGGGGTATCGCAACGTCCCTTGCAGCCAGATGAGTGGACCCTAATGTGGCGCCGCATTGCCGGCATGCAGTTTATCCGGGCAATTGAAGTAGGGCCGAGACAAATCACAGGCGAGCCGCCTGTGTTACCACCAATGGTAGGAGCGACCGGCCGGTAGCCCCTACGGGTAACCCGGACGCTACTGCGTCCGGGCGCCGAAAGATGATAGAATGTTAATAAGACATCGGCAAAGAGACCCGGCTCGTCGGGACCCCAAGGGGGCATGATTGGAGAATATTATGAAGACCGGTCAGAAACTCGATCCGGCAACCGGGTTGACAAGAGACGACTTCCAATGGTTCATGCACAGTCCTTTCTTTGAAGCCATCCCCGATGAGGCCAAGAAGCATCTGTTTCGGCTCATACGGCCGCGAAAGGTCAATGCCGGTGAACGGTTCATTCGCCAGGGGGATGACGGGAGATCGTTCTACATCATCCGGGAGGGCGTCGGCACAGTGAACCTGGAAAGAGACGGCGAAATATACTCTGTCGGACGGGTGGAACCCGGGGATATTGTAGGTGAAATGGCCGTGCTCACCGGTGAGAAGCGCAATGCCCACGTTGACGCTGAAACGGACTGCGTGCTCTGGCGGATATCAAGAAACGCATTCGACGATACGTGCATCAAACATCCGGAAGTGAGGGACTTTCTCACCAATGTGCTTTACACTCGATTCACGCGCGCATTGGTACGCAAAGACTTGGTCATCGGAAAGTATTTTGTGGACAGAGCGCTGGGAAAAGGCGGGTTCAGTATCGTGTACCACGGCGTTCATTCCATTCTGGGAATGCCTGTGGCTGTGAAGATGCTGCGGCACAACAGGGCGATGGATCCGGTTTTTGTCGAGGAGTTTCGCAACGAAGCAAAAGCCATCGCTCAACTGAATCATGAGAACATCGTTAAAGTGTACGATGTTGAAGAACTTTACAGAACATTCTTCATCATCATGGAGTACGTGGAGGGCAGGTCGCTCGATTATGTTCTTCTGAGAGAGCAGAGGCGACCTCTTGAGGAGTTGTTCGACTTCCTCTTGCAGACCTGTTTCGGTCTGATGCACGCTCATGAAAACGGTGTCATACACCGGGATATAAAACCGGGAAACATTCTGGTCAGTCAAGACAAGAAGGTGAAACTTGTCGATTTCGGACTGTCCTGTGCACGCGGCGCCAGAGAGGATGTGGCAAAGGGAAGCCCGTTGTACGTGTCGCCCGAGCAGATAACCGGGGACCCCGTTGACGAACGAGCCGATATCTATTCGTTGGGAATAACCGCATACGAGCTGTTCACAGGCCAGCCGGCCCGAAAGGGAGACACTGTGAGCGAAATCCTCTCCCAGCATCTGGAGGAACCGGTGACGGAGCCCAGAGCCACAGTGCCCGATCTGCCCCGCGAGTTGAACGACTTCATCATGCGTTGTACCCGGAGAGACCCTGACCTGAGATACCGCACAGTAGGCGACATACTGTACGATCTGGAGCCGCTCGCTCGCAGGCTCGGCATCAAGACCAGACGAGACGAGCCCGATGATCTCAACATGATGAGCCTTTACCTCTTCTATAGAGGTGAACAACGAGAAACCATGAAAAAACTCGTCAAGGAATTCAGTCGGGAACTGGAAAAAGTCGGGGCGCGCCTTCGGGGATCAAATTTCGAAAACATCGCGTCCAAAGGCCCTCGACCGTCGCGCCGGAGGCCGCGGGATGATTCCGCGGACTGAGAGTCGCGGAGCGCTTCAGCCTGAAAGACAGGACGACCCCGCCCAATGAAAACCTTGTCTTGTGCGCATCTTGGACTGCTGCGGTGAGGTGTAATGGCGTGGTTAGAGTAGTCGGCATCGGAGCGGGCGGGCACGCTAAGGTCATCATGGAAATTCTGCGTGCAATGGGAGGCTGGGAGCTGGTGGGCCTCCTGGATTCCAATCCGAATCTGTCCGGAGCTACGGTGCTGGGAGTCCCTATTATCGGCTCCGAAGAGCAACTCGCTCATCTCCGATCACAGGCAATAGACCATGTGTTCATAGGCATCGGCGACCTTGGGGCAGGAATGGCAAGAAAGGCCAGATTCGACGATATAAAGCGTCACGCGCTCCGTATCGTCTCTGCCATTCATCCCCGCTCTGTTGTGTCTCCGTCGGCCACTCTGGGGGAGGGCGCAACAATAATGGCCGGAACGATCATCAACGCGTCTACTCATCTGGGGGACAACGTGATCGCGAATACGGGCAGCATCATCGAGCATGACTGCGTCATCGGAGCCCATGCGCACATCGGGCCGGGAGCCGCGCTGGCCGGAGGGGTTCAAGTGGGGGAGGGGTCACATGTGGGCATAGGCGCGTCCATTCGTCAGGGCATCCGCATAGGCGCCGGAGTAATTGTGGCGGCGGGCGCAGTGGTTGTCAGCGACGTCCCCGACAATGTGGTGGTGGCCGGAACCCCGGCCCGGATAATGAACAACGGCAAGAAAGGCCCTTGATCGGAAAAGCCTCGCGGAATTATTCATGTGGCATCCTGTCGTTCCATGAGGATGAATCAACGGAGGAACCCTCCGTGGTGGGGATTGACATCCCGTTGGAACGTATGCTAGTCAAAATCTTCAAGAGAAGCGTCCGGCATTGAGTCTTTCCGAGGCGAAGCCGAGGACTGGACGCCCCGAGACCTTCATTGTTCGTCACGGCTGCTGGGGCCGGGAAGGTTTGTGCCAGTTCTACGGAGCTTCACGGGGCTAACGGCCAGCCACAATGAACCGGCTTTGCAGCGAATGGTAATTGGGCCGGATTTCGGGCCGGTTGCTCCCCGATGAACTCTTACGATTTCTTGTACGTACCGCGGCTGCCAGGAGATTGATAAACCAGGGCCGACGGAGGTTTGGACACCGTGAAATCCGATTCCGCATTAGAACGGATAAGCACCGAGGACGCTCCTGACACGGGACAAGTCGGCCCTGTCGGTGACGACGCAGAAGAGTTCGAGGAATGGACCACGATAGTAGACTCCAAGCGGCCATGGTTTGATTTCAACCTGGGAGAGCTTTGGAGGTTCAGGGACCTCATCTTGCTGTTTGTTCGGAGGGATTTCCGTATCACCTATGTGCAGACCGTACTGGGGCCGCTTTGGCTGGTGCTTGCTCCTTTTCTGACCACGGTGGTATTCACTATAATTTTCGGAAAAGTGGTGCAGGTGCCGACCGACGGAATTCCCAGCTTCGTGTTCTACATGTCGGGAACAGTGTGTTGGAGCTACTTTTCGAGCAGCGTTTCGCAGACATCCACTGTTCTTATCAAGAACTACAGGCTGTTTCAGAGAGTCCATTTCCCCAGGCTTGTCATGCCGGTTTCGCTTGTCATGTCAAATCTGATCAAGTTCGCGATTCAGTTTTCCTTCTTCCTGGTATTTCTCGTTTATTTCGTGATTCAAGGATCCGGCGTTGCACCTAACATGGCGATGCTGGCCTTGCCGCTGTTGGTTCTGCACATGGCCGTGCTGTCGTTGGGATGCGGGTTGATTGTTGCCGGTACCGCCACCCGTTACAGGGACCTGATTCAGCTTACTGCCTTCGGCTTGCAGTTGTGGATGTACGCCACACCAGTTGTGTATCCGGTTTCTCAGATTCCGGAGAGGTTCAGGTTCTTTTTCGCTCTCAATCCCATGACTGCGGTTGTGGAGACATTCCGTTATGCCTTTCTGGGAAAGAGCAGCGTTTCTTCCCAAGACATCGTTACCAGCGCCGTGGTGACCGTCATACTGCTCCTCGCGGGGCTCATCATGTTCACGAGAATGGAGAAAACCTTTCTGGACACGGCGTAAGCGGCCCGTTGGGAACATCAGGGCCGCATGAACACATCGTGCCGGGCTAAGGGAGCCTTGGTCAACATGTCGGTGGTCATACGAGTTGAAGACGTCTGCAAAGTATACCGCCTTGGTGTGGTCGGGTACGGGACGCTCAGGCAAGACTTGCAGAGCTGGTGGGCTCGCACGCGAGGCGGCGAAGACCCCAACGCGCCTCTGGACGCCCCCCCAAAGCATGCCGACTCGGATGCCAATATCCTTCACGCCTTGAGCAACATCTGCTTCGACGTGAGCAAAGGTGAATCACTCGGAATCATCGGGAGAAACGGCGCGGGCAAATCCACATTGCTGCAGATTATCGCCGGAATGACGATTCCCACTAGCGGCAGAGTCAAAATAAGAGGCAAGGTGGCAAGTCTCTTGTCCGTGGGCGCCGGCTTTCATCCCGACCTGACCGGCAGGGAGAACATCTATCTGAAAGCCGCTACTCTTGGCATGAGCAGAGCCGAAGTCAGCAAAAAGTACGAAGAAATAGTGGAATTCTCCGAAATCGGGCGATTCATCGACACCCCCATGAAGCGTTATTCAAAAGGAATGAACACGAGACTCGGCTTTGCCGTGGCTGCTCACCTGGAACCGGAAGTGCTCCTCGTGGACGAAGTGCTGACCGGGGGAGATCACAAGTTCAGGTTAAAGGTCATAGAGAGACTGAAAGCTCTTTCCGCACAGGGGTGTACAGTCCTCTTTGTGAGCCACAAGCTTGGAGCGCTCAGGCAGTTATGCTCGAGGGCAATCAGGCTTGACCAAGGCCGGATGGTGGAAGACGGGGCGACTGATACGGTGATAAACAACTACTTCGCGGCATTGGCTCTGCCGGGGAGCGATTTGAGCGAAGACGGCGATCCCGAGGATTTTCGGGGCGCAGCCGGCAATGGCGATGACGCCTATGAACGGAATAAGAGAACCATTACCGCAGGTAAAGCCGCTTCAGCAGAGACTACCGATGATGTCCGAAAGCCGGGAGAACCTGAAACCAACGGCCCTGCCCGCATCTTGGGAGGCTTCGCAAGCGACGGACAGGGAAACAAGAAGACCACATTCAGCTATGCGGAAGACATAACTTTCACTGCAGTTATCGAAGTCCAAAGGCGCGACCTGGGCCTTGCAAGCGTATTGGCTGTAGTAGATGAAAACGATAACCGCGTGCTGGCAAGCTATGATAACGACCTTGCCGATTCTCAGTTGGCCGCTGCAGAACCCGGAATATACAATTATCGTGTTACCCTGGGAAGCCGACTTCTCAAGCCTGGACTTTATCAGGTCAACTTCGCCATCCGTGACGGCAATTCCAAAATCCTGCAGAAGCGAAAAGCCTTGTGTGCCTTTGAACTCGTTGACAATGAGACACGCCGAGGCCTACAAGGCAATTACGACAAAGGGGCCATAGTCGCTCCCGAGTTGCATTGGGAACTTGACCACAGAAGTTGAATAGATACACAGGTGACGACTAGGCCTTCGATGATCAAAATGGGCTCGATTGCGGCGTCTGTTCCATGGGCCGCCAGAAGGATGGAGAAGTGATAGTCGCGGGGACATTTGGCGCAAAGGGACTGCTTGCGCTCTTGCAGGACGCTAGGCTCAAGACCTCC
>DYLG01000159.1 GCA_020722215.1 Desulfomonile tiedjei
GGCTCTCATGAGGGTCGCTTTCAAGGGCAACGCCAGTATGTGCGAGTTGCTTGTGAACTCAGGAGCAGACGCTAACGCTG
The DNA here is from genome assembly GCA_020722215.1 of Desulfomonile tiedjei. GTDB lineage: Bacteria > Desulfobacterota > Desulfomonilia > Desulfomonilales > Desulfomonilaceae > DYLG01. The sequence goes on from DYLG01000159.1 coordinate 81, forward strand.
GAAACAATGAAGGGATCTCCCCTCTGGTTTTTGCCTGTTTCAAGGGCAAGCTTGATGTAGCACGGATGCTTCTGGACGCAGGTGCGGCAGTGGACTGCGCAGACAACCACGGCGAGACGCCCCTGATGAAAGCAGCATCACAAGGTCATGCCGAAGTGGTCAATTTGCTCCTGGAAAGGGGAGCCAACACAAATGCCAAGAACAAGTCAGGCAACACTGCCTTGATGCACTCCGCAGCCAAGGGATGGCTGGAAATCGCCTCAATTCTTGTGCAAAACAACGCGGATGTCCGGGCCAAGAACCTCAGCGGAAGGACCGCCCTGGCCAAAGCCCTATCCAGAGGCCATGAAGAAATCGCCGAGCTGTTGGTGTCCGCCGGCGCGGATTTCGCTCCCCTGAGCGCGCTTGATGACCGCACACAAGTGCTGGCCCCGTTCGAAGGAGGTCTCGATCTCAACGGAGTGCTGCCGGAGGAAGAAGGGTCCGCAACGGACAAGAGCGACAATCTGGGTCCGGACCTGATAGAGGCCTGCAGGAGAGGGGATTCCGCTCGAGTGGAGGCCCTCATGGACACAGGGGCTCCCGTCAACTCAACAAACGAGCGCGGTCACACGCCGCTCACTGAGGCCTGTGCCAAAGGAGCGGTAGACATGGTGCGCATGCTGCTGGAAAACGGGGCAGACGTCAACTGGAAGACCAAGGCTGGAAATACCGCGCTGATGAGAGCCGCGTTCAACGGCCATCGTGAAGTGGTGGCAATGCTACTCAACGCCGGTGCAGACGTGCACGCCAAGAATAGTCACAACATGTCTGCCGTTGCGCTGGCAACCGCACGTGGGCACGATGACATAGTCAGGCTACTCAGGGCCACCGGCGCATGATCAGCCCAAACACGGTGACGGATGCATCTGCGCAGCATCTCGTTCCGGATGCGGGGCTCCGCGGAGAGCCTACGCCTCATGGTCGCGGCTCCGCCGGAGATCTTCCCAGGAGTTTCTCGAGATCTCGACCGATTGCCCTGACCTTTTCCACGTCAACCCCGGTTGGGTAACCCAAAGCTGATAATTCTTCCACGGTTCGTTCCGTGGAGATGTTCCCGGCCGCGCCCGGGATAAACGGACATCCTCCCAACCCTGCAACAGACGAGTCGAATCGCCGCACCCCCATCTCAAGAGCCGCCAGCAGATTTACCATGCCCAGCCCTCTTGTGTCGTGGAGGTGGAGTTCGACAGACTCGGGCGTCGCCATATTCCCCAGCATCCGGATCAATGTCCGGACGGACTCGGGCGTTCCCATGCCAGTGGTGTCGGCCAGTGCGATTGCAGAGATTCCTCTTCCCCTGAAGTCATCCACGATTCGGATGACCTTGCCGACGGGAACATGACCCTCATAAAAACATCCGAATGCGCACATCACACCGGCAGTGACATCCGCTCCGGCGGAAACAGCGCGATCCACCATTGCTAAGGCAGCGCTCAGGGCCTCGTCCACGGACATGTTGGAGTTTCTTCTGCTGTGGGTCTCTGATGCCGACACATAGACGTCCAGATGAGGAATTCCCGCGTCCAAAGCCTGGTTGAGTCCTCGTTCGCTCAGAACGAGGACTCCGTATCTGACTCCTTCCCGTTTTCGGAGGGACGTCCAGACAAGATCAGTCCCGGCCATTTGGGGAACCAGTCGGGGATTCACAAAGGACCCGATTTGAATGGCGGGCAAACCGGCATCGACCAGACGTTCTATGAGGCCTGTCCGAATCTCGGGCGAGAGTACTGCGGCCTCATTCTGCAGCCCGTCCCTGAGGCCTACTTCGTGGATAATAACTCTCTTCGGATTTTCGCCGAAATCCAATGAGTCCGCTCCAGGAGATGTCCTAGTACCGGTTTTCACAAGACTGCGACGTCTTGTGACCACCCAGGGCAGGCGGCCAATCGCCTCTGACAGTAGGACCGGCATCTTGCCGGTCATTATACGCGGGACCGGTAGGGACGTCGGTCCCCACCGAATCCTTGGCCGAATTTCGGAGAAGTAGTACTGACTGATTGGAACCCATTGGGAGCAATCGTTGCCCAAACCGGGCGCGATGCGGAGGCAGCTCAGATTGCCCCGTACATCCTTACGCGATCCTTGCCGGATCTCTTTGCGGCAAACAGCGCCTCATCAGCGCGTCGAATCAAATCCGCGGCACTCTGGGCATGGTCAGGAAAGCACGCCGCACCTATTGACACGGTGAGCCTGCCGAGAGGAAAAACGTGAGCCCCTTCAAAGACGGAGTCTCGAACCTCGTTCATGACGCGGGCTCCCAGCAGCATGGCATTGTCAATTCCGGCGCCGGGACATATTATGGCGAACTCTTCTCCCCCATATCTGGCGACAATGTCGGACGTTCGGCAACACGACTTGAGGATGCCGCCTATTCTGTAGAGGGCTTCATCCCCCTGTTGATGCCCGTATCCGTCATTGTAGTACTTGAAGTCGTCGATGTCTATCATGAGCAGGACGAAGCTCTTCTTATGGAGAATTGCTTGCTGTATCTCTGCGCAGATTGCTTCATCAAAATAGCGGCGGTTGTATACGGTTGTAAGGGAATCCACGTATGAAAGCTGTCGATAGAAATCGCGCTCTTCGGCACGCTTTCTCAGTTCCCGCAATTCGAGGCCCTTGCGGACGGCCATCTGAATCTGGTCCACATTGAAGGGCTTGATGAGGTAATCCAGAGCGCCTGCCTTCATGCACTCCACGGCATTCTCGATGGTTCCGTAGCCGGTGATCACTATAACGTCCGTGTCCATAGCGGTGGCCTTCAATCCTCTAATGAGAGAAAGACCGTCCATTCCCGGAAGGCGCATATCCGTCACCAACAGGTCGTAGTGTTTTCTAGCGGCAAGTTCCAGAGCTTCTTTCCCGTCCGAGCAAACATCCACAATCCTGCCGTCGGCCAGGAGCGATTCAACAACCACATCCCGCACCATTTGGTCGTCTTCCACGACAAGAATGTGTGCCGGAGCCGGTCCTTCCCGATTCGGCAGGCCTTCGGCAGGCTTGTTCGCCCCGTCGCTTTCCGGTTGGCGTGAGGTGTCGGTCATGCTTATCCTGATGGAATCTTGGCCCCTCTATCGGCGCTTGAGACTGTGTTACCGGAGCCCTTGTCAGGTACCCATCTCCCAGGAAGAGAGATACTCTCTCTGTTCGTCGGTGAGCACGTCAATTCGGACCCCCATGGATTCCAGTTTGAGCCGGGCGATTTCCGCGTCCATATCTAATGGGACTCTGTGAACGGCCTTAGACAAAGCCTTTCCGTTCTTCACAAGGTATTCCGCGGCCAGTGCCTGGTTGGCGAAGCTCATGTCCATCACTGACGATGGATGGCCTTCTGCAGCAGCCAGATTGATCAATCGGCCCTCGCCGAGGAGAATGATCCGTCTTCCGTCGGAAAGGGTGAACTCTTCCACGAAATCTCTGATAGTCCTTCGCGATGTCGCCATAGCCTCAAGGGCCGGGATATCGATTTCCACGTTGAAGTGCCCGGAATTGGCCACAATGGCGCCGTCTCTCATCTTCAGGAAGTGTTCCTTGCCTATGACATTCTTGTCTCCCGTCACCGTGCAGAAGAAATCCCCCATTTGGGCGGCTTCGCCGAGCGGCATCACATGATAGCCGTCCATGACCGCTTCCAGAGCCCTGAGCGGGTTTACTTCCGTGACGATGACGCGGGCTCCCATGCCGGCCGCCCTCATGGCCAGGCCTCTACCGCACCACCCATAGCCGCAGACAACAAAAAAGCTCCCGGCCATAAGACGATTGGTGGCTCTGAGTATGCCGTCGATGGTGCTCTGACCGGTACCGTATCGGTTGTCAAAGAAATGCTTGGTGTCCGAGTCGTTCACCGCTATGACTGGGAAGAGAAGAAGGCCCTTTTCCGCCAGGCTTCTCAGTCGTATCACGCCGGTGGTGGTCTCTTCGGTCCCGCCGATTATTCCCGACACAAGGTCCTTGCGCTCCCCATGAATCGTTCCCACCAGGTCGGCGCCGTCGTCCATGGTGAGATGCGGTCGCGGGTCGAGACATGCGTTGATATGCTTGTAGTAGGTCTGGGTGTCCTCACCCTTTATGGCGAACACGTGGAATCCGTCGTCCACCAGTGCCGCGGCCACGTCGTCCTGAGTGGACAGGGGATTGGACGCGCACAGGTAGACCTTGGCGCCGCCGGCGGCCAGAGTATGAACCAGGGCGGCGGTTTCCGTGGTCACATGCAGGCATGCCGCCAGAATGGTTCCGGACAATGGCCTCTCTTTGGCAAATCTTTCTCTTATGAGACGCAGGACCGGCATGTTTCTCTCGGCCCAGTCTATTCTGAGCTTTCCGGCAGCAGCCAGAGAAACGTCCTTGATATGATAATCCATTTGGCCTCCTTGGTCAGGTATATCGAGAGGTTCTTCCCCCGAAATGCGGCAGCCGGCCGCAACAGCAGATACGGGTCTACATCCAGGCGAGTTCCCGCAATTGGTCAACGCGATCTGTCTTCTCCCAAGTGAAGTCGGGGTCCTCTCTTCCGAAATGACCATTGGCCGAGGTCTTCTTGTAGATAGGCCTCAACAGATCCAGATATTCGATGATGGCCACAGGCTTGAAACTGAAGCACTTCCGGATGATTTCGATGATCTTTTCGTCGGAAATCTTCCCTGTGCCCTGGGTGTCCACGTTGAGCGAAACCGGCTCGGGGTATCCAATGGCATAGGCCACCTGGAGAAGACACTTGTCCGCCAAACCCGCTGCAACTATGTTCTTAGCCACGTGCCTGGCCATGTAGGACGCTGAGCGGTCAACCTTGGAAGGATCCTTGCCGGAGAAGGCTCCTCCGCCGTGAGCGCCGTAACCGCCGTACGTGTCCACTATGATCTTACGGCCGGTCAAACCGCAGTCTCCCATGGGGCCTCCGATTACGAAGCGACCCGTGGCGTTGATGAAGTACTTGGTGTTTCCGTCGAGGAGATGTCTGGGAATGGCGGCCTTTATCACCTCTTCGATGATCCCTTCCTTGATATGAGCGTAAGTAACCTCGGGTGAATGCTGCGCCGCGATAACAACAGTATCGACCCGGCACGGCTTGCCGTTCTCGTAAAGCACAGTGACTTGTGACTTCCCGTCGGGCCTCAGGAACGGCAATACCTTCTGCTTGCGAGCCATGGCTAGTCGCTGGGTGAGCAAATGGGCGTAGTGAATGGCCATGGGCATAAGCTCAGGAGTCTCATTGCAGGCATATCCGAACATGAGGCCTTGGTCGCCCGCTCCCTGCTCCTTGAAAAGCCCCTCGCCCTCGGTCACGCCCATGGAAATGTCGGGTGATTGCTTGTCCAGGCTGACAATCACGCCACACGTGTCACAATCGAAACCCATTGAAGCGTCCACGTACCCGATGGACCGTATGGTTTCCCGCACAACCGCCGGAATATCCACGTAGGCCTTGGTGGTGATTTCACCGGCAACTATGACCAGTCCCGTATTGACCAGGGTCTCGCAGGCGACCCTGGACTTGGGGTCCTGCTCGAGCATGGCGTCCAGGATGGAATCGGATATTCTGTCCGCGATCTTGTCGGGGTGGCCTTCAGTGACCGACTCGGATGAAAACAAGTACTTTGCCATCCCCATAGGGGGCCTCCTTTCGGGAGTCTCTTAGCTCTCTCAATTAAACGCATAATATAGCCCCACTCTGTTCGTCTCGTCAAGCGATCATTCCTTCCACGCTAACACATCAATATCATTGACCAACCAGCCGCTTACTCGCAATGAAACGAAAAACGCTCCTATGGCCTTTTGCCAAGATTCCTTTACGAGTGGCTTTCGCGGACGGGCGGGTTTGAAACCCGTCCCTGCCGACAAATCGGAAATCTGTTCCGGCAACGACTACAAGAGGCCGCAGATCAGGCCGAGGGTTTCCATCTCCAGCGGGGCATGCTATACAGAGTACCATCCGCTGTATGGCCGGCTGTTGCTCAAAAGTTGTGCCGCCTGCCGAATCGAGACCGTCGGAATATGATCAAAATAAACGCCCTTTCCGTGGCCTTCCTTTCTGTGTATTCCCTTCACGTCATTTTCTCGATCTTGCTGGAGCGTCTCAACGTCAGGCGTTTGCTCGCGTCGGACCCCCAGGTTCCGCGCTTGTTCGAGCCTTTCGTCGATCTGGAAAAGCTTGCAAGAATGAACGCGTATTGCGCTGCGAAAGGTTCCATGGCCGCAATGCACGCCGGCGTCCATGGAATTGCGGTTCTCGGGCTGATCGCGTCGGGAGTGCTTACCGGTCTCCAACGGCTTTCCGTCCAATTGGTCTCCGGCTTCGTCCAGACCGGCCTGCTCTTCTTCTTATGCCTGTTCGTGCTCTTTTTCCTGCTGGAACTTCCCTTTGATTACTACTACACCTTCAGCATCGAGCAGAGATTCGGGTTCAACCGGTCGGACGTTAAGACCTGGGTATTCGATCAAATCAAAGGACTGTTGGTTTCGACGATGGTTCTCATGGCCCTTATTGCCCCAGTACTTTGGTTGATCCGGGTTTTCCCCTGGGACTGGTGGTTTTGGGGCTTCCTGAGCGTGGCTGTAGTGGAGTTCTCGTTGGTGCTGCTGTATCCTGTGCTTGTGGCTCCTCTGTTCAACAAGTTTGATCCGATCGACGATGTGGTGCTGGAAGAAAAGCTGAGAAAACTGACCGAGAAGGCCGGGCTCAAGACCGGCGGCGTGTTCAGGATGGACGCGGGCAAGCGAAGCGGTCACTCCAACGCCTATTTCACGGGGTTGGGCAAGACCAGGAGAATAGTGCTCTATGACACATTGATCGATTCCCACGAACACGACGAGGTAGTTGCCGTGCTTGCTCATGAAATCGGTCACTTCAGGCTGAGGCACGTCCTGAAGTCCATCATGCTCGGTCTCCCGATTCTGTTAATTGTCCTCTATTTCACTCAACGTCTTGCCGAATGGGATCTTCTGTACACGACGTTCGGCCTTGACCGAGCCTGGCCCTATTCCGCGCTTTTCATCATCGCGGTATTCTGGCAGAATGTTTGGTTTTTTTTCAGACCGCCGGCCGCTGCTCTGTCACGCCGGTTCGAAAGGGATGCGGACGCGTTTGCCTCCAGGCTTCTCGGGTCCACAGTATCCCTCAGCATCGCGCTGAAGAGGCTTGCAGTGCACAATTTCGCCAATTTGAACCCTCATCCCTTCTATGTCTGGTTCAACTACTCTCACCCCCCACTGATGGAGAGGCTTTCCTATCTTGAACGAATGCAGCAACCACTGGAGACGGAATGAGCGAAGCTCCCGAGCTTGATCAATTGCGAAGTGAGGTCGTCCAAATGAGGCGACACGTGAGTCAGTTGTCGGGTAACCTGGCCGCGATAGCCAAAGTCTGGAGCCAATTCGTGGAGAACCACGGCAAGGAGCACTCGGACATTCTGCGCACCATTGCCGTGCTCGCAGAGCACCTCGAAGAATTGGCGGCAAGATTTCCCAAGAGCGACAAGCTCCAGTGATCAGGCATTTGCGCCATCGTGTACTGAGATTGTAGGGGCGACCGCCCGGTCGCCCCTACAATGGACCGTGAGCCGCACTTGGTGCTTCGTTTCATGAGTAAGGTCGCGTATTCGGCGGGGACCGCCACTGAGGCCGGCCCTACCCGATACGGGACCGTATATGCGACATCGCGTACTTATGTCCTGTCCCCAAGATGACTCGGCCAAATCTGATTGCCGTGTCGCGTCGGTGGAAGCGTCCCGGCAGCAAGATCCATTACGCCACAGACTCTATTCATTTGCGCATGAACTGAACTCTACGACGAACTCCGCTCCCCTGTCCGCCTTACACAGGTACAGGCGGCCGCCCAAGGCCTCAACAAGGGCCTGTGCTCCGGCGAGGCCAAGCCCGTGGCCTCGCACAGGGAAATCCTCCACCTGGATGCACTGGAAGTATTGGTCGAAGATCTGCTGATGATAGCTCTCAGGAATCCCCGGTCCGTCGTCCCTGACTGACACGCGGATGGAGTCGCCATCCATGGAGCATTTGAGGAAAATGCACCTTTGCCTAAATTTCAGGGCATTGGACAGAAGGTTGGTAATCACCAGACACAGCTTGGTCTCATCCGTGCGGATGGGTCTCGATATCTTTGTCTCTTCGGCTTCGAGAAACACATCTCTCGCGCCGAGCACTTCTCGGAGTCTCTGAAAGGTGTTTGCGTGCTCCAGCGCCTCTGAGACGGAGGGGTCAACAAGATCGAACACCTCCATCAGGGCGGACTTAATCACATCCGTAAGGCAGCACTCCGTAATCCTTGTGATGCCCCGCGTGGCCATGTCCACTTCAAGCATGCTGTTGGCCAGGTTCTTGATCTTCATGGCGCTGCGCAGCATGCGTTGGATCACTTTTTCCTGCTTGGAATTCAACTCTCCGTAGCGGCTTTGCTTTTCCAGCAGACACCTCGCCCCGGTCTCGATTATGTTGGCGGGATTCTTCAGGTCGTGGACGAGATGAGCAGTCTGTATATTCTTGATGGCCACCTATAACCCCCGAATTCTGCCGAACGGGAATCGCGCTCTTTCCTTATTGGATTATGGTTGATTCATTCAGACCCAACTCTTTTTCGAACTTGTCCCAGAATTCCTTCTCGGACTTTCTCCATTCCGGACCGAAGCGTTTGCCGAAGGAGGCCCCCAGTTTGGTAAGGACGGCCTTCCATGCCGATTGATAGCTAAGAGTAAGCACGTCCTCCAGAAAAGGAGCGATCTTGCCAAGTTGATCTTTGGGGAGATAGGCTCGTGCGCCAAGCTCTATAGACCTCTTCAGTGTTTCAGGACTCAGTGCGTGGGCTGTCAAGATCACTACCGGAATCTTCTTGGTTACCGCAAACTGGAGCAACTCGAAACCTCGCACTCCCATGATGTCGAGGACTGCGATGTCATAGGTCAACGACGCAAGCTTCTGAATGCCTTCGTCATAGGTTGACGCTCTGTCCACCCGGACTCCGTAGTCCTCCAATTCATCTATGAGGATATCCAGGACGTCAGGCTCATCGTCAACCGCAAGCAGGTGTTTTCCGCGCAAGATGCTCCCTGACATAGCTAATCCTCCCATTTTTTTATAGTATGACGGGCCGATGCTGTCAAGGTGGTTTAGCCA
>DYLG01000160.1 GCA_020722215.1 Desulfomonile tiedjei
AAGCCACTGGAGCCTATAGCGCTGAATCGAACCCTGCTATTATCCGGGGCGAAGCCACGGACAAGACACCCCGGAATTTTCTTCGTTCGCTGTGGCCCCTCGGGCCACGGAGGTTTTCATGAAAGAGATTTCCATAGGTCTTATCGGCTTCGGGACCATCGGTTCCGGAGTGGCGAAGCTGCTGCAAGAAAATCGGGACGTGCTCGAGGCAAGGGTGGGGATGAGTTTGAGACTGGCGCGGGTCGCTGACCTGGACGTGGAGACGGACAGAGGGGTCAAGATTGATCGATCGATTCTCACCACGAACGCTGATGACGTTCTTCAGGACCCCAATATATTAATCGTTGCCGAACTCATCGGAGGATACGAGCCCGCTCGGACATTTGTCCTGACAGCCTTGAGAAACGGAAAGCATGTGGTCACCGCAAACAAGGCTCTGCTCGCCGAACATGGGGCCGAGATCTTCGGAGCGGCTTACCAGGCCGGAACCCAGATCGCTTTCGAGGGCGCGGTGGCAGGGTCCATTCCGATTCTCCGATCGCTCAGGGAAGCTCTCGTTGCCAACCGATTTGAGAAGGTACTGGCAATACTCAATGGAACCTGCAATTTCATTCTCACAGCTATGGATGAGACCCCGGGCGTTTCGTTTGATCAAGTGCTTGGGGAGGCACAGAACCTCGGCTATGCAGAAGCCGACCCCAGTCTTGACATTGAAGGCATCGATGCGGCCCATAAGCTCGTGCTGATGCTGAGTTTGACACACGGCATCCGGGTTCCCGTGAGCCGGATCCACGTGGAAGGGATCACCGGAATAGACCCGTTCGATGTTCAGATGGCCAAGGAATTCTCGTACAAGATCAAACTCCTGGCAGTAATCAACGACTCCGCCCAAGGACTTGAGGCCCGCGTGCATCCCACCATGATCCCAAGGAATCACCCTCTGGCACGAGTGAACGGGGTGTTCAACGGGATCTACCTGAAGTGCGACGCGGCGGATGAACAGCTTTTCCTGGGCCGAGGAGCCGGAAAGGAGCCCACTGCTTCCGCTGTAGTGGGCGACCTGGTTGAAATTGCCAGAAACATTGCTGCCGGATGCGCGACAAGGGTGCCTCCCGCGGGCTATCCCGAGGACCGGATCTCTGCCTCTGGCATCACGGACATCAGGAATGTCGTGACCAACTACTACCTGCGCGTACAGGCTGCTGACAGCCCCGGAGTGTTGTCCAAGATCTCGGGGGTTATGGCACGCCACAGGGTGAGCATTCATTCGGTGATTCAGAAGGGCAGACACACATCCGCCGGCGTTCCGGTGGTCTTCCTGACTCACACGGCCAGAGAAGCGGACGTTCGGCGGGCCATCGCGGAGGTTGCCGACCTGGACGTGGTCAAGGAGCCCCCGGTGATCATCCGAATCGAAGACGAGACCATTACGTAGCACTTCGACCCGTCTCTGAGTGCGGGTTTCAAACCCGCCCGCCCGGGCATTATGTTCGCCCATTTGAGGTGCGAACCGGGCCGCCGAATAGGTTGACCCGCTGCGACGAATCTGGTAAGAACGCGGAAAATACATGAATTTGGTCGATCAGACACCCGACCCGGTGAGCGCCCACAGGTGCTCGCCGGGATTTGTTGTTTCAAGGGGTTGTATCAACCTAAGGAATGCTGATTCGACGTTTTCCACATAGTGGAGGATCCTTGTGACTATGAAGACTCGCCCAATATCTTCCGAAGGATACAAGAAGCTCCAGGAGGACCTGGATCGTATGGTACGCGTTGAAAGGCCCGCAATACTTAAGGAGATCGAGATTGCTCTGGCGCACGGCGACCTTTCCGAAAACGCGGAGTTCACGTACGCCAAAGAGAGACATGCCTTGTTGGAAACACGCATTAAAGACCTCCAGGAACGCATTTCCGCGTGCGAGATCATAGACCTGGAAAACAGGCCTAAACCGGATCGCGTTGTGTTCGGTACATCGGTCACAATCGAGGACGTGGATACGAGCGAACGCAAAGTTTACAGACTCTTGGGCGAGGACGAAGTTGACATCCCCAACGGTGTGATTTCGGTGAGTTCGCCTCTGGGAAAAGCTCTCATAGGCAAGCACGCGGACGACGTGGTGGAAGTGAGAACACCTGACGGACTGCGCGAGTTCGAAATCGTGGATATCTTCTGAGGGCTCCTGTCTGTTGCTAACGTCCCGTCGCGAAACAAGAACCCAATGAACTCCAGTAACCGAGTCCTGATTCTTTGCGACTTCGACGGCACGGTGTCCACAAAGGACACGGTGAACCGTCTCATCCGGGATCACATTATCTCCACGGAATGGCGCTATCACGTGAAGCGCTATCTCATCGGCGAGATCGGATCCAAGGCAGTGTACGAAGCGGTGGCTCCGCTGATGCGCATGAGTCCGGCGAGTATGGCACGCTTTGTGGAGAATCATGCGGCGTTGGATCCGGCGTTCCCTGCATTTCTTCAATGGGCCCAAGCAAACCGCATAGACGTGAAAATCGTATCCGACGGATTCGATCTCACCATAGATAAGCTTTTCGCGAATCACGGGATCAGCGGTCTGGAGGTTTTCGTCAATCGGCTCGTATTGCGAGAGAGCGGCCGAGTGGAGATTCACAGCCCATACGCTGATCCTGAATGTGGAACGTGCGGCACATGCAAGCTCGGGGTGCTCCGCCGGTTTCGGTCGCAATATGACAAGATCATCCTTATCGGCGACGGCGAGTCGGACCGCCATGCGGCGCGGGAAGCCGATCTGGTGCTCGGGCTCAAGGATTTGTTCGTCTATTGCGCCCGCGAAGGCATCCCCTGCCTGCGCGTCGAAGGATTCTCAGAGGTTCCATGGCTGCTGACCAGAAAAGTGGAAGCGGTTACATTCGACCTGGACGGAACTCTCCTGGATTCCGTGGAGTGCATAGCGGACGCGTTCAACCACATGTTTCGGACACTGGGCTATCCGTTGATGACAAAAGAACAGGTCGCCAGAAAGACCAACTACGCTCTCATCCCGTTTCTCAATGCGCATCTCAAACCCGGGGAAGGACCTCAAGGGGTAAAGATCTTCCGTGACTACTACGACACGGTCTTTCTCAAAAAATCCGCCATGATGCCTGGCGCGATAGAGACTCTCGCGGCACTGAACGGGACGGTACGCGCTGCAATAGTGACCAACAAACGGGGCTTTTACGCGCGGAAGCTTGCCGAACATCTCGGGTTCGACCGCATGGTAGAGATGATTATCGGCGCAGAGGATGGATTCAAGCCCAAGCCCGCAGCAGACATGTTTGAGGAGTTTATCCGCTCCGTGGGCGCTGCCAAGAGCAATACCATCTATGTCGGCGACACACCCCTGGACATAGAAGCAGCCCGGAATGCCGGCATCGACGCGTTCGCGGTGACCGGTCCCGTGTTCTCGGCCGAAGAGCTTGCAATGCACCGCCCTCGGCGAGTCCTGAGAAATATCGCGGAATTGCCTGACGCTCTTGAGCCGGTCATCTGATTTCCGGGATTTCCGCATCCCTGCTTGAGGTTCTGTGCAGAACCTTCCTTCTATTCCCGCTCGCGGGAAACAGGATTGGCCGGCCGAAACACGACCGCATATCTCGGAATTTTCCGTTGGACCCTGGAACTACTCCGCATAGGCCGGTGTCTCAATTACATGCCTACCCTTAAACCTACCTTTTAAGAAGATGGCAGTCGGGAGGCCCTTGCCTTCCTACCAATCGGCAAGGGTCTTTCTTTTGTACAGGCCGACCCAAACGAAAGGCTGCGTTTTTTCGCTGATTATGCGAAAATGCTATCATGAGCTAAGTTGAGCGATTCTCTTGCGGGGATCCCCCTCAACAGCCTCCGAGGCGCACAAAACGGGAGGAGAGAAGTCCGATGGAAGCGTGGTGGTCGGGATTGGGTTCTCTGAACCAAGGGCTCCTGTGTGCAGCCGTTTTCTTCACCGTGCTCTTCATATGGCAAATGATAGGCTTGCTGCTGGGCATGGATATCGACCACGGGACCGACGCGCATGACCTGTCCATGGATCACTCGGTAGATGCCGGCGTCGACCATGGGGATGCCGGGGGGGACTCTCATGGGCATCATTTCGGGGGCGAGATTACTTTCTCGCTGGTTTCAGTTCGTTCGATACTTGCCTTCGGCATGCTGTTCAGTTGGGCTGGGGCTTTGTACCTCATGTCGGGCACATCCGTGGTATGGGCGCTGGTACTTAGCCTTCTGTGGGGCCTTGCGGCCATGTTCTTGATTTCGTTCCTCATTTACAAAGTATTGCAGTTGCAGGAAACCGGCAACCTATCCGTATGGACGGCAGTCGGTGAAGAAGGCATTGTGTACATCAATCTCCCCAAGGACGGTGTTGGCAAGGTCCGAGTCATGGTAAGCGGAACAGTCAGCTTCGTAAATGCCAAGGCAGCCGACGGAGAGCCTGTACCGGCGGGCGCGAGAGTTCGGGTGACCGGAGTTATCAACGAGAACACGTTGGAAGTGAAGCCGATGGAGATTCGGGAGGAGGTATGAGGCATGTGGATGACGCTATTTATCATGGTAATTCTGGCGATTGTGCTCTTGTTCGTCCTCTGGGGCATTGCGTCTCGGTACAAGAAGTGCCCCTCGAACAAGATCCTCGTGGTCTACGGCAGCACGGGCAAAGGTGTGGCCAAGTGCGTCCATGGAGGAGCGGCATTTGTGTGGCCTGTGTTTCAGTCGTACGCATGGCTTGAGCTGGAACCGTTTGTCGTGCCCATTGAGTTGGACAGCGCGCTTTCCCAGGAGAACATCCGCGTCTCCGTTCCCACAACGGTGACCGCTGCGGTCAGCACTGAAGAAGGCATCATGCAAAATGCGGCGGTGCGGCTTCTGGGTCAGACCGTCGAAGACATCAAGAAGCAGGCGCAGGACATAATCCTCGGCCAGATGCGCGCGGTCATTGCTACCATGGAAATCGAGGACATCAACCGGGACCGCCAGGCGTTCATGGCAAAAGTCAATGAGGCGGTGTCAGTTGAGCTGGAAAAGATCGGTCTGGCTCTTATCAACGTGAACATCAGGGACATCGAGGACGAGAGCGGGTACATCGAGGCTTTGGGGCGCAAAGCGGCTGCTGAAGTGATCAACAAGGCTCAGGTAGATGTCGCGGAAGAGGAGAAGCGAGGCCGAATCGGTGTGGCAGAGCGTGAGCGCGATACGCGCAAGGCTGTTGCAATGGCCAATTCCGAGGCCTCAGTGGGAGAGGCGGAAGCCGAAAGAGACCGGAGGAAGGCCGTTGCCGCAGCCAATGCCGCAGCCTCTATCGGGGAGACTGATGCCGAGCGCGACCGCAGGCAGCAAACAGCCTTGCTGGATGCCTCCGCAGTCGAGACGGAAACCGGAGCGAATGCTCGAAAGGCCGGTTTCCACGCTACGCAGCGAGTGGCCGAGGAAGAGGCTCGGGCTTCCGCGGAATCAGCCCGGGTGAAGGCCGACGGCTCAATCAGAGTAGCCCAGGAGCAAGCCCAGAAATCCGCTGAAGAAGCCAAGGCCGAGCGTGAACGGGCCCGACTCCAAGCGGAAGTGGTGGTCCCCGCCGAGGCAGCCAAGCGGAAGGCCATTGTGGAAGCAGAAGCGCAGAAGGAACAGAGGGTTCTCATCGCGACCGGTGAAGCCGAGGGAGTCCAGATCCGGATGGAGGCGGAGGCTCGGGGAACCCAGGCAATCCTGGAATCCAAGGCTCTTGGGTACAGTTCTCTTGTGGAAAGCTGCAAGAGTGAGCCCTCGCTGGCAGCGTCGTTCCTATTGATCGAGAAGCTCATGGATGTCGCCCGGATACAGTCCGAGGCCATTAAGAATCTGCCCCTGGAGAAAGTCATGGTCTGGGATTCCGGCGGGCCTTCCGGCGGGATGTCCGATCTGGGCAGGCGTTTTCTGGGGGTGATTCCTCCCATGCACGAATTGGCAAAGATGGCGGGGCTTGAGCTTCCCGACTTCCTGGGGAGCGTCGCTCAGCAGCAGGCCAAGGAATCCAAACCCCCGCGACGGCAGGGATCTGAACAAGACACCATGCCCCCCGGTTCATTTACGCGGGAGGATCTTGATCGGGCCTGAACTAATAACAGGTTTTCCTTAATGCGGTCGTATCCGGTAGGGGCTGGTCTTGGTGGCGCCGGCGGCCCGCCGCGTGCCAACGAGAACCCTTCAATATCTATTTCTTGCCGGGCTCTGACTAGAAATTCGCCGCGGCCCGAGTCGTGTCTACCATCCGGTTTTTTTCATCCACAAGAACGACCCGGGGCACGTGTTTGCGGCATTCCGCTTCTTCCATGGCTGAATATGAACAGATAATTATCAGATCGTTGACCGCGACCTTTCTCGCTGCTGCGCCGTTGAGGCAGATCACGCCCGAGCCTGGTTCGCCTTTGATGGCGTACGTGGTAAACCGTTCACCATTGGATATGTTGTAGATGTCCACCTGCTCATGAACGAGGATGTCCGCGGCTTCAAGGAGCCGCGAGTCGATCGAGATGCTTCCTTCGTAGTCGATGCACGCCTCTGTCACCCTCGCCCTGTGTATCTTGGACTTCAACATGATCCGCTGCATCTTTCCCTCCAACAAACGGCATCCGAAAAGATTCGGCTGTGAATTCGTAGTCCTGGCATCCTAACTAATCGATTTCCCCAATCGGGTCGGCGTCACCCCGGCGAATCCCGCGTCCCGCGGGACGGGGGCCATCCCGCGTTCTGCCCGGGACTGGATTCCGGCTTGCGCCGGAATGACGATCAGGGACGCCGGCAGGTCGTTCATACGTGACCGCGTTTTCACAACAAAGCACTAAGCCGGCGTGCCCTATTCCAAAAGCATGTTGTCAATGAGTCGGGTGCGCCCCACTCTTACGGCCAAAGCCGCCAGCGCTCGTGAATCCACCTTTTCGAGGTCTTGGAGCGATTCCGGATCAACGAGACTGACATAGTCGATCTCGGCATTCGGCTCACGACTTATGATTTCCCGCATTGCTTTCAAATAGTTATCCCCATTCGTCTCTCCCGCTGCGAACAAGGCCCTGGCGCGGGTTAGTGCCTTGTACAGGCACAAGGCCTCGTTCCTCTCCTCGGGGGAGAGATACGCATTGCGGGAGCTCATGGCCAGCCCGTCTTGCTCCCGGACCGTCTGACAAGCTACAACGTCCACATCCAGGTCAAAGTCCCGGACCATGGTCTTGATCACCTGGAGCTGCTGGTAGTCCTTGGATCCGAAGTAGGCCCTGTCCGGAAGCACAATATTGAAAAGCTTGAGCACCACGGTGGCCACTCCGCGAAAATGCCCCGGTCTGGTGGCTCCGCAGAGCGGTTCGGCAACAGGCCCTACTTCAACGTAAGTCTGGTGGTTCGGGCCGTAAATCTGGGAAGCGTCAGGCATGAAAACCGCATCCGTGCCCAATTCACGGCACTTTCGCAAATCGCCCTCCTCGTCGCGGGGGTAACGGTCGAGGTCTTCTCCTGGCCCGAACTGGGTGGGATTGACGAATATGCTCACCACTACGCTGTCCGTCGCGGCTCTGCATCTGCGTATGAGACTGAGATGCCCTTCGTGGAGGTATCCCATGGTCGGGACCAATCCGATGCTTTTCCCTTGGGCTTTGCAGCGCCGCGACCATTGTTTCATCTGAGCGGATGCGGGGATGATTTCCATGGAAATCTTCTGAAACAAAAAAAGCCCTCCGAGCAGGAAGGCTTGTTTCCAAGTTAGATTCATGTCCTTCCGTCCCGGTCGCATGGATCCAGGCGGCTATGTTAAAGGAAACACTCGGTTCCGGGTCTCGCCGAGACTCCGGACCTCAACGCATTTACATTAATAAAAAACGCATTGGCGGTCAATACCCAATTTTTGCTTTTTTCCGGCATTCACCGGTGTGGAACTGTGGCCGGCGGCTTGCCGCTTTACCTTTTGTCCCCAAGGTGCTAGAGAGGTTTCATGGAAGCTACAGTTTCAATTCGACGATGCGAGGATTACGATCCGGCCGGTCTTGATGCGGCTCTTACAAACATCATGACCGATCTGGGCGGGATCGATCGTTTTGTCAAACGAGGAGACCGGGTACTGCTCAAGCCGAATCTTCTTATGTCGGCTCGGCCTGAGAAGGCAATCGTGACCCACCCCGCGTTTGTGGGCGCGGTCGCAGCCCTGGTGAAAGACGCCGGCGGCACACCTTTCCTTGGGGACAGTCCTCCGCTGGGGAATCTCGTGAGAGTCGCGTCAAAATCCGGGTACGATCCCATGCTGGAAAAGTTCGGCATAAAACTGGTTCCGTTCAAAGAGAAGCTGAGCGTCGAGTTTTCCGATGGACGCCTCTTTCGCAGAATGGACCTGGCCAGGGAAGTGTTCGAGTTCGACGCGGTGATCAGCCTGGCAAAGCTCAAGACGCATTGTCAGATGTTTCTCACCCTGGCTGTGAAGAACCTTTTCGGAACCGTGATCGGGACGGACAAGGCCGCATGGCACTTGCGCGCGGGGCGGGATTGCGACAGTTTCGCCACCGCGCTGGTTCAGATCTACGAGAAAGTCAAGCCCGCGATTTCCGTGATCGACGGAATACTCGGCATGGAAGGCACCGGGCCGAACAACGGAACGCCCCGCCATGTGGGCATAATTGCCGCGTCCACCGACGGAGTGGCATTGGACGCCACGGTGTGTCGCATGCTCGGGTTCAGGGCGGAAGATCTTAGGACTTGCGCGCTGGCCCGTTCAATGGGGATCGGGGTCACTGAAAAAGACAAGATTCGCGTGCTGGGGGACAGCCTCAACGGATTCCCTTTGACCGATTTTGAGCCCCCCAAATCCATGACCGTCACGTGGAATCTGTCCAAGAGCAACCTGTTGAGAAGGTTCCTCGAAGATCAGATGGTAACCAGACCGCACATCGACCCGTCGGTGTGCTCGCGCTGTAAGGTGTGCCTCGAACACTGTCCGCCTGGGGCGATCTCCGAGACAAAGGGGAAGATGGTCATCGACTATCGCCAGTGCATTTCATGCTTTTGTTGCCACGAGCTGTGCACGAGCGACGCGATTCACATCGTGAAACCGTTCCTCGGGAGGGTTCTCTCCAGGTTCAAGTAGGAGCAAGGAGGAAGCGGTGGGGCGGAATCGACAGGTCGGGGTTCTCTCCAGGTTCAAGTAGGAGCAAGAGTTGACCGCGAAGAAAGAATGAAC
>DYLG01000161.1 GCA_020722215.1 Desulfomonile tiedjei
CCTGGCAGGCGTTAGAACCAGGCTCCATTATCTCGCCGGCCGCCGCGACGATAGACTGGGGTTCGGGGCCCAGTCCACGCTGGCTGAACAGATGGGATTCGCCGATACTCCGGAACGTCCGGCTGTTGTGAATTTCATGCGGGAATATTACAGGCATTCAGCCACAGCGGAACTCTTCGGCCAACGAGTGCTTGCCCGGGCAAGGCTTTTTCTCATTCCCTCGTCTGAAGCCCAGGTAAAGCGCATGAAACTGGACAACTCGTTCCATATAGGAAAAAGCGGAATCAACCGGTTCGATGAAACGGCAGAGAGCCTCAGCGCTCCCGAAATGCTCCAGGCATTCAAGCTTGTTGCCCAAACCGGCTCAAATCTTGACATCAGACTTCTGGACCTTATCGGGAATCGGCTGCCAACGCTAGGCAAGCGATGGGTGGAGGATCCGGACGTCAATGCCACATTTATGGAGATACTTCGTTCAAAAGGACACATCTCAAAAGCCCTTATGGAAATGATGAATACCGGTTTCCTGGAGCTGTTCATTCCCGATTTTGAACGGGTCCGGTATCTGCGGCAGCACGACGCTTACCACGAGTACACCGTGGACAGGCACACTATGATGGTCCTTGAGAATGTCGATTCGTTCGGCAATTCATCGGACCGGCACGGTGATACGCTGATTCGGAAGGTGTACGGCGATCTCGAGAAGCCCGAGCTTCTCTACCTTGCCGGCCTGCTGCACGACATAGGCAAGGGCCGCGGGCCCGGCCACGAACTCAGAGGAGTAGCCTTGGCCAAACCTGTGCTGCAACGCCTCGGTCTTTCCAAGCAGGATATGGACGACGTCTGCTTCATCATTCGTAATCACCTCGCCATGAGTCACCTGGCATTCAAGAAAGACTTCCACGACGTGCGCCTGCTCAGTCGTTTTGCCGAAAGCCTCATGCACAAGCGAATGCTTGATATGCTGTTGTTGCTGACACACGCGGATCTCAGGGCGGTCGGACCACGGGGCTTCAACTCTTGGAGGGGTCTGCTGCTGGAAGAACTCTATTACCGCACCCTTGATGTGATCCAAGGCGAAAGCGCAGAGGGTGAGGATCTCGGAGATTGGCTCCAACAGATAAAAGCAGTGATCAGAGAGAAAGTTCCCGCCGAATATAAGGGCGCGGAACTGGAAAGTTTTCTGGACGGCGCACCGTCACGGTATCTCCTCGATTTCTATCCGGGGATTATCGTGGACCATTTCGTATGGGTGCGAACTTATCTCAGAGATCACGGCAAGACCGCCCTGGACGCGGACGATCTGATACTGAGCCGCGTGGACCATCGCAGGCCCGGATACAGCTCCATAACCTTCATCACCAAGGATCGCCGCGGTCTGTTCTTCATGATCTCGGGCGCCCTGTCGGCAAACAGGATCAACATACTCAGCGCATGGAGCCATTCCATGAAACCCGATATGGCGATTGCCACCTTTCATGTGGATGACAATCACCAGCCCTTGAGCGATCCCGACCAATGGGAAAAGTTTCGGCGGGACTTCGCGCGGGTGCTGGCAGGAGAGGCGGATGTCCACGAGCTGGTTGCCGCTCGGCGCAAGGCTTCAAGGTCTTTGCCGGGCAAGTTCGCGCCGAGGTTTCCGGTCAGGGTTGAGGTGGACAACGCCGCGTCGGACAGAGCAACCATCATTGAGGTGTATGCCCACGATCGCCCCGGCCTCCTTTATGACATCACGCGTGCGGTATCTTCGCTAGGCCTGGACATAATCCTGACCAAAATCACTACGGAAGTGGACCAAGCCGCTGACATCTTCTACGTCGTGGACGCACACGGCGAGAAGATCGTTGATTTTGACCGGCTGGAAGAGATAAGGGATCGGCTCAAGGAGCACCTCATCCAAATGGAAGAGGCGTTCTTCCCGGACGGAAGAGTCGCGGCTTTCTGATAGGCGCCGCGGCAGGATCTTGATTTGAAAGGATTCTTTCGCCCGAGGGGAGAAGACGAACCACCAAGACACAAAGGCGCCAAGAAGATATTATTCTCGGGGATTTCCCGGTCGCGTTGGTGTCTTGGTAGTCGGATTGGTAATTCCGGTTCGGTTCCCATGACTCTGCGTAACCCCGACCAAGGGCTTTCCGAAATGGAATTGGCCATGGCCGCTTATCTGGACCACCTGATCGTGGACAGAGGACTGGCCCCGCTTACTGTGCAATCCTATGCCTCGGATCTTCGTGACTTTTTCACCATCGCGTGCGAAGGCAGGATCAAGGGTGTACGGGACGTCCGAAGGGACCACATCCGCATGTTCCTGGCAATGCTCGACCAGCGCGGCCTTGGCACAAGGAGCAGAGCGAGAAAGACCTCGTGTCTTAGAGGCTTTTTCCGGTTCATGATCGAACGGGGCGAGATTTCCGAGGATCCGGCGGAGCTGATCGAGTCGCCTCGGCTGCCCAGGAAGATTCCTGCTTACCTTGAGTCCGCCGAGGTGGAAGCGCTGCTGGCCGCGCCGGACAAGTCCGTGCCTGAAGGGAAACGCGACGCGGCCATGTTCGAACTTGCTTACGCTGCCGGACTCAGAGCGTCGGAACTCGTGACCTTGGAATCGTCTCAGGTTGACCTGGAGATGGGTTGTGTCACGGTAACGGGCAAAGGATCCAAGGAGCGGGTGGTTCCCATTGGCATACCCGCATCAAAAGCCATCATGGACTACATGAACACAGCTCGGCCTGTTCTGTTGGGCGCAGGAAGGTCCCCGGCGTTGTTCGTGACTCGCAGGGGCGGTCCCATGACGCGCCAAGGGTTCTGGAAGATCGTGAAGAAGTATGCCAGGCACGCTCTTATAACCAAGAACATCTCTCCGCATACTCTTCGTCATTCATTCGCGACGCATTTGGTGCAGAACAGCGCGGATCTCAGGTCGGTGCAATTGATGTTGGGCCATGCCGACATCTCTACCACCGAGATCTACACTCATGTTGCCCGCCAGCGACTCAAGCAAATCCATGCCTTATATCATCCTCGGGGATAGACGACGCGGTAGTCGGTCAAATCGTTGGGAATCGGCCTGTAGTCATTGGCGTCGCAGAGCCTGGATCCCTTTCTGGAGAACAAGGATCGGCAGAGGAGTTATCTCAAGACGCACACACCGGATGAAATATGCGGCCAATGCGATGAAGATAACTGGCGGAAGCGACATGATAAGCTCTGGCCCCGCCGACATCGACCGGGCTATTCGCTCTGCGGTCAAGGTCAGCGCGTAGTAGGCGAAAATGGCTACCAATCCAACTGAAACATTGTTCAACCTGCTTCTTCCCATAGTGATCACGCCTATGGGAAAGGCCATCAGTGCCAATGCCAGACAGGCAAAAGGATACGTGAACCTCTGGGCGATGATAAGGCGCCCTAACTTAGTGATTCTTTGGTAAAACTCCTTTTCAGGACCCGTTGAAACCTTCTCCTTTTCCTCTGCGGCGCGCACCCTTTCCGTGATTTCGATGAGCGAACTCTCTTCAAGGGTTTTCTGCGCCGTTTCCACTCCCACGTCCCGGACCTGATGACGGAACACCAGGCTCTGAAAAGCCAAAGGACCGGTAGAATCTCCGTTCCGATCCTCAGTCAAAACGGTTCCTTCGCGAAGATCCAGGATCAACGCTTTGCCTTCCGGGTCGGGCGCCATTCTGCCTTTTCGTGCGATTATGGTTTTGATTTCGTCCGGTTGCGAAGATTCCCGAATAAACACATTCGTCATGACTCCCCTGTCGGAATCTATCTTGTCCACGTAAATTATCAGATCCTTCAGCGCGTCAAAGAAATTGCGTTCCTCCAGGCCGGCATCGAATCTTGTTGCCAGAGCCTCATGCATAAGCTTGCGACCCTTTGCGATGCCGCTGGGGATCAAGACCAGCGTGCAGCAGAGGCACAAAAGCACCCCGATGATTCCCACTACCAGGACGGGCGGAAGCAGTTTGACTATGGGAACTCCCGATGCCTTGAGAGCCATTATCTCGTTGTCCGTGGACATCCGCCCCAAACCGAGAAGGATTCCAATGGCTATCGAGAGTGGCAGGACCGTGACAAGAGTGCTTGGCAGGGCGTTGATGAGCACCTGGAAGAGGACTATGGTCAGCGCAAGGCCGGCCTCCATTCCTTTTTGGAGCAATGGGAGGAAACCGGCAATCATACCGGTAAACAGGAAGACGGCAAAACAGAACAGGAACGCGGTCGCAATCTCCTTGAATACGTATCGACCGATAAGGCTGGGCCTCATTGTCTAATATTCACCCGTCAAGTGTCCGAAGTCGTGGAGCAAAGCAGGTGACCTGCTGCGAAAGGACCTATGCTGGGATTCATGAACACGCTCGCGTATCCGGTAGAGACCGGCCTTGGTGGAACCGGCGGCTCGCCGGTGTTCATTCAATGGCTCGGCAAGGACGCCGGGCCCTACCGAATCCTCAGGATGGGGGACCCTGATTGGCGGGGGCGGGTTTGTAACCCGCCACGGGCGACGGCATCCTGTCGTAGGGGCGAATCTTGTATTGGCCCTCTTCGCGGTATTCGGCCCAATCATCCATTGGGGCTGAGAAACGTGGCGATCACAAGGATCGCCACTGCAACCGTGGGCAGAATTCAAATCCCGATATTTTCAAGGCGGAGCACTATAGCTATTTCTTTTTCGGGCACCGTTTCTCTTTTGCCTTCTCAGCTTCCTGTTTGGTCTTGAAGGGGCCGTCCACCGTCTTGTCGGTCTTCTTGGAGACCTTCTGCACCTTGCAGATTGTCTCTCCTTTCTTGTTCTTGTACTGGATGACTGCCCATTGATCCGCGGCCAACGACAACGGAGCAGACAGCGCAAAGATAAGCACTACCAGCAGAGCGATTGCTCTCAAGCTCTTCATGTTACCTCCTTGACGGGAACAAATCGCAAGTGTGATGTCTCTATCACGAAAGCGAAGAAGCCGCAATACGGACGATAGCTGTTTCACAACGGATTCTGATCCCTTGTTGCCCCCTGCAATCGAGGCGGTTCGGCATCAATGACCGACACTAGTCACTTGGACCCCTGCCAGGCTTATGCTGAAATCGAGCACCTTGCCGCCGGCGCGCTCAATCGCCTGCTCAACGGCCGGTCTGCGCTCAGGCGGGGCCATGGTGAGCATGCAGCCTCCTCCGCCCGCGCCGCATACCTTGGTTGCCAGCGCTCCGGCATTTGTTGCTGCTGCCGCCATAGACTCGATCCTTGGAGTACTCACCCCCGGAGCGAGAGCACGGCGGAAGTCCCATTCTTCCAGGACTGCGGCTGCCAGTTGCTCCATGTCCCCGGAGGATATCAGCTCGCCTGCTCTGCGGGCAACATCCCGGATGGCAGTGAGCTTCTCCCGAACGTCTCCTTGGCCGTCAATGAAATCCTTGGTCACTTCCCAGTTGTTCATGCCGGAAAACCGACCTTCTCCAGTGTAAGAGAGAACCGTCCACCGCTCGATTTGTCTCGCGATGGCCTCCGAACCCGAAACGGTTTCACGGCGGAAACCTTCATATCCGAAGTCGATTCGAGAAACACCTCCGAGCAGAGCTGCAATATAGTCTTGTAATCCTGCGGGAACTCGGATCACCGAGGTTTCGATGTTTGCGGCAAGATTGATCAGCTCTTTCGGGGGGATCTTTTTGCCCCCCAGAGTGAGCAGTCCGGTGAGAAGGGCTATGAGGAGCGCGCTGGAGGCCCCAAGCCCCGATCCCTTCGGGGCTTCATTCTCAGTTATTATTTCGACGGGGCTCCCGGGAGGTACGGCTCTGACCGCTCTGCAAATAAGTCCGAGCGGGCCGTCCAATGGCAGCTCCGCTGGGCTGCCCGCTTCGGCGCGCTCGTTGAGATCCTTGGAGAAGACCTTTATTGAGCGGGCCCCGGAGGTTCTCAAGGTCACCCGGCTTAATACGTTCACCGCCACGTTGACGGTAAAGCCTCCGTCCATGAGAAGAAACAGCGGATAAATGTCGGTTGTGCCCCCGGCCACGTCGATGCGGTTGGGGGCGGTAACGTGGATTTCCATTCTTAGTAGCCCAGTTCCTCGTCCAGTATGACCACGCTGATCTGCGTGAAGGAAGGCTTACGATGGATGATGCTCGTTATCCTGCATATTCGATCAGGCGCGTCGCAATCCATGCAGTAGCCGGCCTTGACGCACGGCGTCTTCCTGTTCAGGCTCATCGCCCGGATGGGAGCGGCCTTTTCCTCGATTCTGGCAATCGCTGAATCCAAATCCGGGACGACCTTATTTCGACCCGCGACCACAACGACTTTTTTGGGTCCGAAGGTCATGGCGTTGATCCTGTTGCCCACTCCTTCCCGATTGACGATCTCGCCGGTCATAGTCAGGGCATTGGCCGAGGTTATGAACAGGTCGGAGCGCATCTGGTTTCTTCGGCACTCCAGTTCCTCCTCGGTTCCGATGTTCAGCTTCCAGTGGTCGTACACGACCTTACCAGCTTCTTCGAGCATGGGAACAATGCCCAGGGCCCTGGCCGTATGAGTCCCGCCAATGCCCACAGTGCTGCAATCCGAGGCCTTGTCCATGATGAACTTTACCGCCTCCTGCCTCGTACGGAAGAAGAAGGCTTCGAAGCCGTGTTTTTCAAATGATTCCAAGGTGGTGTCAATAATGATCCGCCAATGACCCTCTACGAATTCATCCATACGTGCCTCCTGACCTAAACATAACGTTTGCGGCTCGACGCCGATTTTCTGTAGGAATAATACAGTTATTTCCAATAAATCGTCCATCGTGCGTGCGGCGGCGACTTCGCCGCGCATGAAAAATGGGGTTGCCAACGAAGAATCAACGGTGTTCATGACGGAGAGGGCACCACTCAGAGGGTTGGGTTCCGGGCAAGAACGGTTCCCGTATCACTTTCGGGCACAGAGATGTCGCCCTGAGGCCGGAGTCAACACAGATTTTTCGGAAGACAAGACCATCAGGGGGAACCCCGGGACGACCTTCACCGAACCTTGTGACTTGCAGAATACGGTCTGTAAGAGCCTTGAGCGCAGTCTCGTCGGACTGACCCTGAAGCCTGAGCAGGAGCAACGAGCTGGGGCCATAGGCAATGCTCCACATGCCCCACTCGTCTCGGGCCGTGAGCCTGGAAGGCACGGCCCCGCTCGCGTCCGGTCTGCCCTCCCTCACGGCGATGGATTCCGGATCCTTCATAAGTTGGTTGATCACGAACAGCACCCTCGGGTCGATTTGCACTTTCCGGCGGGGAGCTTGAGGAACTTCTCCCGTGAAACCGCCTATCTTGATTGCAGGCCCCAGTGTGCCCGCATTGCCCATGACAGCCATAATCGCGTACACCTGAGCTATCTCAAGCGGAGTCATCGGTTCAACCCTTAGAATTCCGGTCTTGTCCGCATGGGCCTGAACTCCGAATTGCTTCAACGCCTCTCTCATGCGCTCCGGTCCCGCCACGGCAAGTAACTTGCCAAGCAAGAGGCCGCCATGTTTGGATAACGCGTCCCTCAGCATGACAGAAGCACCTGAACTGCCGACAGGGAAGACACGAGACGTCGGCGTAAGCCCTGCATTGCCGTATTTGTCGGGAAGCAGAGCAGGAATCAGCAGGAGCGGCAACAGTGTTTCCGGGTCGCCTCCCGAGCCGGACCACTTTCTCGTGGGACCGACGAACGCGGTAATGAACCCCGTCTCCGGATCAGCATGAATAACATGACAAAGCTGTCCGGCGCTCTCTTCTCGGGCCAATTCGCCGCCGACTTTATGCTGCAAAAGAGGATCAAGTGAAGTGAGAACGTCCTGACGTCCCTCAACGCCCGGTGTTGCGCCGGAAAGCTTATTCAAGGCATCGTGTACCAGGTCAAGGAATGCCCCGGCTCGGACGGGTGGGGCTCCGGGTTTCCTCATGGTCACGGGACTTG
The DNA here is from genome assembly GCA_020722215.1 of Desulfomonile tiedjei. Classification (GTDB taxonomy): domain Bacteria; phylum Desulfobacterota; class Desulfomonilia; order Desulfomonilales; family Desulfomonilaceae; genus DYLG01. The sequence goes on from DYLG01000161.1 coordinate 7,925, forward strand.
CAACGGCGAGGTCATGTTCGGTTTGCGAGATGGCCCCCTCTTTAAGAAGCAGTCCGAGAACCATGTTCCTCCTGCCCCGGGCCCTGTCGGGATGGCGGTAAGGATTGATCACATTTGGCGCTCTTATCATCGCGGCGAGCAACGCGCACTCTGCCGGGGTTAAATCCGACTGATCTTTTCCGAAGTACAAACGGGCAGCCTCGCCCATGCCTTTGATGGGAAGACCGTTCCATTGACCCAGATAGACGCGATTGAGGTACGCCTGGAGAATGGTGTTCTTGTCATAGATCGCATCTGCGACCAGTGCCAGGAACACCTCGTTGAATTTTCGCCAGAGCGTTTTCTCGTGGCTGAGCGCAGCCATTCTGACCAGTTGCTGCGTTATGGTGCTGGCCCCATGAATGTATCGGCGGGCCCTGATGTTGGCTGTTACCGCATGGCGCATGGAAACTAGGTCTATTCCGCTGTGGGAATAAAAGCGCGCATCCTCGGTGATGACCACCGCCTTGATAAGAAGCGGGTTCATCCGGGCCAGATACACGGCTCGACATAATTCCCGCTGACCACCCCGGGCGGGGATCACGTCCAGCAGCTCCGGTCCGAGCATGACCTGACCAACCTCTTCCGATGACAGCAGCAGCCGGATCGAGGCAACCTTTTTGGAGTCCAAAGACAACTGGACTGGGCCGCCCGCGATGCCGCGCCCCTGAATCGGGCATGTCAACAGATAGATCCTCAACTGCGCGCCCGACTGATGCCACTGGCCCGGCAGAGGAATCACGTCGGAGGTCTGCTCGTATCCCAACCTGCTGAGCCGTTTCATGAAACCCGTTGTCTCCACGTGGTCGCCCACCTTCAAAGTGAGCGGCGCTGAGTGAACGAACATCGGCCATCGCTTCAGCTTTACCTCAAAGGTCCATATCACCAGGCCCGCGATCACCAGCAGGTACGCCACGAACAGAACGAAGACACCCAGTATCAACCTTCCTACTGCCGACAGAACCTTTTTCAGTCGCGAGGACAAAAGGGATTTCTCCGTGGCAAATTCTCACCATGAGGGCCGTACAAAAAACCGCATGGGGCGCCTGCGGGCTCCGGGTGGTAACTATACTAAACCACGTGCAAAATCAAGAAGGGCCTGGTTGGCCCGCAAGGCGGGCATTCGGAGAGGCGGGCTGGGAGTCGGGGGGCAGTGCAGGGGCGGCTACCCAATGTACGGTTCATCCGGGTGCAG
>DYLG01000162.1 GCA_020722215.1 Desulfomonile tiedjei
AGGGACCGGCCTCCGTGCCGGTCCCTGCCAATCCGGAGCTGCGAGAGCCGCGTCCCTGTCGAAAAAGCACGTCACCGCATTCAGGAAAGGGGGTAATGATCGGTGTCCACCGCGAATTCGGGCGGAGGCTACGTGGCTATCAGGGCACTGGCCACGCGATCCCTGCCGTCCGCCTTGGCACGGTACAAAGCGGCGTCCGCGGCCACCAGAGCATCTTGGGCTGAAGGGCCGTGCTCAGGGAATGCCGCCACGCCTATGGAAATGGTTACTCCGTAGATCTTACCGCCGTGACTGATCTTGAGTTCCTCCTTTGCACCCTCCCGGATGTTCTCCGCTCGGCGAAGCACGTCTTCCATCGTGGCATCAGGCATTATCACCGTGAACTCTTCTCCCCCGTAGCGGCATGCAATGTCCTCGCCCCGGATATTTCTCGACAAGTATGAGCCGAGCCTTCGCAGTACGATGTCGCCGGCTTCATGGCCGAGAAGGTCGTTGAAGTCCTTGAATCGGTCGACGTCAAGCATCATTATCCCCAGGGACGTTGCTCTGCGCTCTGCCCTTCGGACTTCCCGTTCAAGCGACTCCTCCATATAGCGTCGATTGAAAAGGCCTGTGAGTGGATCACGGATCGACTGCCTGGTCAGGGACTCTCGAAGTCGCAGGGTTACCAGCGACAAGGCATAGTGCTCAACCAGTCGCACGACAAGACCGCGAACGGATTGCATCGTGCTCCGGCGGGATTCGTCGCTCTGAGTGCTCTTTTCCGTATTCCAACGGACGTGCAACATGCCGAGTACCTCACCCTGAGCAGTGACGGGAGTGCACACGGACATGAAATCCTTTGCCGCATCCACGTGAAGACATACCAGTTCGACGCTGGGATCCTCGACGCTGTGAACCTTTCCCAACCGCAGGGCCCAACAGTGGTCAAAGCCCATGTTCGCGTCCGCGGGCGGCGGATCTCCCCACCAAGCCACGATTTCAAGCGATGTGCGGGATTCATCGAGAATGCAGAGGTACCCTGAAGTGGCGGGGAAGAGCTGAGTGCAAATGCTTCCGACTATCTTGAAGGTCTCGTGTTCCTTTCGGCAAGCCTGGAGAAGCTCGCCCATATGGTGCAGCAAGGTAAGCTCTCGGGTCCGCTGTTCCTGTTCCTTCACTGCCAGGCTGAGCTTCTTGTTGGCCTCAGCCAGCTCGGCCGCTTCAGCGGTTCTTTTTCTGAGAAGCTCTTCGAGGCGCTTCTTGTAAGTCTCAACTTCCTCTTCGGCGCGCTTGCGCTCCGTAATGTCCTGGAGAGCTATGACGCTCCCTACAACGCTGCCGTCGCGTCCTCGCAGCAGCTCTGCGCTAACGTGAATGTCAATCAGCTCGCCCGACTTGTTCTTGCGCCGGGTCTCAAAACCATAGAAGCCAGCCTGGCGAGTGACCGTTTCCAGCATTTCCTCCGTGTCCGGCCGTCGTCCGGAGGGAAGGTAGTTCTGGTTCCTTGAGCTCAATTCCTCCAAGGTCCATCCGAATACACGGGTGAACGCGGGGTTGAGGTACGTTATCTTGCCTCCCATGTACACCACGATGGGGTCAGGTACGGCCTCCATGACCGAGCGGTATCTCTGTTCACCCTCCCTCATCGCGTCTTCGGTGCGCTTGCGGGTGATTTCCACTGCCGCAAGATTTCCCAGGAGCGACAGGGTATCAAGATCCTCCTTCGTGAAAGACGTCCTGGATCGATTGAAGATGTAGAGCACGCCCACGTTTTCCTGCTGAGTCTGAATGGGAACTGCAACGCCCGAAACCAACCCTTCTTCTCTCACGATCTGCCGGATGGAGGGAGAGAGGCTCTCGGAATAGTCCTGTAAAATCTGGCCTTTTCCCGTCAGAGCCACCTTTCCCCCAAGGCCCTCACCGAAGGGAGTGCGCAAACTCCTGAAGGCTTCAGTCTTAATGCCGGACTCTGTGTGAATCGCAGCTTCTCCGGTTCGGTCATCCTTGAGCACTGTGAAGGCAGTGTCCGTGCGGAACAGTTGCCGACTCTTCTCGACCACCATGGAGAGGTTTTCCTCGAGGCCCCGATCAGCGGTCATGGCCAGAGCGAGATCATAGAGCACCTGGAACTTGGTGAGCTCCTTCTCCACAAGACCCTGGGCCTCTATCAACGGTGTCACATCCAGCAGGCTGTACACGACGCATGCGCCATCGGCATCCTCGGTTCTTGCCCCGTGAACCGCCACGTAAATGACCTCTCCGCTCTTGGTCCTGCCCCTGAAGTGGCAATTGATCGACTCTCCCGAAGAGACTGCAAACCTGGTGAAATGTTGCTCCACCGCAGGCCAATCCGCATCGAGGACCAACTCTCTCACGTGCTTCTGAGCCATCATCTCATCAAGGCTGTACCCGAATATTTCCGCCATCTTCGGATTTGCGTACGTCAACACTCCGGCCTTGGCAAGAAACACACCGAAAGCCGACTTCTCAATCATGGTCCTGAATCGGGGCTCACAGGCCGAAGACACATCAGAGGATTCCTCTTGACCTGGGAGATCGCCTTTCAGGTTCGCCATCTTACCCCGCAGTTCATCCGGCTCAGCGATCAGTCCCTCTTGGGCCGCTTCTCGTCCTTCATGTGACGCACCGTTGAACCCTGAAGATCACCATAAGGTTCCCGGACCCGGCATTGACCGAGGAGATACTCTTCCTTGATTTCGAGAGGGTTTGACGTTCATTCGGCTGAATCCGCTTGAGTTCTCTGCCCGGCTCAACCGATCGGTATCATTGATTCCCGGATCGCGGGACCTGTTCAGGTGGTCTTGAGCGCCTTCGGCAGCTCATCCCGAGGAAGAGTGTCATTGCTTACGTTGGTCGCCTCACTGGCCGGTCCGGCGCTGTATCCGTCGGAGGTCCGTTCAGCCGACAATTATCAAGGATTACTCAATTAATGTTAACAGAATCAGGCACTTCCGTCAAGGAGGAAACCTTGAGCCCAACGATGAACAGCCAGGGTGTTTCCACCTGGGCAGGGAATCAGAGATAGTCCACAGAAGAACCCTGCAATCGGTCGGAGAGCCTATGGCAGGGGCACACCTGAGCGTCTGCCCGAAAGATAGGATCTCCTTTGGGGAAAAGCGCGGACACCTCTTTCCGCGCCTTGGGCCTGAATGTCGGCGTTATTTCGGGACGATCATCCTAATGGTCGGATTTTGTGTGGAATCTTTTTCACAGGAGCACCCGTTTTCGATGCAGGCGCGCAGGATTGGGGTGGTCGAACCCCCCGGGACCCCATCGCTAAACCCCGGGGGGATCAGCCCTATTAGCCCGGGGGGGACACAAGCTTCAAGGGCTTACCACTAGATTAGTCATACTTTTTCCGCGCGCAAGGCCTCGCCGACAAACTTTCAATCCGGCCTAGACACTTGGTACACGGTTGGGCAAGTTCGATGACATATTCGGAGCCGGTGCACCCCACGGCTTCGGTAGGACCGGCATACCGCCGGTCCCTAGACGGTAAACCGGCAGGGACGCCGGTCGTTCACTCGGGAACCGACACCAAGGTCGGTTCTATTCAAGAATGCCGGCCCAATCCTGGGACGCACCGCTAGCCGCCAGGACGATTGCGCCTGTACAATATCCGCAGACCGTCCATGGTCAGATCGTCTTCAATCTGGTCCACGAGTTTGCACTCAGCCGCTATCACCCGGGCCAGCCCGCCTGTTGCCATGACCCGCGGCCTGGTTCCCAGTTCCTCGAACATCTTAAGAAGAATCCCATCAACGAGCGAAGCGTATCCGAATATGATGCCGGATTGGATTGCGGATGCCGTGTCCTTGGCTATCACACGGGAAGGAGCGATCAGCTCAACCCGGAATAGCTTCGAAGCCTGATGGAAGAGCGCCTCTGCGGCAATCTTGACGCCAGGTGCAATTGCTCCTCCTTCGTATTCTCCTGCCTCGTTGACATAGTCGAACGTGGTTGCAGTCCCGAAATCAACGGCGATCAATGCCCCTTTGACCTTCTCGTACGCGGCCACTGCATTGACTATCCTGTCCGCACCCACCTCACGAGGGTTGTCATATCGGATGGGCATTCCCGTTTTGATACCCGGCCCGACGAAAAGCGGAACAGTCTTGAGATATCGGGTGGATAGCTCCTCAAGCGCGCCCCTCAAGGGCGGGACTACACAGGACACGATGACCCCGGCCACCTTCAGCCTCTCCAGCGGCCCCGAACCCACAGCTAGGTTGTGAAGGAATACCCAATACTCGTCCGCAGTGGCATCCTCCACAGTCCGTACCCTCCACGTGCCGATGTTCTTGTCTCCCTCGAACAGGCCCACCACCGTATTCGTGTTTCCAACGTCAATTGCCAGGAGCATCACATTCGCCTCCCTCCTGTTCGACTCTAATGGTACGGCAAGACAGTGTCAACGGGTATCCTTGCCGCCCGCGTACAGGATCGGGATACGGTCAGGCAACGATCCGCTGTTGGTCAACCGGGCTCCAAATGCGTTGACTGATCTCTTCCGAAGTGCTAGGTTCAAGGCCTGTGGCAGGAAAAAGCCGACCTAACGATCTGATTGTCTTGCAGCTCACTGGGGAGAACGCATCGAGCGGACGTGGCTACTGCATCAGCGAATCGGCAGCGGCGCGAGCCGGAACAGGTCAGTCCGGCCGGAATTTTTAGGGAAGGTGCACAAGCAATGGAACCCACAGGAATAGTTAGGGATCCTGTTTACCTGCTTCATGAGATGGGCAGTTACCACCCTGAGAGCCCTCGACGGCTCGAGGCCATTTACTCCGAGCTGGATGAGATAGGGCCGGAACTGAACCTGAAGGCAATTTCCGTCAGGAACGCTTCCATTGAGGAGATAAGCTCGAACCATTCTCCGCGGTATGTTGAAGCGATATATTCTACCCGAGCCCGCGGCCATACGTACCTTGATCCGGACACCTCCACCTGTGCCCATTCCTGGGACGCAGCGTCAAAAGCGGTCGGCGGACTGTTGAACCTCGTTGACGCCGTGGTGGCAGGCGAAGTGCGCAACGGGTTCGCGCTGGTCAGGCCTCCGGGCCATCATGCGGAATGGGACAGGGCCATGGGATTCTGTCTGTTCAACAACATAGCCCTGGCTGCCAGATACGCAATTTCCCGACACGGCATGGAAAGGGTGGCCATAGTAGACTGGGATCTGCATCACGGCAACGGCACTCAGCGGTCTTTCTATGAAGATGCAAGGGTGCTGTTCATGTCCACTCATCAGTTTCCCTATTACCCTGGCACAGGCTCTTTGCGGGACACGGGCCATGGCGCCGGAGTGGGGTACACGGTCAATATTCCTTTCGGGCCGGGCGCGGGCGATCAGGAATACGTGGCCGCATTTCAGTTGGTGGTGATGCCGCTGCTGGAGGCATTCAAGCCCCGGTTGATACTCGTTTCCGCAGGTTTTGACGCACACCACCGTGATCCACTGGGAGGAATGAGCTTAACCGATCAAGGCTATGAATATATGATGCGCATACTTATGGACGCGGCTGCACGAAACTGCTCGGGAAAGGTCATTCTTACCCTGGAAGGCGGGTACGATCTCACGGCGCTCAGCGAGTCCGTGCGACGGGTCGTCACATGCTTGGCCACTTACGAACCTGACTCCGGAGTGCCAATGCCGACGCCTTCCTTGGGCTCGCTCCACCCTCGGGCTGCAAAAGTAATTGAGGAAGTTTTGTCCACCCAACGAAATTACTGGCCGGCCTTGGGAGTGGTTTGAAAACAGCCTGTACAGGCGGTCCCTCAGCGGTGCTCATGCGTTGGACGCCGCAAGGTCGGGAAAATCGACCTGGAGAGACCCCTGATTGTATCTCGGCAGCAAGCGGCTCTGGCAATTCAATGCATGGAATACTTCTTGTGGACAAACCCGAGGGACTCACCTCCAATCAGGTAGTCCGCGCGGTCAAGAAGCAGGTCAAGCCCGCAAAGGTCGGGCACTCGGGAACACTGGATCCTGCCGCGACGGGACTGATGGTAGTCTTGATAGGCGCAGGCACCCGAGCCCTCGATTATCTCAACGAACATCGGAAAGTGTACCGGCTCTCCGTATTCCTGGGTGAGGAAACCGATACGGACGACAAGGAAGGCCAGGTCCTCCGCAGGGGTGACGCTTCCGGAATAACGGCCGCTATGATCGAACACGTTCTGGCAAGATACCGGGGCGTGCTCGATCAGGTTCCGCCAAGATACTCGGCAGTCAAGAAGAATGGCGTAGCTCTTTACAGACTTGCCCGCAAGGGTGACTTTCCCGATGTCCCTGCCAGAAAAATTGAGGTCTTCGCGCTTGAGATGACGCGGTGGGCGCCACCTATTCTGGATTTGGAACTGATCTGCTCCAAGGGCACGTATGCTCGGGCTATCGCCAGGGATCTGGGCAGGGATCTGGACGTGGGAGGAAGGCTGGAGCGCCTTCGGAGAATCTCCAGCGGGCCGTTCCATGTTCAGGACGCAATTTCCATGGATGACGTCTCTCACGGCGGCCCGGAGTTGATCCGCGAGAGGCTGATCAGTCTGGCCGATGCGCTCGCTCACATACCCGACCTGCCCGTGTCCCCGTCGGAGGCCGCACGTCTCATGCGAGGGACAGGAGTGACAGTACCTAGGGGACGGTTTGCGGCTGTCAATGCCTCGGCCGCTGCCGGCCGGGGACTTCTCAAGATCGTTTCCGGGGACCGCAACCTGGTTATCCTTGTCCGGCCTCAGCCTAAAGGAGCAGACATCCTCATTCAACCAGCGAGAGTGTTCAACATGGGAGATGATTAACTGCATGGTTCATACGGACTTCGCGGGCTCACCCAAAGGCACGGCCTCCGGCGACGACCCACTACAAGGTCGGCCTGTGAACAACTCCCGGCTGAAAGAGTGGAACTGAGTATGTCAGTCATTGAAATGATGGACAACCTCTTCTTTATGGAGAGAGGTTACCTCAACGCAAATCATTTCGCTTACAGGTCCGACGAGCCTGTTCTCATCGACACCGCGTATGTAGGGGATTTTGACGTGACCGAGAGACACTTGTTGGATCTCGGGGTCGATCTCTCGCGTGTCGGTCTGATCGTCAACACCCACTGCCATTGCGATCACATCGGCGGCAACAAGATAGTACAGGACAGGTCGGGCTGCGCCATCGCCCTGCACCGGATCGGCAAGCACTTCATCGACACGCGAGATGACTGGTCCACCTGGTGGCGCTATTACATGCAAGAAGCGGATTTCTTTCATTGCTCCATCGCTCCGGAAGAAGGGGACATAGTTTCGGCAGGACCACATGACTTTGAAGTAATGCACACTCCCGGACACGCCGCGGACGGAATAGTACTCTACAACAGAGAACAAAAGGTGTTGATCTCCTCCGACACTGTGTGGGAAAACGACGCGGCGGCCATGACCGTACGGGTCGAAGGAAGCATCGCGCCATTCTCCATGATGGAATCGCTGACCAAGATCGAGAAGCTTGATGTGAAAGTAGTATATCCCGGACACGGCAGTCCGTTTACGGACTTCCGGGGGACCCTGGCAAGAGCAAGAAATCGACTGGCCGCGTTTATGGATAATCGGCAAAGCGTCGGCGCGGATCTCCTTAAGAAAATAATCGTTTACACCCTCATGATGGAACGGCGAGTTCAGGAAGAAGAGTTCTTTCAATTCCTCATGACCACACCGTGGTTCGTGGAGACATAGACCTCTATTTCGGCGGCGAGTACGAAAAGACATACCGGCAGATCATGGATAGCTTCCACAGACGCGGAATTGTCAAGAGAGAGAACAGCCGGATCTTTACCACCGTCAAACCGTGATTACCCTGCTGGATCGCTTCGGATCGTGGGCTGCACACGAAGCCATCCTGACCGGTTACGCAAATGCAGTGCCATATTGGCCGGCGATGCCGCACCTCGGCAAATGCATGCCGGCGGGCGCAGTATTTGGTGGGACGGGCATCTTGCCCGTCATTCGTCCAAAGACCGGCAAGATGCCGGTCCTGCTGTGAGAGGCCATGGGCCGAATGGTCCAACTATCACAACATGCGACCCTATTTGCGAAATGGAGTCCTAAGACAACTGCGCGGATTCAGGAGCACCCTTGCATCGCACAAGGCCCCTCCCCACTCGTCATCCGGCCGGACGCCGCTTCACTCGACACCGGATTATCAAGACACATAACTAATTTGCAATGGCCTGATCGGTGGTTTACAATACGTGCAGTTTGACGGCTCTGCGCTCAGCGAGGGTCTCCCTCGTCCGGTTTTTTCTCCCGATCATCCCGAAGGAGGAGATGCGATGGGCGATTCTCGATCGTCGGCACGCGTTTACACCAAGTTAGCGGTCGTTCTTGCCTTTCTCATCCTGACCGCGATGGCATGCTATTGGACTCGTGCCTACCTGGCTGCCTTTTTCGAGGCTCAGCTTTTGATTAACTCGGTAATTGTGGCTTTCGCGTTCCTTGGCATCGGCCTCTGCCTCCTGGACTTCGGGAGAGTGCTTGTCCAGTCCGCACGGCTGGACGCCCTGGCCGATCTCATCGAGCGCGACCCGTCGCCGGGCAATGTTGCTTCTGTGGTTGCCGGTCTGGGCAGCGGCCTGGTCAAGTATCGGTGCGAAAAGGTTATTGATGTCGTAAAGCGCGGTTCCGGAGACAGCGCCGAAGTCGCTGCGGTTCTTTCCGATGCGGATGCGGAAGAAAGCTCGGGATTGTTCGTACGGTACTTGATAGGGACCATGGTGTTGCTCGGTTTGATGGGGACTTTCTGGGGGCTGCTCATCACGGTGAAGGGCGTTAGGGAAGTCGTGGCAACCTTGGATCCGAACACCATAGACGATGCGACGGTCTTTATCACGAGGCTGAGAGAGTCCCTGGGAGGAATGCTCGGCGGCCTGTCAACCCCGTTCAGCACCTCACTTTTCGGTTTGGGAGGATCCATAACACTCGGGTTTGTGGACGTCTTTGCCAGACAGGCTCGATCGGGCTTGCTAGCCGATCTGGATCGCTTTGTGGTTTCATATCTTCTGAAGGGATCGGCCTCGGCCGGTTCGGCGGTGGCGGGTTTGCCGGCAGCGCGTACGGAGTCCGAAGGTGAGCGCCTCTATCGACAGGCCTTCCAGGAAACGCTGGGCGAAAACCT
>DYLG01000163.1 GCA_020722215.1 Desulfomonile tiedjei
ATTACGTTCCTGCGGTCCCGAAAGAGGTGAAGGGAGGCATCAAGGCCCAGACAAAGCGTGGCGGCTTCGGGAAAAGCTGGTGGGCAAAGCGATGGATTGCGGTCCTGGAAAGCTTCAACATCGGCGCAAGACTCGGCCGTGGCAAATCCTACGCCCGAAGCGGGCAGGTGGTCTCTATTGCCGTAGCCAAGGGGTCCGTCACAGCCGCGGTTCAGGGGACCAGAGCCAAACCGTATGACGTATCCATTACCGTGAAGACCCTTTCCAATCTTGAATGGCGGAAGATTCTTAAGGCCCTGTCGGAGCAGGTTATCTTCGCGGCTAAGCTCATGAACGGTGAGATGCCGGAAAACATCGAGGACATCTTCAAGGAGCAGAAGATCTCCCTTTTCCCTCAGAAGCTCCAGGACTTGCAGACGAATTGCTCGTGCCCCGACTGGTCCAATCCGTGCAAGCACATCGCCGCGGTTTACTATCTTCTCGGCGAGGAATTCGACCGCGATCCATTCCTGGTATTCAAGCTGAGGGGAATGGATCGCGACGAACTGCTCAAAGGCCTCGGCGCGGTGAACGGATCTGAGATGAAAAAAGGGGCAAAGCCTGTCAGGATTGAGGAACCCGAAGCGGCAGTGGGTTCGCCCCCTGAACCGCTTCCCGAAGATCCGGACCTGTTCTGGCGGCCTCCTGCAAAAGCCCGAACATCGGAGAAGCAAGTCTCCATCCCGCGGCTCCCTGCTGCTTTGGTGAAACGCCTCGGGAGTTTTCCCTTGTGGCGCGGGCGGGAGCACTTTATCGAGTCGCTGGAACGCGTCTATTCGGCAGCTTCGCCTGCGGGCCTGGACGTGTACTTAGGGACAAGAGGCTGAGTCCAATTTGCGAAGCACGTGTTCTCTGTGCATATTTCCGACAGGAGCTAGCCGTCGTGACGAAAAGAATCTTGAACAACCTGTGGCAGGTGGGCGGCGGGGGGCTGACCGATCCTGAGGATGCGGCGATATATCTCGTTCGGTTCGGTGAGAAAGCGGCTCTTGTCGATGCCGGAGCCGGACAAGCGCACTCACGATTGAAAAAGAACATTGAAGAATGCCTTGGGCCGGATGTGCGGCTGGAATACCTTCTCGTGACACACTGCCACTTTGATCATACCGGCGGGGCCGAGGCTGTGAGAAAGGATTTCGGCTGCCGCATCGTCGCTCATGAGCTGGACGCGGTTTACCTTGAATCAGGCGACTGCGAGGTGACCGCAGCCTCCTGGTATGGAGCCCGACTCGAACCGCTGCCGATCGACATCAAGCTTCAGCGCGACGAATCGACGCTTGCCGTTGGGAGCGGCAGCATAACAGCCATTCACTGGCCCGGACATTCTCCCGGCTCGGTGGTTTACACGACGCACATTGACGATAAGCTCGTGCTCTTCGGGCAGGACGTCCACGGCCCGATCCATCCGGCATTGCTGTCCGACGGGAAGCAGTATCAGGCGTCTCTGGCAAAACTCCTGGCCTTGGATGCAGATCTTCTTCTGGAAGGGCATTTCGGCATCTTCAGAACGAAGCAGGAGGTGCGGGACTTCATCCGATCGTTTATGGAATAGAGGGAGCACATGCGGATGAGTTCATCCCTCCGGATAGTGCGCCTCTGCCTGCGCAACAACCTCGTCACGGAAATACCGGCTCAAGTCCTGAGGAGTTCGCAAATCCACCTTTCCGCCAACGGCATCGGAAACTCGATTTCCATCCCTGCCACGTCGAACAGGCTGGGTATCTGCCCGACTGCACGTGGCGACGATACCGCGGTGCAGGCTAGCCCCTCCGTCGCAGAAACCACTTGGTGATTTCTTCCGATACCGCCGGAATCAGCGCTAGGCCCATCACTACTCCCCATTCGTTCAAACCTAGTGTGTGCGTGTCGAATATTGGGTGTAGAAAGGGCAGGAAAACGGTCGGCAGAAGCAGCGAAACGGAGAAGGCGAACGCTCCCACCAGCCACGGGTTCGAAAACACCCCGATTTGGAATAGTGAGAGACGTTCCGAGCGACAAGTGAATGCACGGAACAACTCGCACATGGAAAGGGTCAGAAAGGCCATCGTCTCAGCGTTCTTTGCGTCCACGCCGTCCCAGTTAAGACCGAAGAGATAGAAAAGAGGATTGGCGTCGGCGGGAATCGAGTTGGTCGCCTGAAGATGCCAGACAAGTCCGACGGCAAACGCTGCGAGAGTAACGAATGTCTGGGTGACCGTCTGTATACAGATGCCCAGCCTCACGGGACCATGAATGATGGGCTCGATTTTGGGGCGAGGAGGGTGAGTCATGACGTCCGGATCCCCCTTTTCCTTGGCGAGGGCAAGTGCCGGCGCCCCGTCGGTTACCATGTTCAGCCACAAGAGTTGAATCGCACTGAGCGGGCTGGGCAGGCCGAATAGCGTGGGCAGAAAGATGATCATGATTTCCGCCACGTTTGAGGAAAGCAGAAAGAACACGAACTTTCGGATGTTGGCATAGATGATGCGCCCCTGTTCCACAGCCGCTACTATGCTTACGTAATTATCGTCCGTCAGCACCATGTCGGCGGTCTCTTTGGCCACGTCGGTGCCGGTGATGCCCATTGCGATTCCGATATCGGCCCGTTTCAGCGCTGGCGCGTCATTGACGCCGTCACCGGTCATGGCCACTACCTCGCCACGCTCCTTGAGGGCGTCGACGATCCGCATCTTGTGCTCGGGATTGACGCGCGCGAACGCGTCGGTGGTCTCTATGGCCCCCACCAATCCGGCCTTGTCCAGTTTGTCCAGTTCAGCGCCCGACATAACTCGGTGTCCGGGCTCCAAAAGGCCTATTGCCTGTCCGATGGCTGCTGCCGTGTCCCTATAATCCCCGGTGATCATAATGGTGCGTATGCCGGCCTTGCGGGCGTTGTCTATGGCCGGAAGCACCTCTGGCCGCGGTGGGTCAATAATCCCGAAAAGGCCGAGGAACACTAGGCTGTGCTCGACGGCCTCGGAAGTGACTTGTTCAGGCGGAGCGTCGGTTATCCGATACGATACGGCCAGAACGCGGAGGGCTTCCCGCGCCAAGGCTTCGTTGGCCGCGATGATGCTGGCACGGAAGTCCTCGTCCAGAGGCGCCACCTGGTCGTTGAGGCGTTGATAGTGAGTACAGATCTTTAAAATCACGTCCGGCGCGCCCTTGCACGTTGTAACGTACGTATGTCCCATCTTCCCCGATTCCTCGTGGAATGGACTTGCGTCCTTGTGTCGGGGCTGGACCACGTTCAGGACTGTCGACATACATTTGCGTTCCGAGTCGAACGGAACCTCGCAAACCCGCGGAAATGCGGTCTCCAACTGGGGTTTATGGGCCCCCGCCTTGGCCGCTGCCACTACAAGAGCGCCCTCCGTAGGGTCGCCCACGATTCGGTAAGCAGGTGTTCCCTCGTTGGCGGAGGATTCCTCCAGATACGCGTCCGTGCATAGGGCTCCGGCCCAAAGTGTGGTAAGAACTCCTCGGTGATTTTCGAGATCCACCTTCTCGCCGTTCACCGTGAAAGCCCCTTGGGGCGAATAGCCTTCCCCTGTCACTCCAAAAGTGTGGTCATCCACCCAGAGGCGGACCACGGTCATCTGGTTTTGTGTAAGGGTACCGGTCTTGTCCGAGCAGATCACGCTGGCGGACCCTAGGGTTTCCACTGCGGCCAGACGTCGGATAAGGGCATGCCGTTTGATCATTTCGCGCATGCCGAGAGCGAGGGTGATCGTGACCACTGCTGGCAGTCCCTCGGGCACCGCTGCAATCGCCAGACTCACCGCGATCATGAACATCTCGGTGATTGCGGTGGAGAATTGCTTCAAGTAGGTTACCAGACCGCCATCGGGGGACACGATGAGCCCGAGGTTGGTCTGATTCAACAGAGCTACAACGAACACTATGCCGCAGACCGCCAGCGCGCCGTAGCCGAGCTGCCTGCCAAGCTGATCCAGCCGCTGCTGTAGGGGTGTGGGTTCAGCCTCCAACGTCTGGAGCATCTCCGCAATGAGCCCCATCTGGGTGTGCATGCCGGTGGCTACCACTATACCGCGGCCGCGGCCGTACGTGATGAGTGTCCCCATAAAAGCCGAGTTTTGACGGTCACCCAAGGGGATGTCAGCCTCCAGGAACTTATCGGCGTTCTTCTCCACAGGGACGGACTCACCGGTGAGCGCCGCCTCCTCAATTCGCAGATTCACGGCCTCTACGAGCCGCAAGTCTGCCGGTACATAATTGCCTGCATCCAGGATCACAATGTCCCCTGGAACCAGTTCCCGGCTGGGGATGGTAGTACGAGATCCTCCACGCACCACGGTTGCATTGGGAGCAGCCATCTTCTGGAGGGCCGCCAGGGCTTCCTCTGCTTTCGATTCCTGGATCACCCCTACCATGGCATTAAGTAGAACGATGGCCATGATGGCCGCCGCCTCCACGTAATCGCCCAACAACGCGGAAATGATGCTCGCGACGATGAGCATAATCACCAGGAAACTCGTGAACTGCTCCAGCAAAAGCTTCCAGAAAGGTGGGCGGGGAGCTTCGCGCAACTCGTTGGGACCGACTTCTGCAAGTCGTCGAGCTGCAACCTCGGGGCTCAATCCTTGATCCAGGCGAACCGAGAGCTTCTGTGCTACCGTCTCTGCCGAATAGCTGTGCCAGATCTCGTCTGAATTGCGGTTTTTTCCATCGAACGGAGGCTTGGACATCGAGCAGGTCTCCTCATACCTCTTTGCTCAAATTAGGAATTGAAATATACCTAACTCGACAAGAGGTTCGCCCCCTTGCGAGCATTTTGGTAAGCAATCTGCACGGTAGTTGCGGTGCCGTGCCGCCTGGTATGCGCATATTGCGCCGCATCAGGCCGTTACCGACCAGGGCTTCATTCACGCGTTAACTTATGGAATCCGGGTGGATTGGACGGCAATGCAATCTCATCGGCGATTCCGAAGGTTGCAGCGCAGCGGCAGCCCTCCGGCAAACCTTCGAGCCTCATTCTCAACCCTGGCGGAATGCTTTGGACCCCGTACAATGCCGGTCACTACGAGTTCCCTACCGTTGAACTCCACCTCCAAGGTCGGTACAAGCATAGAAGGATTAATGAGAAGCCGCGCCTTGACTTCAGCCCCTGCCGCCCGCATCCGTATCAGGTTTTCCGATTCCGGCGTTTTGAGAAGGTCTCTTTCCGCAAGCCTTTCGGTAACATGAGCAATTATTTGTTCAATCGATTGCTTGCCGGTATCAAACACCTCGTCAAACTCTGCCGGATCGTCCCAGGACTTGCCGAAAATGGAATGCACCGAGGCCGCTCTCTCCCTGTCCGTCCTCTTGGATAACCATCGGGCACTGTCCAAGTCAATGGATTCCCTGAAGGCGATCCTCTGGATTCTCGCCTCTAAGGGAGCAACTACACGAATGCGGTAAGCATGGGAGACGCCTCTCAACAGGAAGTTTCCTCCCCGCCCCATCAGAACTACCTTGTCCTCCAGAGCGCACTTGAGCGCAGTGCACTGGAAGAGCGCCCGACACGCCGCAAACGACCAGCCGTACTTCTCGAGCAAAGACGGGCGGCATTCGTCCATCTCCTTCCCGTATTGTTCCCAAGTATCATCCACGCTCCTGAGGACACCAATAAATCTCTGCTTGTCGATGTAGTCGTACCCGAGCGAAGACGCGATAGACTGTCCGATCTCTCTTCCTCCGCTCCCGAGCTGTCTGGATATGGTGAGAACCGCCACAGGGTTGTCTCCTTTCCTAATGCCACCAGCGGGCGTAGACGTTTGGACCGCCGTTCCACCTGTTACAGCTCACGCGATGGCTCGTCAGTCGGTTTTAACGCGATCTTATCATTTCTTAGGTTTTCGGGGTCGCTGAGCGGAAACACAATGGTCACACGGAAACCAATACCCGGGTGCTCGCCCTATCAGCATGCACCGGCAAATCTGCGGTCACTTCGCTGAGAAAAGACCGTCCAATTTTGCCGTTCAGCATAACGTTCCGTGCTGCCTCGGTCAAGTCCAAACTTTCGCCGGAACCGATCGTTCAAGTACGCGCGGAGGGGTCTTGGCCGCGGAAGGGCCCTGAGTGGCTAAAACGCAGGTGGACCATCGTCAGGAGCGAGAAGTAGAAGCCGGGACCATAATCCTGTTGTATAACCCGACTGACACCCTGGTGTCGTGCCACTGAGAGAACCCTCACCCTAGCCCTCTCCCAGGAGAGACGCTCGGGGTGATTTCCTATCCTGCACGCGCCGGTAGTGCGACGATTGGCATCCCTTCGTCAGTTTCGCGACAAGCTCCAAGCTGGGCTGGGAGCCCGAACAAAAAAACTGGAAGGAATCCGCTTGAAGCGAAAGATGAATGAAAGGGCCCCGGATGGGGCCCCGATATTCATTGAAATCCGGTTCCTGCGCTATTTGTGAACGAAGTCCGCCTTTGCTTTGGCACCCTTCTCGACAAAGGTTTGCAGCCCGATCCGGTTGTCCTGGGTGGTCCAGCAATGACCGAAGAGTCTCGCTTCGTTCTTTAGCCCGTCATCAAGGCTCATTTTGGCGCCGGTGAGAATGGACTCTACGGCAATCGCGTCTATGGCCTTCGAATGATGACCGATATCAATGTCCGGCAGGCTGTCGGGGACGTTCGACAGCGGACCTTTTTCGATGAGCTTCGGCTTTGCCTTGCCCTCCGCGATCTCCCGCGCAAGTTCAATGGCTCGCTCGAGGACGTCTCCATCGACCAGTTCATTCACCAGGCCGCATTTGAATGCCTCGTCCGAAGAGATGGGATTCGCTGTGCGAATCATCTCCGAGGCTTTCTCGAACCCGACGATTCTGGGGAGTCGCTGTGTACCTCCCATTCCGGGAATGAGGCCGAGGTTCACCTCCGGCTGACCCGCGAACAACTTGATGCCCTTGGGAGCGACCCGCGCGGTGCAGCACATGGCAAGCTCGTTTCCGCCGCCCAAAGCGAGGCCGTTCATCGCGGCCACAACCGGCTTGCCCAGGTTCTCAAGCTGAGAGGAGGAGATCTGGAGCAGTCGAGCAAAGCCCGCGCCTTCCTCGGGTTTGGTGAAACTTGCCATCTGCTTGATGTCCGCTCCGGCCACAAAAGCCTTGTTTCCATATCCGGTGACGACAACGGCCTTGATCTGAGGATCTTTCTTGATGTCCTCCAGATACGGGGTCATATCCTCGAATACCTTACTGTTCAGGGCGTTGAGGGCCTTGGGCCGCCGAATGGTGATTACCGCGACGTCGCCCTTTTTCTCGCAGACAACGTCCTCGACCAGCCACGGCTTTCCAGAGGCAGCCCTTTCCTTCAGGGACTTGGCCACCGGCATGCCGGGGTACTTGCGGCAAAAGGACTCAACCAGTTCCAATGCCTTGTCCAGTCCCGTGGAATTCATGTAGGAAAACGGCGGCTTCATGTCCAACGCAGTTGCAATGAGCAGGTCAAGGTCGCTTGTGGTGACGATTCCCGCGTCAAGCATGTCGCAGCACATGGCGAAGTAAGCTCCAAGCAGCTCGTTGGTGATTTCCTTTTCCTTGTCGGGCGGGACTTCCACCGTCTCCTTTCGGGCCGGGGTTTCCCACATCTGGCCGGTCTCCACCATCTTCTTGAGCCGGTCGGGACATCTGAACCAGGGATTGATGCGCTCGGTCATCTCCGACAGGCCATGGGCGGTTATGGGATTGCCTCCGGCCAGGTTGTGAGCGGTAAACGGCCCTACTGTCAGGCCGAGGCACCTGGACGCCACGGTGTCCACCTGCTTGGTGGTTCCCAGTCCCTTGTCAACGCACTGGATGGAGGCCAGAAGCAGGCCCTCGAAGATCGGGTCTACCGCGTACCCATACCTTGAACCTATCTTGAACGGCATCTTGCCGATGGCTTCGTAGAAGCGCATGACAAAATCAGTGATTTGTTGGCCAGTGTCCTTTCCCGGAATGATCTCGATGGCCGGGTTGCGCTCCGCAGGGAAGAAGTAGTGAGTGCAAAGAGCCCTTTCTTTGTGGGCCAATTCCTCGAAGATCCTTTCAGGCTCCAGATGAGACGAATTGCTCGTCATCACCGCTTGCGGGCTGACGAGTTGTTCCAATTGCCTGAATATTCTGCGCTTTAGGGGCAGGTCTTCCGTTGCGGCCTCCACCACGAGGTCAGCGCCGCTGAGTTGATCGTAATCGGAGGTGAATGTGACATTGCTCTTCATGGCATCTGCACCGTCCGGCTTGAATGCACCGGTTTCCACGCCCTTGTCGATCTTCTTGAAGATTTTGCCTTTTCCTTTTGCCAGGGCCTCCTCTGCGATGTCCACCACGACCACCTGCGTGCCGAGGCGATAGAGTGACTTGGTGAAGTGCAGAGCAATGTCAGGCCCGATTTGCCCGGAACCGATTACGCCGACCTTGCCGATGGAGCGTCCACGGAACGTGAAAGCCATTTTTGATCCTCCTTGGCGATATTGCTGAGCGGACTAGTAAACAATATGGAATTTTTGAAAATATCACGAGCAAAAAACCATTGTAAAGAAAAATCCTCTCTCGCGAGAAGAAGTATGTCCTACTGAACTCTCCATAATAACGAGCCTATTTCAGCGGTCTTGCTTGCAGCTCCTTTTCTCGCACAACGGAAACACCCGCAGAACCGGATGTCATGCGGTCCTGGCAGGGTTCCGGCGCAATGACGAGACGCGAATTGGTGGCTGAGATCCTACGCAGATTCCGGCTTCCTGCGGTTTGTCACGGATGGGGGAGGGCGGGTTCGCCATCCCTTTTCAGGATGGCCCCGATGTCGGACAGGAATTTCGCTCTACAGTGTAGGAAAGACGCGTCGTCGTTCATTACCATATCAAGCCGGCGAGTGTGCATGATCAGATAACCAGGAATCCTGAGCCGCTGCACCATGAATCGGGCTTCCCGGCCTTCTACACGGGCAAATGCGCTATCCTCCTTGATTTCGACGCGAAATCCGAAGTCCTCCGGGACTTCACGCACCAGAACCGCGCGCTTGACGCCAGCGCCGAAGAGTGAGTTTTCTTCGTTGGGACAAGCGAGGTCAATTCGCGATTTATCGGAGGCTGGTTCGCATACGGGAAT
>DYLG01000164.1 GCA_020722215.1 Desulfomonile tiedjei
GTCCACGGGGAGAGTTGGGGAGGGGGTTTTTCGATGTTGCCCGTATGAAAGCGACTTCGCATGAAAATCGCTGCCCCCGAGTACGGCTGCGCGGGAGTGGTGTTTTGTCCTTCTTGGGGCGGATCATCCGCCAATCCGGTTCATGCCTTCTGCAAACCGCCCCCTGTGGCCGCAGTTGCCTGGGGGTTTTGCATTGACCGCGCTGAGTATGATGGCCGCAAGCTGATCGGGAGAGTCTCCGCGACGAAGCGCGGATCTGATGTCAATCTCGTTGTCGCTGAGCAGGCAGGGGCGCAGAGTCCCCCTGGCGGTCAATCTCATGCGGTTGCAGGTGCCGCAGAAATGGCCGGTCACGGAATCGATGATTCCAATCCGCCCTTTTGCACCCTTCAGGCGGAACATGGTTGCAGGTCCGTCCAGAGGGCCACGAGGGACGCTATCCAGATCCCCCACCTGGCTGCGTATCATTTCCAGGGCTTTGAGCGCGCTGAAAGACTCGGGGGGATGTGGAGTCCATGTTGCGCCGAACGGCATTCTTTCGATGAATCGGACATCCAGCGGTTTTTCCATGGTCAGTCCTGCAAGCCCTGCCACATCCGGCTCGTTTATTCCTGCAAGCAGCACCACGTTTATCTTGACCGGATCGAATCCGACCTCGAATGCTCGTTCGATTCCAGCCAGCACGTCAGCAAGTTTATCCGTTCCGGTTATGGCCGCAAACGTGTCTCTTCGGAGAGTGTCCAGGCTGATGTTAATCCGGGAAAGCCCCGCGGTTCGGAGTTCCTCGGCCATCTTGGTGAGGAGGGCGCCATTTGTGGTAAGGCCCACATCGTCGATGCCTTCGATTCCGGTAAGCCTGTCGATGAATCCGATTACCCCGCGGCGAACAAGGGGCTCACCGCCGGTGATGCGGATCTTACGAATGCCCATGCTTCGGGCGGTCTCAACTACGGAGAGAATCTCCTCGTATCTGAGGATCTCCTCGTGGGTGAGCAGATCAACGCCCTGGGGAGGCCTGCAATACACGCACCTCAGGTTGCAAAGATCCGTGATGGATATCCTCAGATAGTCGATGCATCGTCCGTACGGATCAACCAGGGAATAGGTCATTTGAAGTCCCCTATCTCTCAACAGGACCGCTACAGTTTGGCTATCACATCTACCACGGATCGAGGATCCTTGCCGAATACTCGTATCATAGGGACTTTCCCCACTGCGCCTTGATCAAAAACAGCGTCGGGAACTTTTCCCAACTCCTCGATCACGTCGAGAACACCCCAGGCGAGGGTGCTGCCCTCTTCCTCGGCCAGATCATCGGGAGTGCGATTGCGGTCGAATTCCGCCACAGTGTAACCGAGGGTCCGCAGTCTGTTTACCAAGGTCTGGGAGTAGCGTATTGCCATTGCGGATCGCTGCTCCGGGTCATATTCCATTGCAGCCAACACCAGATGGTGAATCTGCCGGGAAGCGCCGAATCGCGGCGGGGCAATGGCGCCTACGGTGTTTCCCAGTCGTATAAGCCTTCCGGGAAAAGAGGCCACGTCTTCAACCGATTCGGCGAAGGGTATCGCGTAGGCCAAATTGGACTGCACCTCCGGAATCAGATGGCCTATGTTCAGACGCTTGAGACGCTCGAGAGCCTTGTCCAGCTCCTCAATCACGTGGGACCGCGCAATCTCCCGAGTTATGGACGCGTAGTGATTCGTCGGCCCGTGCCCCTTGCCCAGATTAAGAGAGAACCGCAAAGCCCTGTGCAGATACCTCTTGGCCTCGTCTATGCACTGCATCAGCGGCAATCCCTGAGCCAAGAGAGTGGCTATGGCCGAGGCAAGAGTACATCCGGTGCCGTGATCGTGTTCGGTGCGGACCCACCGGGTCGGAAACTCGTAGTGATGCGATCCGTCATGCAGAACGTCCTCGCGGGCTCCTTCCCGGTGGCCGCCTTTTATCAGAACGTACCGGGGTCCCATTTTCTGAATCTTCTTGGCCGCTTTCCTAATGTCGCTAATGCTGGTGATCCGGTGCCCGACAAGGATCTCCGCCTCCGGGATGTTCGGAGTGAGCAGATAAGTCATAGGGAAGATATCTCGTACCATCGCCTCTCTGCCTCCCTCGTCCAGGAGCACGGTTCCGTCACTGGCTTGCATGACCGGGTCAACAACGATCTTTTCGATTGCGTGTTTACGGAGGCGATCGGCAACTATTCCAACAATCTGAGAGTTGATCAGGGCCCCTGTCTTGACGCAGTGCGCCCCGATGTCGTCCAGAACAGAGTCCAGTTGAAGGGCAACAAAGTCGGGATCAACCGGCATCATACCCTGGATTCCCAGGGTGTTCTGCGCGGTCAGCATCGTTACGACGCTCATTCCGTAGCCGCCAAGAGACAGAATCGTCTTCAAGTCGGCCTGGATGCCGGCGCCGCCGCCGGAATCAGACGCGGCGATCGTGAGAATCTTGTGCATGTCGCGAGGCTCCGTGCCTTCTGAAACCTATACCGGAAATTAACACACACTGCCTCGCAAATGAAGACCAAGCAATCGTTGAGGTGCGATTTATTCCTTGACCGGCCTTCTTAGCAGATGATCAGGGTCGAAAAGACCCCGGATCAAGAGCGAGTAATTCAGTCGATAATTGATGTTGACAAGAGTCCAAGAGAACCCATTATTTGTCCTAGATAGTTCATGCAAGATTTCTCACCCGACAAAGGAGGATCCAAGTGAAAAAGTTCATGATTACAAGAATCGCCCATTGTTCCGAAGGTTGCATAGGCCGGTCCTGAGCAGGACGTTAAACGGCTCTAGGACCTGGAAAAGAGGAGCCGATGACCCTGATGCTCGGAGCCCTCGGTTTCCTCCCAGGTCCCACTTTTTTCGAACCTTCCCGCGCCGTTGTCCCGTCGTTGCCGCTAATTAGAGGGCGGCCCGGAGCCGTTTCAAGAACGATATCAAATCCAAATAGAAGGTGTTGTAGCAGAATCCCAAGCTGACAGGGCAGATCTGAGTTGACCACGGCCCTCGTAAGCATTTACTTGCCTGGGGAAGATCTTCGTGGCGACGTGGCGCAGGCTTTACAGCCTGCGAGTTTTTCGAGCCGTGGATCAGGCAGGCTGGAAAGCCTGCCCCACATGAGTGAATGCTTACATGGCCCTCCGGGTTCCCCCTGGACGGTTTTTTGAGATTGAGATATGTTTGCCGGCGCCGCCAATTCTCGGAATCGAGGAGCGCAGTCTTAAAAATGGCAGGCGGTTCCATAAGAGGAGGAAAAGGATTGAACGAGCAACTGCTCAGGGGGTTGAGGCCTGTACCGATCTTAGTGGCCGGGGACGTGATGGTTGATGAGTATATCCTTGGGGATGTGGATCGGATATCTCCGGAATCGCCGGTTCCGGTGCTCGTGGTGAGGGATCGGTTGCGGCGCTTGGGCGGAGCGGGCAATGTTGTGAAGAACCTCGTTTCCATGGGAGGCAAGGTTGCGTTGTTCGGCACGGTGGGCAAGGACGAGGCGGGCCGGTGGTTCAGGGAATGCTGCGAAGAACTGGCAGTGGAGAGCTTTTGGCTCAGGGAGCACGATACGCGCCCGACGACGATCAAGACTCGAGTGGTGGCCCGAAATCAGCAGATAGTGCGGGTTGACCAGGAACAGATCAGCTCCATCCCTAAGGATCTGGAGACATCCTTTCTGGGGGATGTCGATTCGGTGGTCCCCCAAGTGAAGGCCGTGGTGGTCTCAGACTACGGAAAAGGGTTTCTGACACAAGAGATTCTCAGAGCCCTTATCAGATGCGCCAAGGTCAACAGAATTCCGGTCCTGGTTGACCCCAAGGGCATGGACTACGGGAAGTATCGAGGAGCGACGCATATAACGCCCAACGTGCGGGAAGCATCCGTGGCGTCGGGCATAGAAATCCGAGACAAAGATTCGCTGGTCCGGGCGGGCCGCGCATTGCTGGATCAGACTGAGGCTGAGGCGATAATAATCACTCGCGGAAAAGACGGCATCACCTTGGTGACCCGTACAGAGACAACGAATTTCCCGGTCAAGCCCGTGGAGATCATTGATGTCACGGGCGCCGGCGACACGGTCATAGCAGCCCTGGCGTTGAGCGTGGCCAATGGCTTTTCCCTTGAGAATTCCATCTCTGTGGCGAATCTGGCTGCATCGCTGGTGGTTTCCCGCTTCGGCGCCGCTTCGGTGACGGTGGATGAGATGGTGGATGCCCTCAACAACCGTGCCGACGACTCCAAGGAGATTCGGCTGGAGGATCTTGTTCCTGTCCTGCGAACCTACAGACTGCAGGGGAAACAGATCGTGTTTACGAATGGTTGCTTCGACCTTTTCCATTCCGGACATCTGAAGACTCTTAGAGAAGCTTCCCAATTTGGAGACGTTCTCGTGGTGGGCGTCAATTCGGACAAGTCAATCAGGATGATTAAGGGCGAGGGTCGTCCCATCTTGCAGCAATCCGACAGGGTTGAGATGATCTCAGCACTTTCCTTCGTGGACCATGTGGTGGTTTTTGATGAGGAAACCCCGCTCCGTCTGATAGAAGCGATCCGGCCGGACTACCTGGTCAAGGGCGACGACTGGGAAGGAAGGGAAGTGGTAGGTGGGGACATCGTGACGGCCCGGGGCGGTCAGGTCAAGTTCGTCAAGCTCGTCAAAGGGATTTCCACCACGGACCTCATTGATAAGATCCGTGGCGGATAGACGCTGCGGGCTGCCATTGTCCTGCCGCGCCGATGTCTATCGTCTGCCTCGTCTGTCTCTGCGCTGATTCCTTCGAGGTCTTTCCTGTTGCGCGGGGGGAGGCCGTCTCGGTCTTCTCCGTATGTCCTCGACAGCCACGCCGAGAGGGCCGCCGGGAACCATGACGGTCGTTATTTCGTCATTCTCGTTCATGGCGCTAAGGGTGACCTTCTCTGCGGACGAGTGCTCACGCACGAGCCTCTTGAATGCGTCCGACCTGAACCCGGTGTCGCCTGCATATTCTATGATCAGGTCTCCGGCGACTATGCCGGCCTTCTCTGCATTGCTTCCCTTTTGTACCTTTACAACTCTGACCACAGGCGAGGTGTTGAGTTCTTGCAGCCTCGCCAGAAGGATCAGCGCGCTGCTGGCGTCGCCAACGCTTCGGAAGTCGGCCAAGGCCTGTGTGTAGAGTTCTTTGCTCTTGAACGGCCGGTTTTGTTCGGCGAATATTCCGGCCAAGGTGGCCTTGACCCGGGCAACCCACAGATAGTCCTGTCTCTTTTCATAGACCTTCAGCGCCTTCTCCAGATCGCTGACCGCTTCGTCCCATTGCTGCTGTTGGCCGGCGAACATAGCCTGCCGAAAGTATCTGAGGCCGTCCTCTTCGGTTGGCGGAAGATCCTGAGCGTCGGCTTGTCCACTGTCCGGCGCGCTGCGATCCCGGTCTCGATTTGCCACCCTGACGCGCTCCTCGTGGTCCGGGTCCTCCATGACCACCCGGAAGCCAAGGTTGAAGAAGTTCATTTCAGGTCCGGAAAACCCTCTGAACGCGCAACGTCCGTCTGCCGGGCTCGCGTACCAGTTTCCGCCCTTGTTGACTCGGCTGCCTTCCGAGCCGGGAGGGCCCTGGGGGTCTTCCAGCGGCGAGGTCTCGTAATAGTTTCTTCCGTAAAGGTCTTGGACCCATTCCATGACATTTCCGTCCATGTCGTGGAGACCGAACCCATTGGGAGGAAATGAACCTACGGGGGCCACATATTGGTATCCGTCATCTACGGTGGTCAGGCTTTCGGGGAGCTTGGGGTCGCCGTCGCCGAAGTTGGTGTCGTTCCTGCCCGGCAATCGGTTGCCCCACGGAAATCTGCTCCACACCATTCCGCCCCTGCAAGCCATTTCCCACTCAGCCTCAGTGGGAAGACGGTAAGTTCTTTTCTCTTTGCGACTTAGCCACGAGCAAAAGGCTTTGGCATCGTTCCATGAAACAAAGACCACAGGTTGGTCGTCTGCAAGTTTCCAGGGAGTGACGTTCCACTTCATGTTTTTCCGAGGCACCCAGCGGTTGTCCTGCTTGCTGAAGATCATTCCGCCCTCACCGCGTTCCGCGTCGGTCTTGTACTTGGTTGCAGTGACAAATTCCCGGAATTGGGCAACGGTGACTTCAGTGGAGCCGATGTAGAAAGGCTTGGTGATGCGCACCGGATGGAGCGGCAGTTCGTCCTGGAACCACTGCTTGTGCCCTTCTCTCCAAATCTTCTTGAAGGTGAGCCTCAGCCAATCCATTTCGCTTTTCAGGCTTCCCATCATGTACTCTCCGGGAGGAATTCGCACAAGCTTCATGCCGATAGAGTTGGTGACGACCTTTCTCTTGGGAGGATTTTCCAGAAGGGAGTTGAGGCCGCGCAGGGCGGCAGACCAACGGGCGCAGTCTCTGACGTTTCCTTCCTTGGATTGGCACTCCCATATTGCCTGGACGACGATCTCCTTTGCACGTTCGATGTCGCCCTTTGCCGCCATTTCTCCTGCACGGCGGATCCTTTCGCCCAGGTCGCCGGAGTCCGACACCTCCGACGGTGCAAAGGACCTTTCCTGACCGGCCTGCGCAAGCCGCCTCAGATCATCCGGGCCGCAGCGGCACGATTCATCGGATCGAGACTCGGGTAGGAGGGACTCCTGATGGGGCAGGTACGGCACGGCCGGAGCGGCATCCACACCGCGTGCGCACATGGCCACAGTTGTCAGGGCAAGGCACGCGGCGAACAAGACAACCGCGAGGCCGCTAAAGGCAAATCCCGGAGGATGAGGATACCGCGGATCAACTGAACCCCACATTGACGAAATGCCTGTCAGAGTGCGTTTTCCCAAGAGCCTGATCATGAACTGACTCCTCATGCAGAAAAAATTGCTTGACATTCATCGAAATCGGGACAATCCTAGCAGACGCTGGAACTGAGTCAAGGGCCTTTCAAGGCGTGGAATCGGAGGATCGACAAGGCAGGAAAGAAGGTCCCGGCAAACAAAAAAGATTGACAAGCGACTTCAATCGTGGTAGTCAAACGCAATAGCGGTTATTTTTTTGTCAGTGGGGAGTTTCTGTTCTCGCAATGAGAACTAAACAACTGGATTAGCATTCCATGAGGAGGTATTTGATTCAATGAGAAGATTTGCAGTCGCACTTGCAGTTGTCGGTATGGTTATGGTGTTCGCATCATACGGCTTTGCGTTTTTTGCGTGGGCTCCCTTCGCATCCTACGGCGCGTCCAGCAGCAGCTCCAGCAGCGGCTATTGGCCTGCAAGCTCAAGCTCGAGCAGCGGATGGTGCTGTGTTCCCGCCAGCAGCTCAAGCTCGAGCAGCGGATGGTGTTGCTGTGTTCCCGCCAGCAGCTCAAGCTCGAGCAGCGGATGGTATTGCTGTGTTCCGGCCAGCAGCTCAAGCTCCAGCAGCGGATGCTTCTGGCCTGCAAGCAGCTCCTCAAGCGGCTATTGGCCTGCAAGCAGCTCTTCGAGCGGCTGGTTCTAAGACCTTACCGACGACAATCTGTGGTTTTTTCCACGGTTAAGACTACAAGACGAGGCGATCGATCCTCAGGGAGAGATCGTCTTGTCTTTTTCGCCACCTAGCGCTCCGCCATGCTAAAGACGCTGTTTTCCTCAAATAGATATCCTTTGCTTCTCGTAACCATTGTCTTCCTAAGCGTTTCGCTTCTTTCGTGCGGTCAGGAGAAGCCCACCAAGGGAGCCGATAATCGCACGGGAGACCTGGCCGGAACATGGGTTCTCGAGTCCAGAATTCAGGACGAACAGGCCGCGCCTGCCGGCGAGAGGCTCAGGAAGCTCGTGCTCAAGCAGGACGGGACCTTTGCTTGCCTTTACAAGGGAGAACCCGACCAGCAGTGGATCGACGCGGGCAGCGGCGCGTTCTCATTTTTCCCACCCCTCCTCCGTCTCTACTGGAACAACGGCATAATGACAAGTCTTCTGGTGGTTGAAAAGGCGCCCGATCGGATGAGACTTCATCATGGGACCAACCTGGTTCCGCTGAAGGAACAGGAGCCCGATGAGGTATTCGTTCGCCGGAAGCAGGAATCGGGACCCAAACGGGGCGCGCAATAGGTCCCCCACATGAAGGACCCTTCCGGGGCAAATCGCCGGCCTGAGCGAGTGCGGGCCCAGGTTTGGCGGCATACCCTATCCCCTGACGGTGTTGATCAGTCCGCCCGCCCGGAGGATTCGTCTGCCCCTCTCCGTAACCTCCAGCTTCACCGGGATGGTTCTGCCGGCCACTTCGACCGAAAACTCTTCGAGGCCTTGTTCTAGCGCTCTTCTCACACCAGAGAACCGAATCGCGTCTCCCTGTGATATGAGATCGTAATCGGCAGCGTTGGCGAAGGTGAGCGGGAGTATCCCGAAGTTGATGAGATTGGCCTTGTGAATCCGTGCGAAACTCTTGGCAATTTTTGCCCGAATGCCCAGATAGCGCGGGGCAATGGCCGCGTGTTCCCGTGATGATCCCTGCCCGTAATTCTCCCCCCCTATGACAACGCCGTCTCCCGCTTCTCTGCACCGCCCGGCGAACGTGTGGTCCACATTGGTGAAGACGAACTCGCTAATGGCCTCGATATTGCTGCGCAAGGGAAGTATTCTCGCGCCGGCGGGCATGACGTGATCCGTGGTGATATTGTCCCCGACTTTCAGCATTACTCTCGCCTGAATATCGTCGTCGAGGGCCCCGAACTTGGGGAACGGCTTAATGTTCGGGCCCATGAGGACCTCAATCCGTGACGAGTCCTCCGGAGGCAAGAGCAGATTGTCGTCGTTGACCACATAGTGTTCGGGATTGCTCACGTTGGGATAGTCACCGATCTTCCGGGGATCCGTGATCTTGCCGAACAAGGCCGCTGCTGTAGCGGTTTCGGGAGAACACAGGTACACCTGGTCTCCTTGTGTCCCACTTCGGCCCGGGAAATTCCGCGGAAACGTTCTCAGAGACACGGTTCCCGTTGCCGGAGCCTGGCCCATGCCGATGCACCCGAGACAGCCTGACTGGTGGATGCGCGCCCCGGCCAGAATGAGGTTCATCACTCCGCCCGCTTTGGCCACGTTCAGAAGAACCTGATGGCTGCCCGGGTTGATCTCGAAGCT
>DYLG01000165.1 GCA_020722215.1 Desulfomonile tiedjei
GTGCCGGTTCAGCCCGACTTGGCGACTGGCCTGGGACACCGCTCCAGTTCGTCCCTTCAGTATCGAGTCCGCCGCGACCGCTCACGGTAACGGTCTCCGCCAAGTCACCGGACATGCGTCTAGGTCCGAGCCTCCGATCCTCTGCATCCGAAGGCGGCACCAGGTCGAAATGCGGAGAGTCCTTGGCGCCGGAGGCGATGGAGTCCGCTTCTTGCGGGAACCGGTCTCCCCGGTGGACTATTGCCCCTGCACTCTCCACGGCACGCGAATTCGTCCTTCTCAAAGCCTTCACGATTCTTGCCGCCTGTTTGTCCCCCGGGGGAACCAAAGCCAATCGCGCCAGACCATTGCTCGGCCAGCCCACTTCAGAGATGACGATCTCCTTTCCGGGAAAGATGTTTCCGAGGTCCCGATGTCTCGCGAGGACGAATTCCACCGAATCTTTCAGAGGTATCCCTTCCCACCAAGGCAAGAGCTGAACCGCGAGGAAATCCACGTGAGCGGCAAGCTTAGGCTTGACTATCCAGATGTGCCAGGGTTCGGCCGTGCTTACCGGCACCCGCACAGCTTTTCGAACCCGATCCAGGTACTTTATTAGCCTCCGGGTACTGACTTGATTGCTCAGCAGAGTTTCGTTGCCCACAATCACGCGGGTGACGTTGGGATAACGATTTGCCACGCTGATGAGCTTTTCGATCTCCTGCTCGTTTCGTTCCCAATCGCTGGTTATCCACGCGCCCAAGGTGATCTTGAAGTCCAGGTCAAGGGCCAATGCGGGAATATCTCCCAGGGTGCCCCTGACTGAATATGTTCTAAGAGATCGCGCCTTCCCTTCCAGAAACTCCAGGTCAGTTCTTATTTCACTATGGCTCGGCCATACATCCTTCACCGGGTCATGCCACTCGCGCAGCGGCGAAAAAGAGATACCCTTGATTTCGTCCGGCCAGGCCGGAGCGGTTCGCGGCCGGCTCAGCATGGCCCATGACGCCCAGGCAACCCCCGCGATAGCAAGGGCAATTAGAAACTTGGTCATACGCGATTCTTGAGATAGGAGCCTCATAGCTTGCCCACATAAGTGTTCAGCCAAGGCCGTCGAGCAACCTTGGCTGTGGTTTTTCCCTCGGGATAGTTCATTTCAAAGGATCAGAGGGGCCTCCATGACCCCTCAACCCCAAATGGCGACCTCGATGTCGCCAATCCAAAGACGGTTAGTCAGGAGACATTGCGCACCCCCAGGTTCCCCCCTTGACCGGGACGCAGTGATCACGTTTCCAAACCGTTAATATAGGCACACTCCAGTCCTTTGGGCAAGGGGGAATTCCCGCCAAATGGCAAAGTTTATTTTTCTTTTCCCGCACCGTATCGCGGCACGTCCTCTTGCTCCTTTTCATCGGCCCACAGTGCTTTCAGACTGTAATAAACCTCTCTGGGACGCAGGATGTCCGCAGCGTGCGGCCGTCCTGTTGCCTTATCCCTTGGAAAGAGCGCCGGCCGAGACGGATGCGGTCGCACGGCATTGACGCCGAAACACTCCTCATCCAGCCAGCCATTGGCCAGAGGAGAGTCGTTGATCTCGCTTGCATCTTGAACCGCTGCCGAGCCGTGCGAATCACGAGTTTTCCACCACTCGTCCGACCAGGAAAAAACGTATCCCCCCGAAACAATGCCGCGGTGGGGATTCCTCTGCACGGAATGTAAGACAATCTCCTTCCATATTCGTTCGACCCATTGTCTTTGCTTAGCGATGGATACGGGGGTGGCTGCCATCTGGCCGTCGGCCAAATGCTCGCACGCGGGCGCGCCGAATTCCGTCACCAGCACCGGCCGGTCCTTGCCCCCGTTGACGCAAATCAGGCGATACAGGTCCAAGAACTCGGAGAATTTCAACTGGATGTCATAGAGATTCATTCCGATGACGTCAAAGTCATCGCTAAGGAGCATCTGCGGGCACCGGACAAAATGATCTCGCGGATGCGGAAACCACGCGGTCATTACCAGTTTGTCCGGTGCGAGTTCCTTGATGATCTTGGCCAGAGTGCTCATTCTTGTCCAGAACAGAGGATTGGCCAATCTTTCCGGTTCGTCGTTGCACTCGTTTCCGACGGAAAAGCCCATCACTGCGGGGTGCTTGCCGTACTTCCTCGCAGCCCACGCCGCGGTGCGTTCGTAAAAGCGGAACACTTCGGCCGAGTCCTCGATCCTGCGCTGGTCTGAGCCAAAGTAGAATACCCTTGGTTTTTCCAGCGGAATGGTGATGAGAACATACATGGGATTCTTGCCGTAGTTCCATGCCATGTCGAGGAAATGAGAGTGGTCATTGGTGGCCTCCTTTTCCATATCCAGGACTCGGCTGCGTCTGTAGTTCTGCTCCGTAGGCTCCAACGCGTACCAGGAGTGCAACCGGATTGAATTGGCCCCCATGTCTCGCAGTTTGGGCATGTCTCGCTCGTAAATCTCGTGCCAGGGGCGGGTGAACCAGTCCCCAAAAGGCGACCAGTTGCCCGACGCGCCCACCGGCGCGGGGGAATAGTTGCAGCCCTTGGCGAAGAAGGGAGCACCGTTGACCAGGATACGGCGGCCTGAGACAGTCCATACGGTACGGTCGGGTCCGTCGTCCCCGTGGACCAGCCATCCGCTCAACGCTATTGCCGCTATGGTTGAAAGCGCTATGAGCGCACGCCCCATGGCTTCTCTCTCCTCCCAGGTCAGTTTCGCCAGGTGATGCCCGACCGCCGATTATACGCCTGTGCGGGGTGGAAAAGGAAGTCTCTTATTGAGAGTTCACCGGGGAGGCCCCTTCTTGCAAGAAGGGGTCTCGCCGGACCCCTCCGCCAAGAACTCCCAATTTGCCGGCCTGCTGCCGTCTTCTGCGGCAGCGGGCCGGAAACTCGGGGCTAGAGACACAGCCGGTAACCGGATGGAGGCAGCTTCTATGAGCGGACGCGGCCGACCTGTGGCCAAAGTGACCAGCAAGTGTGGTGTTTCGGGAAAATTGCCGCCTGGCGCTGAACTGTTGCCTCTCTTGAATGCGTGCACCCCCTCGGTTCCCATCCCGGAGCCGAGTTCGAAAACGCGTACAGCCGGAAGGTTCGTGGACCGGGAGGCCGAGACGTTTTTGACAAACTGCTCCGGAAGTCCTACAATTTTGTCGGTTTTGCTTCAACCCATACAATACCCGCAGAGAGGCCCATCTTGTCTGAACAGCTAGCCGAACAAAACGACTCAGCTCGCCTGCTCCAAAGACAGGTGACGGAATTATCGCTCCTGTTCGAGATCAGTCAGATTCTCGACCGCAGTATGGACATCAGGGATAGCGTGGGGCCCGTACTGGACGCCATGGCCACTCGCATGGGCATGATGAGAGGAACGCTGACACTTCTCAATCGAGAGACCGGTGAAATCTTTATCGACGCTGCGCACGGATTGTCGGCCAGGCAGAAGGAGCGCGGACGGTACAAACCGGGCGAAGGGGTGACAGGCCAGGTGGTGAAAACCGGAAGCCCCGCGGTGGTTCCGAAGATCTCGGAAGAACCCCTGTTTCTGGACAGAACGCGGGCGCGCAAGAACCTGGAACGACAAGATATTTCCTTCATCTGCGTGCCCATCAAGATCGGCAACGAGGTCGTCGGCGCCTTGAGCGCTGACCGACTCTTCGCTGAAACGGATTCCTTCGAGGAAGAGGTTAGGCTCCTATCCATAATTTCGTCAATGATCGCCGGCGCGGTACGGCTGAGACGTTCGGCCGAGGAGGAAAAACACAGGCTTCTCGAGGAGAATCTGCGTCTGCAGTACCAGCTCAGGGAGCGGTTCAGACCGTCCAATATAGTGGGCAATTCCAAGGGAATGCAGGCCGTGTACGATCTCATCGGACAGGTTTCCAAGAGCGACACCACCGTGCTTATCCGAGGAGAGAGCGGCACTGGGAAGGAGCTTGTAGCCCATGCCATCCACTACAACAGTCACAGAAGCTCACAGCCGTTCATAAAGGTCAATTGCGGCGCGTTGCCGGAAAGCCTCATCGAAAGCGAACTCTTCGGACACGTCAAGGGAGCGTTCACGGGCGCGGTAGCCACGCGCAAAGGACGTTTCGAACTGGCCCATACCGGGACCATCTTTCTGGACGAAGTGGGAGACCTGTCCCCAGCCACGCAGATCAAGCTCCTCAGAGTACTTCAGGAACGGGAGTTCGAACGAGTAGGCGGCACATCTTCCGTCAAGGTGGACGTGCGCGTGATCGCGGCCACCAACAGAAGCCTCGAGGATCTCATAGAAAAGGAGAAATTCAGACAGGACCTGTACTATCGTCTCAATGTGTTCCCCATACACATTCCACCGCTCAGAGAGCGTAGAACCGATATTCCGCCGCTCGCCGACTTTTTTGTGGAACGATACAACAAGGCTCACCACAAATCGATCCGCCGCATATCCACTCCCGCCATAGATATGCTGGTCAGCTACCATTGGCCGGGAAACGTTCGGGAACTGGAGAACTGCATAGAGCGCGCAGTCTTGCTGAGCGCGGAATACGTTATCCACGGGCATCATCTCCCCCCGACGCTTCAGACCGCAGAGGCAAGCGGGACACGGCATGTGGGAACCCTTGAGGCCACGCTTGAGAACGTGGAAAGGGACCTGATCTACGATGCGCTCAAGGAAGCCCGGGGCAACAAGGCCAAAGCAGCGCGGGCGCTGGGGATCACGGAACGGATCATGGGCTTGCGAGTGAGGCAATACGGCATAGATCCGAGGCGATTTCGTACGAGAATGTAGGAATCCTCAATCCGACCTACTGGCGGGTACGGAAGCCCCACCCTGACCACCTCTTCCCCGGGATGGTTTCAAGTCATTTTTTAGCCCCAATATCAGTACGTTATACGGCCCCGCCTCGGTGACGACTCACCGTGGCATACGTCTTGCCCTCACTGTCAGCAAACGGGGTCGGCCGTTTTGCGATGCCTGAGTCTTTCGATCCGTTCCCAGGGTACAGCCGCATCATCCCATGTTCGCGCCAGGCCTTTATGGTCGCCGGCAGCCTGGCCCGTGCAAGCCGTTGCCCTCGAATCGGTTGGGGCAATAGAGCGGGCCCGGGGGATGATGGGCCGGCCGGAGCCTTGTTGCGCTCACTGGCAACAGGGGCGAGCGGATCAGAGTCTTGCTGCAAGAACAGTTTATCCGGAGGTGTTCCAAATGAATGCTGCCGATACGGCATGGGTGTTGGCCAGCTCTGCCCTGGTTCTTCTGATGACGCCGGGGTTGGCCATGTTCTACGGTGGGATGACGCGTTCGAAGAACGTTCTTTCCACAATGATGCACAGCTTTTTTCTCATGGCCTTGGCTTCCCTGGTATGGTTGTTCTGGGGCTTCAGCCTGTCATTTGCCACGGGAAACTGGTTTATCGGAGGCCTGGATTTCTTGGGGCTCACTGGAGTGGGTGCCGAGGTGTGGCCTAAGTCAACCATACCTGCCTCAACCTTCATGATTTTTCAGGCCATGTTCGCCATTATTACCCCTGCGCTCATTTCCGGCGCGTTTGCCGAGAGAATGAAGTTCAGCTCCTTCATTGTCTTCATGATCCTCTGGCTCACTTTTGTTTATGCTCCGGTTTGTCACTGGGTATGGGGCGGGGGTTGGCTTGGCGGCATGGGCGCGTTGGACTTCGCCGGGGGGACTGTGGTGCACATCAATTCAGGAGTGGCTGCTTTGGCCTGTGCGCTGGTCATTGGCAGGCGTAAGGGCTACGGCGTCGTTCCCATGATGCCGCACAACCTCACGTTGACGCTCCTCGGAGCAGGTCTGCTGTGGTTCGGTTGGTTCGGGTTCAATGCAGGCAGTGCCCTTGCAGCGAATGCAAGCGCTTCCATGGCCTTCGTGGTAACGCACATGGCGACTGCTGCCGCGGCGATATCCTGGGTGTTGGTCGAGTGGATCATAAAAGGTAAGCCCACTACACTGGGAATTGCCTCCGGCGCGGTTGCCGGACTCGTAGCCATAACTCCTGCGGCAGGCTTCGTGGGGCCCATATCCGCGGTCATTCTGGGCGCAGTTGCCGGCGTTGTTTGCTACCTGGCAGTCCTGGCGAAGGCAGGGCTCGGATATGACGATTCTCTGGACGTAGTAGGGATTCACGGCGTTGGCGGCACGTGGGGCGCTATCGCAACAGGACTTTTCGCCTGCAAGGCCATAGGCGGAACGGACGGTCTGTTTTTCGGCAATGCGGGGCAGGTGGTCACGCAGATCGTGGCCGTGGGGGCCACAATAGTTTACTCGTTCGTAGTCAGCCTGATCATTCTTTACGTGGTCAAGGCGGTAATGGGCCTGAGGGTCACGGAGGAAGACGAGGTTGTCGGCGTAGACACATCCGAGCATGGAGAAACCGCGTACAACCTGTGATCGGAAGTGCGGGTCGCAGGATACGTCATAGGGGATGATCATGAAAAAAATCACGGCAATAATCAAACCTTTCAAACTCGACGAGGTCAAAGAGGCCCTCGGCTCCATAGGGGTCCAGGGAATGACGGTCACTGAAGCGAAAGGATTCGGGCGTCAGAAAGGGCACAAAGAGATCTATCGAGGCGCTGAATATCTTGTGGATCTGTTGCCCAAGACAAAGGTCGAAACGGTGGTGGTCTCGGAAATGGTGGACAAGGTCATTGAAAAGATTGTCAGCGCTGCGCGTACGGGAACCATAGGTGACGGAAAGATCTTCGTCACCCCGATTGAAAAGGTGGTGCGTATCCGGACTTCGGAGAGGGACAGAGACGCGCTCTGAAAGCAACTTGCCGCGGAGGCCTCCGCTTCGCAACATGGGTTTGCCCACTTGGCTTTCAAAGATGTGATTCCAAGTCGCTTTCAAACGTGTAAGTTCGGGTGCCGTGAGGTTTGACCGCGAAGCTGATTGCTCCTTGGCATCAATGCGGTGATGTATTCGGAGTTGTCGCGCCACGCGGGCAGCCCGGACGCTACCGCTTCCGGGTTCCGACGGAACAGGAGGTCTAACCGGGCAATCCGGATGCTTCTGCGCATTGGTCTTCCCCCTGCCCCCGGAGAAGAAGCCTCCTGCCGCTTCGCGGCCCGGACGTATAACGTCCGGGCTACCCAGACCTGCTTGGTTTCCGGCAGGTGAGGGGGGGCCGACATTTTTGGCACTTTGGCCATCCAATTTCCTACAAAATTGTAGGATGTCTGTCGGGACAGAAGACGCCCACGGCATAAGTGACAAAGAAAGCATGCCGTAATTACGGCATGTTAGCCGGACCAAACCTTCTCGAACTGAGATTGGCACAAAACATGCTCAACTCCTTGGAAGGCCTCACCCCAGATCTTCGAACCGGGAGGCCTTCCCGGTGCACGTCTGGGGTGAGCGGATTCGGGCATTGCCTGTGTGATGGCGTCGGGGCCGCTGTGAAAGAAGGACTTAAAACATCACTCGGCGTTCATGACGTTTCACGGAATGTTCGTGATCATCACCCCAGCCCTGCCTGCCGGGGTTTTTG
Organism: Desulfomonile tiedjei; assembly: GCA_020722215.1. Classification (GTDB taxonomy): domain Bacteria; phylum Desulfobacterota; class Desulfomonilia; order Desulfomonilales; family Desulfomonilaceae; genus DYLG01. The sequence goes on from DYLG01000165.1 coordinate 7,494, forward strand.
TAGAACGCTTCGGAAAGGAAACTGAATGAAGAAGATCGAAGTCATCATCAAGCCTTTCAAGCTCGACGATGTGAAGGAGGCCCTGGGATCCGTTGGAGTTCAGGGCATGACTGTAACCGAGGTCAAGGGTTTCGGTCGGCAGAAGGGACACAAGGAGATCTACAGGGGTGCGGAGTACCTGGTGGACCTGCTTCCCAAGATCAAGATCGAGATGGTGGTCCAGGCCGGCCAGGTGGACCAGATCATCGAGAAGGTAATCGTTGCCGCGCGCACAGGCACGATCGGCGATGGAAAGATATTCGTGTCTCCTGTTGAAACCGCGGTCCGAATCCGAACCGGAGAGCGGGACGCGGATGCTCTCTGAGCTGCGGGGAGGCACGGTTTTCGCGCCGGACGTTCCTGCGTCATGCCGTCAGGCAAACCAATCCCGGATCAAAGATCAATCCTTCCGAGGTATTGCCATCGGATGGTGAACCTACAGAAAAATCTTGGTACGCAAAGGAGTTGAGCATGGAGCCTAAAGAGGTACTGGAATTCGCGAAGAAAAACAACGCCGTCATGGTTGATCTGAAGTTCATGGATTTTCCCGGCATGTGGCAGCACTTCAGCGTGCCGCTTCACGAGCTTGAGGAAGACTCCTTTGAGGAGGGTTTCGGATTTGACGGGTCGTCCATCAGAGGATGGCAGCCCATTCATGCGTCGGACATGCTGGTTGTGCCTGATCCCGACACAGCGGTGATGGACCCTTTCATGGAGCATCCCACCCTGTCGTTGATCTGCAATATCGTTGACCCGTTAACCAAGGAGCGCTACAGCAGGGATCCGCGGAACATCGCGCAGAAAGCCGAGGCCTATTTGAAATATACCAAGGTCGGCGACACCGCGTATTTCGGACCGGAGGCTGAGTTCTTCATTTTCGACGACATTCGCTACGGTTACGGATCAAATCACGGATTCCACCATATTGATTCCATCGAAGGCTGGTGGAATACAGGCCGTGAAGAGAATCCCAACCTCGGTTACAAGCCTCGACACAAGGAAGGGTATTTCCCTGTTTCTCCAAGCGATTCGCAGCAGGACATCCGAACCGAAACGGTTCTCATGATGGAGGCCCTGGGAATCACCGTGGAAGCCCAGCACCACGAAGTTGCCACTGCGGGCCAAGGCGAGATCGACATGAGGTTCTCACCGCTCGTCCGCATGGGCGACAACCTGATGTGGTTCAAGTATATCTTGAAGAACGTAGCGAAACGTCACTGCAAGACCGTGACCTTCATGCCCAAGCCTCTTTATGAAGACAATGGTTCCGGCATGCATACCCACGTCAGCATCTGGAAAGTCGGCGCCAACGTCTTCTCGGGGGACAAGTACGCGGGCCTGTCCCAGGAAGCTCTATGGGCTGCCGGCGGGATTCTGAAACACGCTCCGGCGCTCTGCGGCATCTGCAATCCCACGACCAACTCCTACAAGCGGCTCGTGCCCGGCTTCGAGGCGCCTGTGAACCTGGCGTACTCCTCCAGGAACAGATCAGCGGCCATACGCATCCCCATGTACAGCCCCTCGCCCAAGGCAAAGAGGCTCGAGTACCGGACACCGGATCCCT
>DYLG01000166.1 GCA_020722215.1 Desulfomonile tiedjei
CGGACGGGCTGTTCCAGCCGCTGAAAGAAGAATCGACCATGGAATCCAGGATGTACTGAGCCGAACCAATGGAGGCAACGCGCACAGAGCAATTCATTTCTTGTGCTGCCGGGGAAGCCTCCGATGAGGCGGCTCCTGCCATAATAGTCATTAGTGTAACCGCAAACACGATGGATTGCGTAAACAAGCACTTCTTCATATTGGACCTCCCCTTGAATACAGGTCGGAAACGCAAGGCCGCGGATTCCGCTAGAAGTCGAAGGTCAGCGAGACCTCGCCGCCGAAGACCGCGTCTATGCTCCTGCCCGGCCGAGTTCCGTAGTAGTTCCCAGCGACGCCGGTCTCCCAGCCTGGCACGGACCTGTCGATGCAGGCATAACTGAACCACCGGCCGGGCTGCCAGTATCCCAGCACCGCGCTCGCGCTCCAGTGTTCCAGAAGCTGCCACGTTATGCCGGCATCGATTTCGTATCCAAGAGACGTGTCCGGAATATTCGGCGAGGTGGGGTAGCGGTTGAGGTTGAAATCCAGGTTCCCGTCGGGAGTGGCAGCGAACGCGCCTGCCCCTGAGTTGGGCCCTATGCAACCCCAACTGTAACCGTTCGATGTGCGATTAGCATGAAAAGCGCTCAAGTACACGTTCAAGTTTGACGCGACCGAATAGTCAACGCGCATGGCAAAAGCGGACGCGTCGCGAACGTACCCGTCGCCGGAAAGATTGTAAGCATTCAGCCCAGACCCGTAATTATAGCTGAACAGATAGCTGTAGGGACGGAATACGTCGAAGTTGCCCAGATGCCGGTCAAAGTTGCCATGGCGGACGAACGCGGCAGGTTGTTTCCCTATCATGGTTCCTGCCCTCCTGTCCGGCCCCGGACACCGGGCATGGAACAGGGTGAACTTCGCCGGTCCAGCCAGCAAGCCCATTTGCAGCATGTAGCGCCACTGTTCAATGTACCTTGGGTTCGGAGGACCTATGACACCCGTGGGATCCGCATGCCACCGGTCCGTCCAGTACAGCCAGGCAGCTTCCGCATTAAGAAAGGCGCGGCCGTTGTGATACTTCAGGAAGCCGGCGCCATGGAAGAAGTCCGTATCAAGAGGCGCCAGCGAAGCTGCCGGTGCGTCCGCAGGATCTATCAGGAGCGCCTCCGGCCCTATATGATAGCTCCCGTACGAGCCAAGCACCCCCGCCCGAAACGGCCCGTTATGAAGCAGCACGAATGCCAGGAAATCCTTTGAGAAGGCGCCGTTCCGGTCAGCCCTGCTGAAATACTGGCCTCGCACGGTATTGCCGCCTGCGGTGGCGTACTGCGGCAGGTCGTACGGATCATCCTCTTCGTACGCCGGAATGCTGGAATTGCCCGCGTAGCGGTACGGATAGAAGGCTACCCCGAGGTCCACCGGGCCGAAGGGAACCACAAGGGCAATCGACTCGGTAGTGGCTAAGTCCTCTCCGTCATACTGGAGACCCGTGCCGAAACTCCACGGCCTCTTGCCAATTCCAAGCGTTCCCCAAGGCGTCACAGCCGTGGCCCAGAACATTGCCCATTGGCCTTCACTGAAGGCCCTGCTGGCGCCGGGTGCGTCCTGGGTGTGGTAGTCGGACGCGGCCGGATCGCCGTAAGTGCCCAATCGGTACAGCGCGCAAAACCGCAGAGCTTCGTTGATCTTTATTACCGGCCCCAATTCGACGTTGAAATAGGACCACCCTGAATCGGCCCCGGTGGTGATGTTCGTATCGAACTGACCGCCGTTCCAGAAATTGAGGTTGCCGGCCGCGGTTCCAACGCCGTTATCCGTGTTGAAAGGCCCGAGGAAACCGTTGTGGCCCCCCTGGCTATACCACTCATAAGTCCAGTTGAAGGAACCTCCGAGTTCCATTTCCCAGGCGTGTGCCGCCGCTGCAATCAGCACGCTCATGGCCAGCACTGCCAACAGGAATGACGCTTTGAACTTACCCATCATCCTTCCTGCCAGTTTACCGAATACAATGTTTAGGAAGCGGCGCCTATCGTAGCACGTTCGTCTCAGCCGTGTCACGTCAAAAATGATCGCGATCTCGAAAAACCGAGATAATCGTCTGATTCCATGGTGCTATGCACCTTCGATACCTCGTTCTTGGCAACGACGCGGAGAGTGACTTACTGAACTAGACCAGCCTACTTAGCTTATGGCAAGCTATCACGCATAGGCAAGCCTGTCAAGCTTTTTCTTCCCGTCCGCTTGACTCTTCCCGCCTGTGAGCACAGAGCCCGGACGTGCCCACTGGCCCCTGTTGTCACGACTCCATCCGGTCACCATCCTTCAGGCCAAGAAACCACACAACATGGACACGGGCGCCATGAGGAACAAGTGGCTCCCGTCGGCTTGAGTTGCGGTCTCGGTTCGACGGTCGCCGGCCTGGATTGCTACATCCCTGGTGCTGCATGTTATCAGTGCATGTCCGGGGGGGGGTAATGTCGCCGTGAGGGCTTTCCGCGGATTCACCGCGGGCCGCACCAGGAAATCAGGCGATGGTTCCTTCTCAGAGCCGAAACTGAGCGACGCCGGGAAGGGACTTCAACTGGGAAGCTCCTGCTCGCAGGCGCGCCGAGCCCCAGAACAACAAAACCCTCCGGCCTGCTCAGGCGGGAGGGCAAATGAGCGTCTCACCCATTCCCGCCCGCGCGGGTATCTCCGGGTTTTGGGAAATGCCGGGTATCCTGGCTTCCGCTTCGTCCTACTCTCCGCGCCTTCCCGGATCTTCCGATCCAGTGGCTTTGCTGCAGATTTCGTCCACGGCCACAGTTGCGGGGCAGCGGCGGATTCAAACCACCTTCCCCGAAACATTTCCTGTGCTTTCAAACTGTTATATTTGGGGAAAAAATAACAAGAAGAGCCGCCCTGAGTCAAGCTTTTTTTCAGGCGCCTCTTGAACATAGAAGGCATCCCGATCGAGACGCCTTCTATGCCCGAGGATCAGGAGGGAAAAGACCGGGCCTACCGTGGGAGGCCCGGTGCCTCACGCGGTCCAAGGGGCGCTAACAGCACGGACAACAGCGGGCTCCTGCTCCGGTTACGGTATGATGCCGGAGATTGCTCCGCCGGGGGCTGGGCATTCACCCGGCAGCATGGCGGTAATGAAGACTCCGACGCTACAGCGGGTTGAACATTCGGGAGAACCACAGGTTTGCTCGTGATTGAAGCCGAAGAAATGGGAGTTGCGTAAGGTCCCCTGACAGGGCCTCTTGTCCGGAGTGCGGCCGGAGGCAGGCTTGAGTTTCTCCCCTGACAGCATGGTGGAACGATGGAGTAGTTTCCGTTCGGAGATGCAGGAGGAGGACCGTACCCCGATCCAGGGAATGCGCCCTGCTGACAGCACGGCGGAAGAGCACCGGCAGACGGGTTGAATCCGGGCCCTCCCGCGCAACAACTCTGAGGCCCGAATTGGATACCGGCTCTTCCGCAACATTGGGCCGCCGCGCTTGAGGCAAAGAGTGCCGCGAGTACCACGGCAGGCAATAAAATGAGAATTGTTCTCTTCAACATGATGTATGACCTTTCTCTTTGGTTTGATCAGCCGGGAGCCGGCTCCGTCCACCCCGTGCGCCTCCGGAGATGGTTGTGCTCCTCGGCTGCGTTCTGCCTGTAATAGACTATACGCTCGAGTTTCCTGCATCCCGCGTTCAAGCCTCGGCTGCTCTCAGAGTTATCGGCGTTTCTGCGCCGAAGAGGGGCTCGCCTGAAATAACACCATCGCTGACCTGAATGATGCGGTCGGCGAACTCCGCGTTTGCCTTGCTGTGGGTTACCATCACTATTGTCCGGCCTTCGGAGTTGAGTCTTTTGAGGAGTTTCATTACTTCCGAGGAGTTCCTGGAATCCAGATTCCCCGTGGGTTCATCAGCAAACACTATCGGCGGTTCATTGACTACAGCGCGCGCTATGGCCACCCGCTCCTGCTCTCCGCCGGAAAGTTGGTTGGGGAGCCGATGGGCTTTGTCTTTGAGCCCCACCCTTTCCAGCGCCGAAATCGCGAGGACATCCTGCTCCTTCTCGGAATGGTGCGTAACAGCGAGCGGAAGTTGCACATTCTCCTTGACGTTCAAATACGGAACCAATTGGAAGGATTGAAAGATGAACCCCATGAACTCACGCCGAAAATCGGCCAGCTTGTCCGTTCCCAGCGCGTATATGTCAACGTCTCCGATCAGGACCTTTCCTTCAGTAGGACTGAGCAGCCCTCCGAGGACTGAAAGCAAAGTGCTCTTGCCGGCCCCGGACTCGCCCATTATCGCGATGAACTCCCCTTGTTCCATGGAAACATCTATGCCTCGGACGGCGAGGAAGGTTCCCTCACCGTCGCCGAATTCCTTGACCACGTTCAAAGCCTGAATGTAACTCATGAAATACCTCCTTACAGGGTCCGAAGGGCTTCGCTGGGATCCATGCCTGCTGCTGCGGTGGCCGGATAGAAAGAAGCCATTAGGCCCAACAGGACCGCAATGAATACTGCTCCCAGCGCCATAACCGGATCGAAGCTGATATGAGGCGCATTCTCAGCGAGAAAGGAAATCAGGATTTTCGTGGCCCCCATGCCCGCGGCGTAGCCGACGACTCCGGCAATCACCGACACGACGAACGCTTCCAACAGAATGATCTTCATGATGTGGGACCTCCGAAAGCCGATCGCTCTGAAAATGCCGATCTCCCGGGTTCTCTCGGTTACGCTGCTCATCATGGTGACGAAAACGACCATGGAGCCCACGAGCAGAACCAGCGCGGAGATTCCGAGAGAAAACTGGCGGAAGCTATGCAGAGTGTCCATTCGTCCCTTCACCACCTGCTGAATCGCAGTGACCTGGGCTGCAGGAATCTTTTCGGACAACTGGCCGACAATATCGGAGATGGGGCAGTTCTTGCACAGGGCCGCGACCTCGACCATGCCAACCTTGCCTTCTTTTCCGAAAAGTTTCTGAGCCACCGGAAGAGCCAGGAAGACCAGGCCGTCATCTTGTGAGCCGGCGCCTTGGAGCACTCCCGCCACAGAGAATGTCCGTCCGGCCATTTCAAATTGGGAACCCGGCTTGAGTCCGAAGCGCTTGGCTGCATCATGCCCAACCAGGATCTGATCCTCGCCCGAGGGCTTTGCTCCGGTAATCTTCCACCATTTCTTCAGATTGAGTTCCTGAGCGAAATCCACGCCAACCGCAAGCACCTTGTTCCCGCGGTGCTCAAAGACTCCGAACACCTTGGGACTCACGATCCTGATATTCGCCGCGTTCTTGATGGTTGGTATGGCATCCAGATCCTTCTGAAAGATCTCCTTCCGGTCGAACGAAACACCGCCCAGATTGAGACCGCCATAGGTCAAGGAAAACCCTTCGTTCTGCGGAGTGATCACGATATTGGCGCCGAATTCCTCCATCTTGTCCGAAATGTCATCGGCAAGAATTCTCGTTGTCGTCATCAATGCCACGATCGAAGCCACGCCTATCATGAGTCCGGAAATGAGGAAGAGCATCTTCCCTTTTCTCCGTCTGAGGTTGTTGACTGCAATGTGTCTGAGTTTCATTTCACCCTCCAACCGGGAAGTATCTCAGGCCGGAAACAACGTCCTGAAGCTTGATGACCAACTTGTCTCCCTGCACTGTGCGGGCGAGAGGGGCAGGATTGCACCCGCCCTTGACTTCGTTGATCTTGGACGTGGCGAACCTCAATCCGCAATTGACGCAGATCATATTGTCCCCTTCCTGCACGTAGCCTTTCTTGGCTCGATAGCAGACGTCACAGGCATCAAACGCGCATCTGACCACTCCGTCGGAGCTTTTCACGATGAAGAACCTGATCCGCTCAGTCGAAGAGTGCTTGTACACGTAGTACTTGGCCTTTCCGTCGGCAAAGATTGACAAAGGGAAAACGAACTGATTGCTGCCGGGTTGAACTTCCGCAGCAGGGACTACGAAATTCCAGCCCGCAGCAAGAGCGCCTCCGCAAAAGAGAGAGGCAGTGGCCGCCAATACCGTCAAGACAAAAAGACGCCAAGCGCCTTTCCCAGAGTATCTTCCGTTCATATCGATCATCCTTTCTTTCGCTTTTTCAACAAGTTGTTGGGACAAACGAGTAACTGACCCATGCCTGCACAGTCAGAGCTTATCCTTCTTGCTGACTGAGCAGCCGCTTCAGTTCAGTGTTCCGGCCAATCATTACGGGCCAGAACAACTTCCAGTCATCCTGGCCTGCGGCAGCCTTCAGGGCGGCTCGCAGGTCAGCGTCCAGGATTCTGACCTCCGTGTCCTTGAATATGGAGCCTGCCCAGGCAAGAGCCTTCCGTTCCGCGTCGTCCCGGCTTTTGGTTCCTTCGAGCACGTGTTCTTCCAGCAACTTGCGGATGCTGATTTCCTGGGCCAACATGTGCCGGAACTTGTCGCCGGAGCCGAATCGCCGCTGAGCATACTGGGCCAGCGCATCCGGGGTCAACCCGAGCTTGTTCCTAATGGACTCGGCCAAGGCTTCCACTTCATGAGGCTGAACGCACACCGGTTTGGTGTCAGCGGTCTGCAACAGAAGCTCTTTGCCCACAGCGGTGAAAAAGGCCGAGGCAATGACTTCGGGATTCTTCATGTCCGCATCGGTGCTCGCGTTGAAAGCTATGTCGCTCCGGAAGATCGGACGGCCGTTGACAACGGCAACCACCTTCCGGTCAATCCCTTGTCCGTTGATCCTGAACACACCGTCCAGTTGGATGGGATACCCGGCTTTGGATATGGCGCCGCTGATCGCTTCCGGACCCGTCTGCTTCTCGCGATAGCGCACGGTCACTTCCTGGGCTGCCAGGCTTACATCAGTTCCGATCACTCCAGGAATCCGCTCCGTGACTTCCTTGACCGTGATGACGCAAGCAGGACAGTTCATCCTGTTCACGGTAAACCGGGACGCCACGATCTCCCCGGTAACTGCGCGATATGCGGCCCAGCCTCCTCCGCTGAACACAAGCAGCAGCGCAAAAGCCGTTGCCGCCTTCTTCAGCTTGCCCGATGAGATCGTCCGTTCCGCGCTCTCCAGTGTCTGCAAATCTATCTTCTTCATTTCCTTGGGTTCCGACATGAATGCACTCCTCTCGGCGGCCTGAGCGCGTCCGGTAGCGGTTCGCAATTGAACCTATCCGGATAAGCACACACCCGTCGAAACGGTACAAAGAGGTTCTTCAGGAATTGGCTTGTTTCCCGGCGCAGTCGTAAGACCTGGAGTCGCGGCTCCGTCACGGAAAGAGTCGGAGTCGGCTCTCGGTTATTCCACCGATGCACCGGCCAAGCCGAGTCAAATTACAGTGGTTTGGTGGACAATTAGGACAGGAGTATCACAGAAGGAGAGAGCAGTTCTTTACCGGAATAGAGAGGGATTGACCGTCTGCGGCAAAGGGACGGTCCCATGTTCCGATGAATGCGTGAACCAGGTCACAGGTCGGCGCCGCAGCGAATACCAAAGGAACGCGGGCGGGGGCAGGCTTGATTTGAACTTCTATTAGGCCAACCCGCTGGATCTTTTCAAGGCAGTGACAATCGGGCCTGATGGGCTGATACGCCATCTTGCACAGCAGCCGCGTCGCATCGCCCGCGTCGGCGCAACAGACCGGTGTTTGCTTCTGCTCGGCGCAACAGCATGCGTTGACTTTCCCGGCCGGCGAAGGTGTGCCATAGGTGCAGCAACACGGATAGTAGGCCGCCGGAGTCAGCGTGAACCCGAGCAATGCGATGCAGACTATTACCGATGTGAGGCGAGTTCGATCCATACCTGCATTCCAGGCAACTTCTTTACAGAAATAGTCTACATATTCTTCCGCCCGGGTCAAGGGATTTTCTGCAGATTATCCGAAGACGCTTTGCAAGTGCTTATTCTTTACGAGGTTTTTCCCCAATTTCTACAGGTGCGATTGTCAGGTTTGTGCGAACGCCTCTCACAAACGAGAACGCGAGTCGCTCCTGGGCAACCCGCCGGTCCTTCACAATAGCACCCTCGGTACGATATGGTTGGCGACAGGACTCAACGACCTGCAGTAATTCACCATACAGATTTCGGAGGAACAATGACGTGCGCTAAACCGGGCCCCATGCACTGGGAAGATCTGAGAAGCCATCCTCGGGATGAGATCCTTGCTCGGCAGGGGGTTACGCCTGCGCAGGACGGTCTGCGGTATCAAGTGACGTTCCTCAACGCGGTTTACCTGGTGGATCCCGTTTTGGAACGCATCGTAGAGGTCAAGCCCGATCCGCAAAGGGTGCTCTCCGAGGAGTTCCAGATCATGCTGATCAGGTACATGGTCGCCCGGCTTGGGGGCCCGCCCGAGGGCGCAGAAATCAGCGAAAAGGATCTTCCCGGAGGAGTGACTTTTTTCCAGGGACCCCACGCGCTCCATGTCCAACCCATTGTGAACCGCTACGGCAAAGCGGCCGATGCCTTTGCCGCCAGAGGCCTGGAACTGGGCGCCGAGATGATCAATTACGGAGACAAAGGCCTGCGTTTCCATCCTTTTCCCGAGATTCCGGTCAGTTACATCTTGTGGGCCGCTGATGAGGAGTTCCCCGCGTCGGTGTCCGTATTGTTCGACAGGTCCATCCAGCGATGGTTCGACTTGGACATGGTTTTCATGATCGTATTCGCGGTAACGGAGAGAATCATGGGCCGTTGAAGCGGGGAAGGCCAGGAGCCTGTTGCGAGGCCTCCTCAATTTCCAAGGTCGTGCCACGCGGGGTGCGGTTCCCGTTGGTCGCCGCACACTAAGTGTTCCTTGGCAAGAATATCGAGACGTATCGTGATCGTTAAAGGCGCCCAGTCGATGGCCGCCGACAGTAGGACCGGCATCTTGCCGGTCATTATGCCAGACGTCCGCGAATGCCGGGCTGGACGCCCGTCCCACCAGTCCCGTAGTCCTGTAGGGTCCGGTGCTCGTTGTCTGAGGTGGACCCCTGTGTCAAGACAAAAATTGCACTTTCTTAAGGTGGCAAAATACACCTTGACACTCGGATATCGGGACTCGGCTCCGGGCAGCGGGTACGAGTACCTGCATAGACTTCGTAAGGGGTC
>DYLG01000167.1 GCA_020722215.1 Desulfomonile tiedjei
GGCAGCTCTGTAGCTGTTCTCAACGATCTTTGCGGTCTCGGATTCGATGGGCCGTTCCAGAACCGTGAGGGGGTAGTTTTCCACGTCAATGACCTCAGCGAGGAATTTCACCACGCGTTGGGTTGACTCGGGATTGATCCCGCTGCAAACCCTCCAGAAGTTGCGCACGGACCGGACATAGTCCCTGCCGGGCATTACGCGCTCATAACTGTGGGCGAGGATCGGCTCAGCGTCAATGCCTCTCCTCCTGAAAGCCTTCTTGATCAGCGGGTAAGCCACCTGTTCCGTTGTGCCGGGAGGAACCGTGGTCTCGATCATCACCAGGGCGTGCGGCTCGATGAGGTCTCCGACCGTCTCCAGGGCCTTCTCCAGTTCCTCCATCTGAACGTACCCATCGCTAACATCGTCCAGCGATTCCTTGACAAAATCGCATTGGACGTCCACAACCACCACGTCGGCAAGCTTCAGGGCCTCGTACGTGAACGACGCAGTGAGAGTTTGCTTTTCTTTGACGCAGCGCCGGACAATCCGTTCCACCTCCGGGTCCTCAGCTTTCATGGGGCTTCTGCCAAGATTGATGAGCGGGATCTTCCAGAAACTCCTCACGCTGGGCCTTTGCATGCCGATAACGAACTTGCCGGCCGCGGCCGACGGCCCGGTGGAGTCTGCGACGACCGCGGCCATTACCGCTCCGACAAATCCCATGCCCACGACCACTACTATCTCGCGGCCCTGTTCTCTGTGGAATATGGCCAGCTTTTGTAGCCGTTGAAACTCGGTGGAATAATCTTCCCGGGATGGAAGAGCAAACGCTTCGCCTTCGGGACTGATGGAATACTCGGTTTTGGTCATTTGTCGCCCCGGTTCTCCTCGGCCTTCCAGCCGGCCGGGATGTTGTGAATTCACGCTCAAACGGCGATTCAGAATACTTGCCTGCATTGAAATGACATAGACTAGAACGGCTTCGGCTGCCGGTCAAGGATGAAAGCTGTTGAAGCGCCCTTACCGGTGTGTTAGAAGAGAGCGACGCGGTTATCCCGGCAGGATCTTGGAGGAAGCATGGAACGGAAGTACAACCCTGATGCGGTCGAGAAGAAATGGCAGACATTCTGGGAAACGGGAAAGCTCTTCAAGAGCGAGCCCGATCCCGGCAGGGAAAAGTACTACCTGCTCGAGATGTTCCCTTATCCTTCAGGCAGCCTTCACATGGGCCATGTGCGCAACTACTCCATCGGCGACGTGGTGGCGCGTTTCAAAATGATGAGAGGTTTCAACGTGATTCATCCCATGGGATGGGATGCTTTCGGTATGCCCGCAGAGAACGCGGCGATCAAGAATCGAACCCATCCCTCGACATGGACCACGCAGAATATCAATACCATGCGAACACAGCTCAGGAGGCTGGGCTTCTCCTACGACTGGGACAGGGAAATTGCGACATGCCATCCCGAGTACTACAAATGGGAACAATGGCTTTTCCTCCGAATGCTGGAAAGAGGCCTTGCATACAGAAAGAAATCGGTCGTCAACTACTGCGAGCCCTGTCAGACGGTCCTCGCCAATGAGCAAGTCGAGGCGGGAGCCTGCTGGCGATGCGGCACTCCCGTGGTCCAAAGGGAACAGGAGGGATGGTTCTTTAGGATTACTCAATACGCAGGGGAACTTTTGGAATGGTGCGACAAGCTCACCGGGTGGCCCGAGAAAGTTCTCACCATGCAGCGGAATTGGATCGGCAGGAGCGAGGGCGCCCGGATCCTGTTCGACCTGGAAGGCGGCGGTGACCCCATAGAAGTGTTCACCACACGGCCGGACACGCTTCATGGCGCAACGTTCATGAGTCTTGCGCCGGAACATCCTCTCTGCCTCACGCTTTCTAAAGGAACAGCGCAGGAAGGCGCAGTCAAAGCCTTTGTCAACAAGGTGCTGACCCAGGACTGGCAATCGCGCACTGGTGAAGAAGCAGAAAAGGAAGGCGTGTTCACGGGGGCTTTCTGCATCAATCCGCTCACGGGGCGGAGAATGCCGATTTATGTGGCCAACTTCGTGCTCTACCACTACGGCACCGGCGCGGTAATGGCTGTGCCGGCCCACGACCAGAGAGACTTCGAGTTCGCCCGGAAGTACGGTTTGGATGTGATTGTGGTTATCCAGCCGGACGGTGACAGACTTGATCCTGCGACCATGGCCGAGGCGTATGTGGATGAGGGAGTGCTGGTGAACTCCGCGGAATTCAACGACATGCCCAACGTGAAGGCGATGGGAGCGATCTGCGAAAAACTCGCATCAATGGGGAAGGGCGGCTCCACGATCAACTACCGCATCCGGGATTGGGGCATTTCCAGGCAGAGGTATTGGGGCGCGCCCATTCCGGTGATTCATTGCGGGCATTGCGGCATCGTGCCGACTCCCGATGAAGACTTGCCCGTGGTGCTGCCCACGGATATCGAGTTTCCCGAAAGCGGGAGATCGCCTCTTCCCGACCTGGACTGGTGGGTTAACGTGACCTGTCCCGCTTGCGGCAAGCCCGCTCGCAGGGAAACCGACACCATGGACACTTTTGTGGAGTCGTCCTGGTACTTCGACCGGTATGCCTGCCCGCGCTACGACAAGGGGATGATCGACAAGAGACAGGTGGATTACTGGCTCCCCGTGGACCAGTACATAGGCGGCATAGAGCACGCGATTCTTCATTTGCTCTACTCGCGATTCTTCACCAAGGTTCTCAGGGACATGGGCATGAAGACAAGCGACGAGCCGTTCACCAATCTCCTGACTCAGGGAATGGTCATCAAGGACGGAGCGAAGATGGCCAAATCAAAGGGGAACGTGGTGGCCCCCGAAGAGCTGGTGAATCGCTACGGCGCGGACACGGTTCGCCTGTTCTGTCTTTTTGCGTCTCCGCCTGAGCGCGACCTGGACTGGACCAGCGAAGGCGTCGAAGGCGCGTACCGCTTTCTTAACCGGGTCTGGAGCCTTGTGAACCAGTTCGGCTCCCCGGAGGTTCCGCGGTTCGACGGCGAGGTCGGCGACCGGGCCAAAGCGATTCGCAGGCTCACGCACAAGACCATCAAGAAGGTCACGGAAGACATCGAGAAGCGCTTTCACTTTAACACCGCCGTGGCAGCGATCATGGAAATAACCAATGAGCTGACTCGCGAGTTCTCAGACCCGGCCCCGCCCGCTTCCGACACGACAGCGGCTCTTCAAGAGGCTTTGCGTGCGGTAGTGGTCCTTCTGTCGCCCTTTGTGCCGCATGTATGCGAAGAGATGTGGGAAGCCCTGGGAGGCTCGCCAGGCATGGTGAAAATGCCGTGGCCGTCCTATGATCCTGAGCTTCTCGTTGAAGACCAGGTGCTCATCGTGATACAGGTCAACGGCAAGAAACGGGGCGAGGTAACGGTCCCGGCCGACGCATCCGAGGAACAGGTCAAAGCGGCAGCCCTTGCCGAGGCAAATGTGAGGAGGTTCGTCGAGGGCAAGACCTTGAGGAAGTCCGTTCTGGTTCCCGGCAAACTGCTCAATCTGGTGGTCGGTTGAAGGAGTGGCTGATCCACGAACGGCGCGTCCCAAGAGCATTGTCGGTATCGTTGGTAGGCCGGCGGCCTGTGCTACCATGTATGCTGCCGTTATTTCCTGACAATCCCTAAGTCTTTTTCCCTGCTGCGAATGGTGGTGCGGTTGTCTCAGGAGTGCTCGGTGAGAGGTCTCGCTGTTTCATTGGCTTTGCTGCTTTCCGGGTGCGGTTACCATTTCAGCGGGGCTCCGGGAGATACGCCTTTCCCTCCGGACATCAAGACCATAGTCGTACGCAGCGCGGTCAATAACACGACCATGACCGGGATAGAGACGGAACTCACCAATGATCTCCGCCGCGAATTTGCGGTTGGCACCAGGCTGAAGCCTGTGAGAAGCGATGGAGACGTAGATCTGCGCACAGTGATCTCTACATACGAGGACATGCCGGTCTCATACCGGGCCGACGGCAAGGAGTTGAGCCGGATGGGAGTCCTCAAGGTGGTGTGCGGGGTCAACCGCGCCGGTAAGAACGAGACGCTGTGGAAGAGGGAATTCTCCTCCTCTCATACATATATCGTTACGGACTCCACCGAGGGCACACTAAGCAATAGACGGGAGGCGATATCTCAAATGATCAAGGATCTCACCGTTCGGATCCACAGCGCGATGTACGACAATTTCTAGCGCTATGGAGGCGGGTTTGAAACCCACCCCTATCCCAAGAATCGAACGCTTCTTTCGACAGGCGCCATATTCTTCGACAAACGGGTGCTCACGCGGCTTCGACGCCGGCGGCTCTTGCGAATCTGAATCGCTCGCCGTCGGGGATGACTTCGATACTATCTCCGGGTTGGAACTTGCCTTCAAGTATCTCCAGGGCTAGCGGATTCTCAATAAGCCTCTGTATTGCCCGTTTCAGAGGCCGCGCGCCATAGGCCGGATCGAACCCTTGCCCGGCAAGCATCTCCCGGGCGCCGTCAGCGAGCATAAGTTTGAGCTTGTTCTCAGCCAGCCGCTTGTTCAGGCGGCCTATCTGAATGTCGACGATCTGCTTGATCTGTTCCCTGCTCAGAGCGTGGAATATGATGATGTCGTCCAATCGGTTGAGGAACTCGGGCTTGAAATGGAGTCTCAGGGCATCCATCACCCGTGTCTTCACCATGTCCTCGTTCCTGCCGGCCAGGTCCCTGATCTCCGCTGAGCCCACATTGGATGTCATTATGATGATCGTGTTCTTGAAATCAACGGTCCGGCCCTTGCCGTCTGTGAGGCGACCATCGTCCAGTATCTGAAGCAGCGCGTTGAATACTTCAGGATGGGCCTTTTCTATCTCGTCGAAGAGAACCACGGAATAGGGGCGCCTGCGAACAGCCTCGGTAAGATAGCCGCCCTCTTCGTATCCCACGTAACCGGGAGGCGCTCCGATGAGGCGCGCGACCGAGTGGCGCTCCATGAACTCGGACATGTCGATCCGAACCATGGCCTGCTCGTCGTCGAAGAGGAATTCGGCCAGGGTTCGTGCCAATTCGGTCTTGCCCACGCCGGTCGGCCCCATGAACATGAACGACCCCACAGGCCTGTTGGGATCCTGAAGGCCTGATCGCGCACGACGAACGGCATTCGCAACCGCAACCACCGCCTCGTGCTGTCCCACTACCCTGCGTTCCATTCGGGATTCCATCTTGAGCAGCTTGTGCACTTCGCCTTCGAGCATTTTCGATACAGGAATACCCGTCCATTTTGCCACCACCTCGGCGACGTCTTCAGGACCGACTTCCTCCTTGAGCAGTCCGCCTTCCTTCTGGATCTCAGCCAGTTGCCGGTTTCTCTCCTTAATGTCCTTGTCAAGGGCCATGAGAACACCGTATTTCAGTTCGGCCGCTCTGCTGAGATCGCCATCTCTCTCAGCTCGTGCAGCGTCGGTTTTGGTCCGTTCCTGCCTTTCCTTGAGTTCCCGGATCGCGTCGATTACCTTCTTTTCCTGATTCCATTTGTCCTTGAGCTTTTCCGATTCTCCCTTGAGCCGGGAGATTTCGGATCGGACCTTGGTTATCCGCTCTGCGCTGGCAGCGTCGGACTCTTTTGTCAGCGATTGCTCCTCGATTTGGAGCTGTACGATCTTCCTGTCGATCTCGTCGATCTCCGTTGGCTTGGAGTCGATCTCGATACGCAGCCTGGAAGACGCTTCGTCGATGAGGTCTATGGCCTTATCGGGCAGGAAACGGTCCGTGATGTACCGATTGGATAAAGTCACCGCAGCGATGATGGCCGCATCCTGGATTCTGACCCCGTGATGAACCTCGTAGCGCTCCTTTAGTCCCCGAAGGATGGAAATGGAGTCCTCCACTGACGGTTCCGCGACGTATATCGGCTGAAATCGGCGCTCGAACGCCGCATCCTTCTCTATGTGCTTTCTGTACTCGTTGACAGTGGTCGCGCCAACGCAATGCAGTTCGCCTCTTGCCAGCGCGGGCTTGAGCATGTTGGACGCGTCAACCGCTCCTTCTGCCGCTCCCGCGCCCACAATGGTATGCATCTCATCTATGAAAAGGACTATCTCGCCCGAGGCTGCGGTCACTTCCTTGAGCACAGCCTTGAGACGATCTTCAAACTCGCCGCGGTACTTGGCGCCCGCGACAAGTTGTCCGATGTCCAGAGCGAGGACTCGTTTGCCTTTCAGGCTTTCGGGAACGTCGCCCGAGACGATGCGGCCGGCAAGCCCTTCCACGATCGCGGTCTTGCCTACGCCCGGATCTCCTATGAGAACCGGGTTGTTCTTTGTTCGTCTGGAAAGGACCTGAATGATCCGTCTGATCTCGTCATCCCTGCCGATGACCGGGTCAAGCTTGCCTTTGCGTGCCTGTTCGGTCAAATCCCTAGTGAAGCGCTTCAGCGCCTGGAACTTCTCTTCCGGGGATTGGTCGGTCACGCGCTGAGTGCCGCGAAGTTCGGTAAGTACTTGATATATCTTGTCTTTGGTCACGCCGTGCTTCTTGAGCAATCTGCCCGCATTTGAACGAGCAGCTTCGGCAAGAGCTATCAAGAGGTGTTCCACCGAAACGAATTCGTCCTTGAGTTGCTCCATCTCCTTGAATGCTGCCTCAAGGATAGCAAGCAGGTCCCGCGAGAAGTATCTGTCCGCCGTGTGGCCGGTCTGCCTGGGCAGCCGGTCCACAGCGGCTTTCGCTTCACTGCGAAGCGCTTCTCCGTCCACTTTGAGACTTTTCAGGATCTCCCGGCAGGCGCCGGCCTCATCGGACAGCAGCGCCAGGAGCAGATGTTCGGCGTCCACTTGCGGATTGCCGCGATTGGCTGCGGTGTTCTGTGCAAGCTCCAGTGCTTCTTGGGATTTGAGCGTGAATTTGTCGGCGCGCATGAACTCCTCCAGTAGGGCACTTTACCCAACAGGTAAACCCGCATCCTTGATCTGTCAACCATTGAACCTGAAAAACCTCCGGGGGGAGTTGGATGTCCGAATGTATGACGACTCTGCGCGGGCCGTGATCTCAACGGCGCGCTCCCCTATGGTGAGGCGAGGCTGAGGATTGACGATCCGCCCCAGGATAGTTATATTTGTTTGACAGATGATACATTGCTAAGCCGTAGGAAGTGCGAAAGGCTGAACGTCATGAACCCGACAGATGAAATCAAGGGAACCGGATTCCCCGATCCCAAAGAAATCGAGAAAGAAATTAACGAATTCTTGGCGAACAAGTACGGGAACAAGGTCCGAGTGATGGGCACGCAAATAGGTCCGTGGCCCGGCGCGGTGGAATCCGGGGGAGGGCAAGAGGTTAGCCAGGAGCCTGATACCCGATCGATTCGCTTTGACATGAAGCCTGCGGAGTTGCACGAGTACCTGGACCGCTTCGTGATTCGTCAGGACAGCGCGAAGGAGATTCTCGCCACCAAGATCTGCACCCATTTCAACAGGATCAGATACGCCCAGCAAATGGGTCAGTTGGACGATCAGGAGGGCATCGGCAGGATCAAGAGCAACATGATTCTTATCGGTCCCACAGGCGTGGGCAAGACGTACTTGATCAAGCTGATTGCGAGGAAACTGGGCGTTCCGTTCGTCAAGGGAGATGCAACGAAGTTCACCGAGACCGGGTACGTTGGCGGAGACGTGGAAGACCTCGTGCGCGACCTGGTTCAAGAGGCCGACGGAGACATCGAGAAAGCCCAGTTCGGCATAATTTACATCGATGAAATCGACAAGATTGCATCGGCAAACAATGTCATAGGCATTGACGTTTCCCGGACCGGAGTTCAACGGAATCTTCTCAAACCCATGGAAGAGACCGAGGTGGACCTGAGGGTCCCCCATGACCCGGTGTCAATGATGGAAGCAGCAGCTCAATTCCAGCGTACGGGTAAGCGCGTCAAACGCACCGTCAATACGCGGAATATCCTGTTTATCGTATCCGGGGCCTTCAATGAGCTGGAAAAAATCGTCTCCAAGAGGCTTTCTCGTCAGGGACTTGGCTTTGGAGCGTCTCTGAAGGAGAAACGCGACCGAAACGACCTTCTCATGCAAACAAAGGCGGAGGATCTGGTAGAGTACGGATTTGAATCCGAGTTCGTGGGGCGTTTGCCGGTGATCACGGTGCTGGAGGAACTCTCGGAGGAGGACCTGTACAAGATCCTCAAGAACAGGTATTCATCGGTGATAACTGCCAAGAAGCAGGACTTCAAGGCATACGGGATAGATATTCGTTTCACCGACGGAGCGCTGCGGGCCATTGCAGCCAGGGCGCACCTCGAGAAAACTGGCGCCCGGGCTCTCGTGAGCGTCATAGAGAGAGTCCTGGTGGGTTTCGAGCGGCTACTGCCGTCAACGGACGTCAGACGATTCACCGTGACCGAAGAGATAGTGGAGAACCCCAGGGCATTGATCCAGGAAATCATTGAAGACGAATCACATCCCTCCCGTTGCGAGCTGTTCGACCAGGTGGACAGCCTGGAACGAACGGAGCTGTACGAGGAAATCAAGGATAGGGAAGAGGAATTGGAGAAACGCTTCGGCAGGGGGCTCAGAGGGTGGGCCCTGGACGCCGTCGTGGACGCGGCCGTTTCTCAGGGGGTTCTTCCTGAGGCCATGTTCCAACGCTTCTTCCACGTGGAGGATTCCATTCGCGCATTTGAGGCGGAGTTCGAGGGCCAATACGGGTTCAAGATCCGTTTCTCCGAAGAGGCTCTCAAGGAGTTGATAGCCATGGTGCTCAACGGATCGGAGGAAGCTCTGATCGTGTGCCGGAAGATCTTCCAGAACTATCATCACGGCTTGAAACTCGTCATGGAGCGTACGAAACAGACCACCTTCCTCATTCCGAAAGAGGCGGTCAGGAACCCCGAAAAATACCTGAACGAGACGATACAGAAGACCTATCGCCAGCAGGGAGACGACGACTGAGGGCTTGGTGGTCCATGGCAAAAATACAGTGACGTATTGGGAGCCGTCACCCCGGAGCGTGCCGATGAGAGCCTCAAATCTGCAACGAGGTGTGG
>DYLG01000168.1 GCA_020722215.1 Desulfomonile tiedjei
GCAACTTCTTCGGCCGGCAGGGCGTGCGTTGTTGTTTCCCTCGATTTTCTCATGGGAGCCAAGCGATGAAGACCATTACCCGACAAAAGCCATTCGAGCAGATTCTGGAGGATCTGGCACAGGACTCAAGCGTGTTCATCATCGGTTGCGGCACATGTGCAACCCTCTGCGGGACCGGCGGCGTCAAGGAGGTGGCCGAAATGTCCGAGAAGGTCGCGTCTGCCGGAAAGATTGTGACCGGCACTGCGGTTCCGCCAACCGGTTGCGACGAAGTGACCGCGGAAATGCGCCGTGCTTTCAAGACGGAGCTGCGTGCAGCGGACGTGATTTTGGTCATGTCCTGCGCATTCGGAGTCCAGACTGCGGCATCGCAGCTCAACAAGCCCGTGGCGCCGGCACTTGATACGCTCTTTGTCGGTAAGGAAGGCCCTGCGGGACAGTATTCCGAGATCTGCATGCAGTGCGGGCAATGCGTGCTGGCCGACACTGCGGGCATCTGCCCTGTGACAACGTGCCACAAGGGATTGCTCAACGGGCCGTGCGGTGGAACGAATGACGGCATGTGCGAGGTGGGCAACGGTCGAGAATGCGCCTGGACCCTTATCTACAACAGACTTCAGAAGGTCGGAAGACTGGATCGCATGCGGCGATATCATCCTCCGAGGAGCCATAATGCCGTGCTCAGACCGGGCATCATGACCCTGACCCATTCTCGCGAAGAGGCTGCGAAACACTAAGGTCGGAGGTTGCGACTAACCGGCCAGACATCGAAAGGGGACTCCCATGAGTCGATTGAAGAAGGCCCTCGACTCGGGCAAATTCGTTGTAACAGCGGAGATAGGTCCTCCAAAAGGCATCAACCTGGAGGGCGTGAAGCATCACATCGAATTGCTCAAGGACAAGGTTGACGGACTCAACGTCACGGACAATCAGAGTTCGGTGTTGCGGTATCCGTCACTTGGGGGTGCGCTGCTCGTCAAGGAAATGGGAGGCGAACCCATACTCCAGATGACGTGCCGGGACAGGAACCGGTTGGCGCTCCAGGCTGATCTGATGTTCGCGTACAGCCGCGGCATTACCAATGTTCTTTGTTTGACCGGAGACGCGGTTGTGGTGGGAGATCACAAGGACGCCAAAGGGGTCTTCGATCTGGATTCGGTCCAGTTGCTGGACACGATTCAGATTCTCGCGGAAGGGACTGACCTGGGGGGCAACAAGCTTGATGGGGCGCCGCAGTTTTTCAAGGGGGCGATAGTGACTCCCGAAGCTCGGCCTTTGGAACCGCAACTGATGAAGTTCGAGAAGAAAATCGAAGCCGGGGCTCAGTTCATCCAGACTCAGGCAATTTACGATCTGAACAACTTCAGGAATTTCATGGACTACGCGAGGAAATTCAATGTCAAGATTCTCGCGGGACTTGTGTTGCTAACCAGCGCGGGAATGGCCAAATTCATGAATAAGAACGTACCGGGAATATTCGTGCCCCAGCCACTCATCGACGAACTGGCCGGAGTTCCCAAGGGCAAGGCCCTGGAAACCGGGATGAAAATCGCGGCCAGAATGATACGGACCATCAAAGAGGAGAAGATGGCCGACGGAGTCCACATCATGGCCATAGGCAGAGAAGAGACAGTCCCCCAAATCCTTGAAATGGCGGGGGTGGCCTAGCGTTCCGATCCCTCGGGAAAGGAGGCAAACGTGCCGGGCAAGGAATTCTTGTCTGTACATGACATGACCATGGAGCAGGTCGCCGAACGCCTCCAGGAGATTGAGCGCAATTACGAGGAGTTTTTCGCCGGCGCAAGGGACGGGTTTTACATCTCCACCGAAGAAGGGCAATTTCTGGACTGCAACGATGCGCTGGTGAGAATGCTCGGATATCGGGTAACCGAAGAAGTCCTGATGCTCGACCTGAACAAGGACCTCTGGGCCAATCCTTGGGACAGAGTCCGGTTTCAGGCGATTATCGAGGAGCAAGGCCGGGTCAAGGACTACCGAGCGGTGTTCAAGCGCAAGGATGGGTCGCCTGTCTACGCAACCCTTTCCAGCGAAGTGTGGAAAGATATGGAGGGGAATATCCGAGGGTACCGCGGTTTTGTCGTGGACCATACCCAAGAAAGACTTATGCGCGACCGCCTTGCAGCCACCGAGTCCAAGTACCGGGAACTTTTCGAGAATATTAGCGAAGGGGTTTTCATCTCCGACGCGGGCGGAACGGTTATCGATTGCAATGAAGCCCTCTGCCGCATAATCGGTTATTCAAGGAACGAATTCCTTGGCATGAACTACTACAGAGACCTGTTTGTCAATGCCGACGACGTGATGGGCTTCAGGCGGCAGTTCACGCAAAAGGGCCAGATCAGCGATTATGAATTGCAGATAGTCCGTAAGGACGGCACCATTAGGGATGTGTCCATGAGCGGTTATGCAACCCGAAACCGCGCAGGCGAAATCGAGAGCTACCAGGGCCTCATGCGAGACATCACCGAGGCTAGGCGCCTGCGAACCCAGCTTGTGCAGTCCGAGCGATTATCGGCCATGGGCAAAATGGCCAGTCAGCTCGCGCATGAACTGAACAACCCGATATTTGCAATCATGAACTGCCTTGAACTGGTGAAGGAGGCGGTATCGGAGACTCACAGCAAGAGGAAGTACCTGGACCTTGCATACAATGAATGCCAACGCACATCAGGCCTTCTCATCAAGATGTTGAAATTCTTCAAACCGGACGATGAGCAGAAGGGCGCGACCGACATTAACAAGCTGATAGAAGAAACCTTGTTGTTCTACGAAAGGCAATTCAAAAATCTGAACATAAGAGTGGAGACTCAACTCCAACCTGATCTTCCCACACTCATGGCCGTGGGCAGTCAGTTGAAACAGGTATTCATCAACATGATAATAAACGCCAACATGGCAATGCCCCAAGGCGGTGAACTGACGGTGCCCAGCCTGTTCGACCCGGAAAAAGACGAGATACAGGTGAAAATAAGAGACACGGGCGTGGGCATTCCGCCCAAGAATCTGGAGCGGATCTTCGACGCGTTCTTCACAACAAAAAAGGAAGTCAAGGGCGTCGGCCTCGGGCTTAGCATCTGCTACGGGCTGATCCGCGAGCACAACGGCAGAATCGGCGTAGAAAGCGAAGTTGGCAAAGGCACGGAGTTCACAATTTATCTCCCGCTCAATTCAGCGGAGGATTGATCCGAGGTGCGCGGCCGGTCGCTGCCCCGATGGAACCTTTTCGGGTGCGTACATGACCTATCTTGTGGTATTCTGTCCTGGAGAAAGGAGCTACGTCATGTCACTAATCCCGGAGCCTAAGCCGGAAGAGCCCGAAATACCGATCCCCTCCCCAGACGACGAAGAGGCGAGGGAAGACTACATGGACTTATAGCGCTGCGGCCGAGTCTCTTGAGGACGCGCTAAACAATCCGGGGGGCATCAAGACCATGAAGGCCTTTGCGAAGGAGCTGGGCGTCGACTACTGATGTCGTACACGTTGCATATTCTCCCCTATGCCCAGAGGGGTATCAAGATCCCGAAAAACGCCGCCTCTGGCCGCATCTCAAGAAAGGAAGGACTCGAACAGATTCCGTTGCTCGTCCACGGGCCCTAAAGCCACAACGGTCAAGTGATCGGGAGCGACGACCTCTTCGGCTAGGGCTGACAAGTCCGACGCTGTGACGCGCTCGAGAGCCGCGATCGTTTCATCCAGCCCCACGAACCTGCCTGAATAATACTCGCTTTTGGCAAGCCTGTTCATCCGCGCTTCCGTGGACTCCATGGCCAGAATAAGATTACCTTTGATCTGGTTCTTGGCGGTCTCGATTTCCTCCGGAGTCATGGTGGAGGGAAGTCGCTCCATTTGTCTCTTGAGGATTGCCAGCAGCTCTTCCGTTCGAGCCGAGTCGAATCCTGCGTAAATGCCGAACATCCCTGTGTCGGAAAGCGACGAGAGGAACGAGTAAACCGAATAGGCAAGTCCGTTTTTCTCCCTGATTTCCTGGAAGAGTCGGGAACTCATCCCGCCTCCGAGGATTGCGTTGAGGATATAACCCGCGTGTCTGCGGTCCTCTACAGCGCTTGGCCCGGGGGATGCGACGCAGAGATGTTCCTGCTCAATATCTCGTTTCACTACGTGGGCTGAATTCCCGATTCGGGGAACCGAAGAAAAGTGATTCCGGGCTCCTGGCGCCAGGTCTCCCATAAATCGGGCCATCAGGTCCGAGAAGTGCCAGTGATTGACCTTTCCCGCTGCGCAGACTACCGTTTCTTCGGGGCCATAGGCCGAAGCTTTGAATGAACCAATGGTTTCCCGATCGAGCCTTAGTATATTGGGGATCGAGCCGAGTATTGGCTTACCCAACGGGTCGTCCTGCCAGAATTCCATTTCGAGAACCTCTTGCACGAGGTCCTCGGGGCTGTCTTCAATCTGATGAATTTCCTGGCAGATGACCTGTTTTTCCCTCTCGATCTCATCCTCCGGGAAAGAGGAGTTGACAAAGATGTCTGCAAGGAGATCCACGGCCATCTCCAGGTTTTCGGCCATTACCCTGCAATAAAAGGCCGTCAGTTCTTTACTTGTGAACGCATTGAGCACGCCGCCGACGGAATCTATCTCCTTGGCTATCGCGTACGCGGTTCTCCGCGGAGTCCCCTTGAAAAGCATGTGTTCAATGAAATGGCAGATTCCGTTTTGGTCCGGCGTCTCGAATCTTGAGCCCGCCCGGACCCAGATGCCGATGGAGACCGATTGGAGATACGGGATCTCCTCGGTCACGATGCGAAGCCCGTTGTCAAGTACGGTCTTTCGGTATGTGCAGGCCGAATCCGGCCCGGAAAGCGTTTTGGGAATCTCTGTCCTCCGTTTCTACAGGTCGGGGGTTTTCCCTATGGCATCCTTGCGGGATAGCTTGATCTTGCCCTGGGAATCTATTCCGATCACTTTGACCGGGAAGGCGTCCCCCTCTTTGCACACATCCGTGACCTTTCTGACCCTCTCGGGAGCAAGCTGTGAAATGTGAACCAGGCCCTCGGTACCCGGAAAGATCTCTACGAAGGCTCCGAAGTCCGTGACTTTCTTCACAATCCCGTTATAAATCTTGTCCATCTGGGCTTCCCGGGTTATTCTCTCGATCTCCTGTCTTGCTTCTGCAGCGCCACGCACGTCAGTGGAAGCGATGAGCACTTTGCCGTGATCGTCCACCTCGATCTTGGTCCCGGTCTGTTCCTGGATAGCACGGATGATTTTCCCGCCCGGGCCGATAATATCACGGATTTTATCAGGATTTATGTTCATCACCAGAATTCGAGGGGCGTACTTTGACACTTCGGTCCGAGCCTTGGGAATCGCCTTGTTCATCTGCCGCAATATGTATTTGCGGCCTTCCTTTGCCTGGTACAGGGCCTTGGTGAGGATTTCCCTCGTAATTCCTTTAATCTTGATATCCATCTGAAGAGCGGTGATCCCATTCAGGGTCCCGGCTACCTTGAAGTCCATGTCGCCGTGGTGGTCTTCGTCGCCAATGATGTCCGAAAGCACTACCACGCGATCGTCTTCCTTGAGCAGGCCCATGGCTATGCCTGCCACCGGTTCCGAAAGCGGGACCCCTGCATCCATGAGAGACAGGGACGCGCCGCATACGGTGGCCATGCTGGATGACCCGTTTGATTCCAGGATTTCCGAGACGACGCGGATGGTGTACGGAAACTCTTCGTCATGAGGCAGCAAGAACGCTACAGCCCGTTCAGCCAACGCGCCGTGGCCGATTTCCCTCCGTGAGGGCCCTCTGAGGAACTTGACCTCGCCGACGCAAAATGGCGGGAACTTGTAATGAAGCATGAAGGACTTATATGTCTCGCCCTCAAGGGCTTCGATCTTCTGCTCGTCGGCCGATGTGCCCAAGGTGACCACTACCAGAGCCTGGGTCTCCCCTCTGGTGAAAAGGGCGCTTCCGTGGGTTCTCGGAAGCACTCCCACGTCGCAGGAGATCTCCCTGATCTCCTCGAAGGATCTGCCGCCGATTCGCCGTCCCTTTTCCAGGATCATCCTTCGGACGTACTGCCCCTCGATCCCTTCCAGATAACCGAGAACCTCCCCGCGTCTGAGATCCCCTTCCTCGCCCATGGAAGCGAGGATCTCGTGGTAGATCTCCTCCAGTCGGCCATGGCGCTCCAGTTTCTTCGGGATTTCCAACGCTTGTTCGATGGATTCACCCCATTGGGTCTTGATCCTTGCAATCAGGTCTTCGTCTTTGGTGGGCGGAGCCACAGGTCTCTTGGGCTTCCCGGCTGCTTGCCTCAGCTCATCCTGCGCGGCCAGAATTTTCAGAATCTCGTCGTGGGCCTTGAAGATCGCCTCGAGCACCAGTTCTTCCGGCACGCGGTCCGCGTCGCCCTCCACCATGACGATGCCTTGAGGGCCGGCCACCACGATCAGGCTGAGATCCGAGTACGAATCCTCGATGGGAGACGGATTTACTATCAGATTGCCGTCCACTCGTCCGATCCGAACCGCGCCGATGGGGCCGCCGAACGGCACATCCGAAACGTGCAGAGCGGTAGATGCCGCGTTGATCGCTAGAATGTCGGGCTCGGTCTCGCCGTCAGAGGAGAGCACGGTGGCAATGATTTGGGTCTCGCTTTTGAACCCCTTCGGGAACAGAGGCCGGATGGGGCGATCAATGAAGCGTGCGGTGAGGATCTCCTTTTCGGTGGGCCGACCTTCCCTCTTGAAAAACCCCCCGGGGATCTTTCCCGCGGCGTACGTCATTTCGAGATAATCTACGGTGAGGGGAAAGAAGTCTACGCCTTCTCTTCCTTGCTTTTCGGCCACGGCCGTCACCAGGACAACCGTTTCTCCGCTACTGATGAGGACCGAGCCTGAGGCCTGCTTGGCCAGGCGCCCCGTCTCAAACAGGATCTCCCTGCCGGAGACGGTGCAACTTGATTTTTTGACCATAATTGTAATTTTCCTTCTCTACTCAAAGGTGGATGACCCCGCCGAGACAGATTCGCCGATTCGGTGAAATTGACCGCGGACCTTTCAATTCTCTGAACCTGTTCGGGGGGCTTGACGAGAGGCCGCGTTCTCCTGGTTCATCTTGGAATAAATAACGAATGCTGTGGTGATCGGCCCTGTATCCTACTTCCGCAGACCCAAATCGCCGATCAGAGTCTTGTATCGCTCGACGTTCTTGGATCTCAGATAATCCAACAGGCGTCGCCTTTGACCGACAAGCTTCAACAGACCGCGTCTGGAGTGATGATCCTTCTTGTGAACCTTGAAGTGGTCGGTGAGATAGGAGATTCTCTCGGTCAAAAGCGCTATCTGCACCTCAGGCGAACCCGTGTCACTGGTATGCAGCCGGAATTTCTCGATGATAGATTTCTTCTTTTCAGCCTCAAAAGCCACCTTGTATCTTCCTCCTGAAACGTATCTACAAGTCGATCCGAATTTAATACCACACGCGAATTTCAAAGTAAAGATAGTAACCGAGCGCTTCATCTTTTGCCATTTCCGGTCGCGGCCGAAAGGTTTGATTTGCCGTCTTTTTTAAGCTATCATAATTCGTACGCCAAGGGGCTTATCAGGAACGAACTCCTCTGCAGATCCCATCGCAAGTACGGTTCTTTTAAGTGGTACACACTTTTTTGGGCAAACTCAATTATCGCGGCTTGAGAAGGAGAAAAACATGAGCTTCATCGAAGATCTTACCGCCACTGTCGGTCCAGGGAACATGACGGCTTCCCCTGTGGACTGCCTTGCGTACTCCAGGGACATGTCCATTCACGTAGGCGCCCCCCAGGTCATTGTGTTCGCCAAGGACACGGACCAGGTGAGCAAGGTGCTGGCACTCTGCAATCGTGAGAAAGTGCCGGTGATTGCACGGGGAACCGGGTCTTCGGTCACCGGAGCCGCTCTGGCCCCCAAGGGCGGAGTCACCATGGATTTCACCAGGATGAACAAGGTCCTGGAAATCAACACCGCAGACGGGTACGCGGTGATCCAGCCGGGCGTGATTTGCAACGCGCTGAACGCACGGCTGGCGCCAACCCACTTTTTCCCTCCCGATCCCGGAAGCGCTCCCATCGCCACCATAGGCGGGATGATATCCACCAACGCCAGCGGAGTCCGGGCAGCCAAGTACGGGACCACCCGCGATTACGTCAAGGGCCTCACCGTGGTGCTTGCGGATGGGAGAATCATCCAAACCGGCGACATTGCCCCCAAGAGTTCCGCAGGTTACGATCTGACTCACCTTTTCGCCACATCCGAGGGGACTCTTGGCCTCATCACCGAGGCCATCGTCAAGATCCTTCCAGTCCCCGAATACGAGGCCTTTGCCAAGGCGTCATTCCCAAGTGTGGAAGCCGCGGCGCTTGCAGTTGAGAAGATCTATACCTCGGGACTGGAAATGGCCACCTGCGAAATCATGGACAACATCTCCCTTGATGTATGCAGAGACGCGCTCAAGCTGGACATCCCCAAGGAGGTCAACTGCCAGTTGTTTATCGGGCTGGACGGCTCCAAGAACGATGTTCAGCACCAGATCAGCAGAATCGACGAGATCTCCAAGTCCGTGGGGGGCCTGGAAAACACTTGGTCGGACAATCCCGTGGAAAAGGCCAAGCTGTTCGCAGCCCGCGGAGGCCTCGTCCCTGCAATGAGCAGGCTAAAGCCTACTCACCGTCTGGTTCCGCTAGTGGAGGATTTCGGGGTGCCCATCACAAAGATACCGGAGACGATCTCGGAAATTCAGAGGATCGGGGAAAAATTCGGGTTTCCTGTGGCGACCTTCGGCCACATCGGCGACGGCAATCTCCACGCAACGTTTATCATGAACCCAACCGAGCCGGACCATTGGGAAAAGGTGAAGAAGATCGCGCTCGCGTTCATCGACATGACTCTGGAAAAACGAGGCACCGTCTCCGCGGAACACGGCATCGGCATGGCTAAGGCGCCGTACATCGGCAGGCAACTGGGCGAGTCGCTGAACGTGATGAAAGATATCAAGAA
>DYLG01000169.1 GCA_020722215.1 Desulfomonile tiedjei
GCGATCATTGCGCGATCGATGCCTGCTTCCCTGGCCGGCTCTGCGGGAACCACCTGAATCTCGGCAGTGGTGAAGTCCTCCTCCGTGATACCGTATCTTGCATGAAGCATGTCAAGAACCGAAAGCTTTACGCGCTGTTCAGCCTGCTTGTCCTCGTAGGGCAATCCGCCTATGATCACGTTGAGATTCTCCGCCGGCAGGAACTCGGAGGCCTTCTTCTCCATTCGTTTCTTGTCGAGATGCGGGAGAAGATCGGGTATGGTGAATACGGGATCATCCGGCTTGAGGCCGATCTCCACGTCCACGGATCTCCCGTCGGCCAGCCCTACAGTGCCTACGAGCGCCAGAGAACGCGCCACCCAGTGATACTTCTTGATTCCTCCGTAATAGTGGGTTTTCAGGAGGGCAAGGTCCATGTCCTCGTACACGGGATTGGGTTTGAGGTCCAACCTGGGGCAGTCCACGTGCGAACAGATCAGGCGAACTCCATCGGTCATGGGTCTCTTGCCTGGAACGGCCATCGCCATAAGCTTCTTCCGGACGACGTGATGGAATCGCCGTGATCTCTTGCCCCCTCGGTCAAGAGCCACGAACTTACCAGCGGCCGCGCCCCGGAGAAAATAGTCCACTGCTCTTCGTTCCGTACGTGCCTCATTGAGAAACTCGATGTACCGGGACGCGTACTGGAAGGCCTCTGTCTTCTCATCAGACGAAAGCTTGTCCCAGACGCGGACCGGCTCCAGGAACAGCTTTTCAGCCAGTTGCTTGGCATTTCTTGAATTCTCAGGCATGTCTACAACAACCCGTAACCATGAAGTTTCTTGGGGCAGGCTTGCCGGCCTGCATGATCCAAGGCTGAGAAGAGCCGCAGGAAAGGACGCATGCCCAATGCTTGCAGGAAGGTCTCCCCCTCGAAGCTACCCGGACCGCCGGAGTCTCAGCGAGCGCCCGGACGTCATCCGCCGTGAGCAGTCATCAGGACGCCGGGGGCTTCATTGATCGCTATGCCCAGGGTCTTCTGCCGGAGCCTGACCGTTCCCTGTGGCAAGATCGGAAAAAAGGACGAGAGCTATCTTCCCACCTTCCAGGGCGGATCAAAGGGGTTGAAGGCTCTGCCTAGGGATCGTGGCTTGTCCGAAGCGGGCTCGAAAGGAACCGTGCCCGCGCTTGAGTCGGACTTGGCAATCGGTGTGGCCCTCAAACCGAGGAATCTCTTGGCAACGTTTATGGGGGTGGCGAAACCGATTCCCTGGCTTTTCCAAAGAAGAATCGTGTTAATACCGACAACCTGGCCTTTGAGGTTGAACAGAGGTCCTCCGGAGTTGCCAAGATTCATGGCCGCATCGATCTGGATCAAAGGAGGGTATCCGGAACCGGGGATCTTCCTGTTGTTAGCGCTCACGATCCCCATCATCAGCGATTGCCCGATACCGTAAGGGTTGCCGATTCCCACAACCCATTCTCCCAGTTCCACTTCCTCAGAGTTTCCCAATTCTACAGGGAACAGTTCCGTGTCGGAATCAATCTTCAGCAGAGCAAGATCGTTCTTGCCGTCTTTCTTGAGAACCCTGGCGAAGTATTTTCTCCCGTCCAGAAGCTCCACTTCTATTTTGGACCCGTTGCGCAGCACATGCTCGTTCGTCACGATATGGCCCTGGGGCGAAACGATGAATCCCGAGCCGTAACCCATGGCTTTTCCGTCCGGCTCGTCCCGGGACAATCCGAAACTGCCCAGACTCCACGACGTGCCCGAATCGAGCATCCTAATGGAAACCACCGACCGATTGACCTTTTTCACAAGACCCCTGATGTCGGCCAGACCCGAGTTCGTCACCAAACCCGAACGCACAGCATCCCTGGGCGAAGGCTCGGGCTTGAAGGGGATCGGAGCCAACCCAAACTGACTACCTTTGCGGCCAGTCAGAAGCTCGTCCTGAGACCGCACTGCCGGAGAGGGCCCCGTAGGGGTCGCGGCCTCGCGGATCATGAGGTCGGCGGCCCAGGAAAAGGGTGAAACCATGCACAACCCGACTGTAAAACATGCTATGGTAATGGCGGCTGCTAATCGCGAATACGTCATACCAGGCTCCTTTAAGCGGCGCCCGGACCAGCACGGCTTGGCGGACGCGTTTATCCGGGACGTTGGGTTGGCATATAGCCTCACATGGGGCGCCTTGTCAATCTCTTTTTCTTTTTTATCCGCGATAATCAGCATGTTTGAGCAATTTCTTAATGTTGTTGCTTAAGCCATCGGCCGAACACACCAGGAGCGAGAAATCATGTTCGAAGTTGAGATAGTCACAGGGTTCTCCGCGGCCCACCGGCTGCGGGACTACAACGGGAAGTGCGAGAGGCTGCACGGACACAACTACAAAGTGCTGGTAACGGCACGGGCCCCAGGCCTTGACAGGGGCGGGATGGTCATTGACTTCGGTGATCTGAAGGCGGCGACCGAACCGGTCATTTCGGGACTTGATCACAGTTTCCTCAATGACATCGAGCCGTTCGACCGGATTGAGCCTTCGGCGGAAAACATAGCCGCGGTTATCTTCGACCGGATCGCTCGGGAACTGGGAGACAGGGCGCGAATACTTCATAGGGTTTCCGTGTACGAATCCGACTCATCCAAAGCCACGTTCATCAGGGATGAGGAGTAGTTTGCGCTTGGAACCTGGAACGCGCTAATCATGAAGTATGGAATCTCTTGCGCGTCCGTGATACTCTACCAGCTTATCTCAAGCAAGGAGAGCAGACAATCGGAATCGAAAGGGAGAAATCTCGTGGACACTGCAATAATCCCGGACGTTCAGAGCATGCCTGACGCTCGCAACATCCCCATTGACAAGGTCGGGGTCAAGGGGCTGCGCTATCCCATACGGGTTAAGGATCGATCAAAGAAATTCCAGCATACGGTAGGTATATTCGATCTCTTTGTCAATCTGCCCGACAACTTCAAGGGAACTCACATGAGTCGATTCATAGAGGTTCTCAACGAGTTCCGCGGGGAGATCTCCATGGAGAACTTCCCGGACATCCTGGAAAAAACCAAGAAGAAACTCAATGCGCAGAGCGCTCACATGAATGTGGAGTTTCCCTACTTCATGGAAAAGCGTGCGCCCGTAACCGCCACTCCCGGGCTCATGTCATACACCTGCTTCATGCGCGGGGCGCTGGCGGACCGTTTTGACTTGATAGTAGGCGTCGAAGTCCCGGTGACAACCGTATGCCCATGCTCGAAGGAGATCTCCCGATACGGGGCCCACAACCAGAGAGGTCTGGTTCGTGTTCAGTTGAGATTCAAGAGATTTTTCTGGATCGAGGAGATCATCGAAATCGTTGAATCGTCCGTCAGTTCGGAAGTCTACTCGTTGCTTAAGAGAGCAGATGAGAAGTATGTGACGGAGAAGGCCTACGAAAACCCCATGTTCGTAGAGGACGTGGTTCGCGTCGCGGTATCCCGTTTGCGGGAGACCGACAATTTTCCTTGGTACCGGATAGAGTCGGAGAATTTCGAGTCCATCCATAATCACAGTGCGTACGCGATGATCGAGCACGAGTTCACACCTCAACCGGAATGCTTTCAGGGGCCGTCCATAGTCAGATTCAAGTGATTCCTTGGTCGAGGAAACCGGGCCGGCCGCCACGCATAGAGGTCTGTTTGACAATTGAAAGCTCGGAGAGGCCTGGAATCAGTCTCGACTTGACAATCCGTAATTTATTTTGTATTTTTCATATGTTGGGATAGCGTCGTCTGGATTAATCGTGATTCGGAAACGATTTCTCTAGATTATCAGGCTTTCCTGAAGTATAAGTTTCTTCCCGAGTCCAAGAGGGAAAACCGTCGATAGGAGGCGGACCGTTGGATCTCAGGAAATTGTGGATCATCGCTTCACTTATTCTGATCGCAGGCGCAAGTGTTTCGGCCCTAGAGCCGGTCCGCTCTCGTAACGTGCTTCAGGGTCTCATCGGTAGGGTGGGAACCGATGAGCCCGCAGTTGCAGGACCGGCCGGCCAAAGCCCCCCCGGCAAGAGAGCCCTGCCCGTGCGCGCAGTACCTATCTCAGCCATTGGCAATCCCAGGGCGTTTCCCGCACCGGGTCCCACGTCGCATGAACGAAGAGATTCCGGGCCGACCCCTGCTGCGGCCGTCGTCCGGAGTTCCCCTCTTCCGATCCGCGTTGCCAAGACTACGGAACCTCGCCAGCCGCTCGGATCGCCGAGGTTGCAATCCCTCGCTCCGAGCCTGGAAAAACTCATTGCTGCGCCGCCGAGCGCCTCGCCTGTGGCCGGTCGATCTCCGCAAGGGCCTCAAGTCATCGCAAAGGCGCTGTTCTGCCTGGATTGCACCACCAATGAGGTTATTCTTGCTCGCAACGACTCCGCGCCTCTTCCCATTGCCAGCATCACTAAGCTCCTCACTGCGATGACAGTCGTGGACCACATGAACCTGGACGACGTGGTTCGGGTTCCCGACGACATCCGGACAGTGCCGCGCCATCGTGTGGGAATCCAACCGGGGGATCGCCTCACGGTGAGGGATCTGCTCCACGGGATGCTCATCGAGTCGGGAAATGACTGTGCGGAAGCCCTGGCCAGAGCCTATCCCAAGGGTGGCCGCACGGCGTTTCTCAGGCTGATGAATCGCAAGGCCGAACTAATGGGGGCCAAGAACGCACGGGTATTCACGCCCAGCGGTCTTGACATGAATATCGTGCTCGGTCGAAAAGGGGACAGGGCGCTCCAGTCCAGGAAGCCCAACGTGGCCTCAGCCGCAGATGTAGCAATCATTGCCCGGCGAGCGTTCACTTATCCTCTCATCCGAGAGATTTCCGGCATGAAGACCTACATTATGCGCTCAGTGGACAACAAAGGGAGGAACTATGTCCTGCGTACCAATGACAAGCTGCTCCACTCCAACCTTCCAGTGGCCGGCGCCAAGACAGGGTACACGGATCTAGCCGGAAAGTGCATCGTGGCCCTGTTCAAAGACAAGACCAAGGATTTCATGATAGTAGTGCTCAACGCGCGCAATCACTTCAAGGCAGCGGCACGCATCTACCAATGGGCCTGCCGGATGCTCTGAATTCCCGGACCTTCCCGGTGCACCACAGAACGTCACGTTTCCTGCCGGACAGCACCGAGTTGCCGTTTCAGATCGCGGCTTTCCTCAGACGCTGTTCCATCACGTTCAACCGGTGGTCAAGCTCAGCGGGCAGACGGTCTCCGAAGACGGCGAAGTGCTCTCGGATCAGCGGAATCTCTGCCAAACAGCCCTCGACATCAACCTTGAGCAACTCGTCAACTACGGCCCTGGGCAGATCAGGTCCGGACAGATCGAGGTCTCCGGGCGCGGGCACACGGCCTATCGGAGTGTCAACCGCGCCGGCCTTTCCGCTAACCCGTTCGAACACCCATTTGAGGACCCTGCTGTTTTCACCGAAGCCGGGCCAAAGGAACTTGCCGTTTTCGCTCCGCCGAAACCAGTTGACATAGTAGATTCTCGGCAACTTGGCCTGGTCGGCCGCTCGTCCGATCTTGAGCCAATGTGAGAAGTAATCTCCCATGTGATAGCCGCAAAACGGAAGCATGGCCATAGGGTCGCGGCGAAGCGTGCCGACTGTGCCGGCTGCTGCCGCGGTAGTCTCACTGCCCATTATGGACCCGATAAACGAGCCGTGCTGCCAGTCGAATGCTTCGGTGACAAGAGGCACAACGTTTGCCCGGCGGCCTCCCATAAGAATGACATCCACGGGCGCCCCGTTGGGATCCTCCCACTCGGGGGCAATCACAGGACATTGCCTGGCCGGAGTGGTGAACCGGGCGTTGGGGTTAGCCGCAGGCCGCCCACAGCCGGGCCTCCACAGTCGTCTAAGCCAGTCGAACAATTCGTGAGGCTCTTCTTCTGTCATTCCCTCCCACCAGACATCCCTATCCGGCGTCACCGCGCAATTGGTGCACACCGAACTCCTGGAGGCTGTCAGCAGCGCATTCAGATTGGACTTGGCGCTGGTTCCGGGCGCGACTCCGAAAAAGCCCGCTTCGGGGTTGATGGCATAGAGGCGGCCGTCCGACCGGAACTTCATTCAGGCGATGTCGTCGCCGATGGTCTCCACCTTCCACCCTGGGATGGTGGGAATCATCATGGCCAGATTGGTCTTGCCGCAGGCCGATGGGAATGCCCTAGTGATGTACCTGGCTTCTCCCTCGGGACTGGTTAGCTTGAGGATGAGCATGTGCTCTGCAAGCCAACCCTCGTCGCGCGCTTGAACGGAAGCGATGCGCAGGGAATGGCACTTCTTCCCGAGGGGAGCATTGCCCCCATAACCGTATCCGAAGGACCAGATCTCCCGAGTCTCGGGAAAGTGTGAGATGTATTTGTGCTGCGCGTTACATGGCCACGGCACGTCCGGGTCCGCCGGTCAGAGGGGGGCTCCCACCGAGTGCAGGCCCCTGACGAATTCGCCCCCCGGGCCAAGCACCTCCAGGACCTTTGTGTCCACTCGCGTCATAATGTGCATGTTCGCCGCGACGTACGGGGAATCGGTGATCTCAACGCCGATGTTGGCAATTCGAGAGCCTATAGGGCTCATGCCGTACGGAATGACGTACATGGTACGCCCGGTCATTGAGCCGGCGAAAAGCCGACGCAGGGTCGCCTTCATTTTGGCCGGATCGACCCAGTTGTTGGTAGGGCCTGCATCTTCGCGAGAAATGGAGCAAATGAACGTCCGATCCTCCACCCTGGCCGTGTCCGCCGGATCGGATCTGACGAAAATGCTGTCCGGTCGCATCTTGTCATCCGTGGGTATCGCGGTTCCTGAATGGACCATCATCCGCACCACAAGTTGATACTCCTCGTCGGATCCGTCGCACCAATGAATACTGTCCGGACGGCACATCGCGGCCGCCTCGTTTACGAATTCCATAAGCCTGTTATGATTCATGAAAAATCCTTTTCTTGCCAAGAATCTGAACGCCCAGGAGCCGGGCCTAACGAAGCATGAACATTCCCGAGGGCCTTATCCAAGGCGTCGCCCGAAATTGCGCGGGGGTCAAGGACGCTTCTGTCCTCCACGGTATTCGAGTTCCCCCCGTCGAGGGGGCAGAACGCCTTCTCGGTGCTTTGCGCGCGCGAAACCAGGGAGCCGGGGAAGTCTTGAGACA
The DNA here is from genome assembly GCA_020722215.1 of Desulfomonile tiedjei. Classification (GTDB taxonomy): domain Bacteria; phylum Desulfobacterota; class Desulfomonilia; order Desulfomonilales; family Desulfomonilaceae; genus DYLG01. The sequence continues at coordinate 7,165 of DYLG01000169.1, forward strand.
ATTGCGTTTGTGCCGTTCTCAATCCAACTGACTATGACTTGCGAGCATTTCGATCAATTGGGGTCCAGACAGCCAGTGCCCCGATATCGATCCAGTACGCCTTCGGCTTCCAGTACCTTGAGCCCTTCCTCGATCGACCTGTAGAAAACGGTGTGCTGAGCCGGGTCGTAGTACGCTGTTCTCGCGAATTCCGCGCTGTATTGTTCGGGTGCAATCTGCCGGCCGCTGAACCTTTCGCACATCTCCACGGCCTTTGTATTGCTGCCGGTCACCTGGCCTCCCAGTCTGCGGGCCCCGTCTTGGAGCGCCTTGAACCCCGCTTTTATTATAAGTCCTCTCCCTATTCCGGCTCCCTGGTATCGCACCGGCACCCGAATGTCCGAAATCCACCAGTCAGGACCGGCAGCCACCGGTTCGGGAAACCGTTGAATCATTATTGCGCCGACAATCTTCTCCCTCAATGTTGCGACCAGAATATGGCTGGGACCGTCCCGGCCTTCAATCTTTGCTACTGTCAGACCCACGGGATCCGACTGTTCGGGGACTGACCAATAGCCAAACAATCTTGCGATGTCCGCCGCGTCGTCAACGTTGGCAGTTCTGTAGCGAATCCTCCTTCCGATGAACCTCTTGGCAATCCGGCGATACCATCGACGACTTTGGAGGACGGGCATGATCCTGAAAAGGGCGACTCTAAGAGAGTCTTTGATCTCCTTGAGAACCTCTCTCAAGCCGGGTAGTGCAGCCCAAACCAGACCAGCCGCGCGCCAAAGTCCCTGATTCAACCTGACCGTCTTCCCTTGCCGCTGCACTCTGACCACCCGACCCAATACATGCGTTGCCGGGACACTCTCAACGCCCGTTGAAAGGTAATCCCCGCGTATGAGAAATGCAGACTCTCCGTGAAGCAGACACCTTCCGAGGACCCTGTGAACCACGGTTCGGGATTCCGACGCGTAAAGGACAACGTCGCCGAACCTTACTGCGTCTGCCTCAACCGGCTCTACGGTAATAATCGAGCCGTCGGGCACGAAGGGGCTCATGCTGCAACCGCCGGCTTTGAAGCGAAACAAGCCGCCCTTCTGAAGAACTTCGGTGCAAACGGCCCTGAAGTCGTCCTGGCCGACGATCACCGGAGGCCTCTTACAAAATCCACTACCGCATTGTCCGGGGAGAAGCTCAACTCGTAGCATGGGACTTGTTGCACCAGCAGAGAGGCCAGGTTCAGGGTGTTTTCTATCCGCTCCCGATCCCATACAGGGAAGAAACTCCTTGCCAGTAGCATGGATGCGGCCCTGACTCCCTCGACCGGAGTGGCCGAGTTCATCGAACCGTGTCGCAAGAAGCATATTTTTCTAAGAGCGCTGCCCCCATAGGCATTGCCGTGGTACTCTCCATTCCAAGGAGTTCCATATATCCGAAAGCCATCCTCTCGGAGAAGTATGGCGGTGTACTCGTCGCCGAGTACACCGGCGTGTCTGCCCCATAAGCGAGCCATTGTGGATTTACCGTCATTGGAGTGTCCCGGGAACAGATAGCCCACGCCCGCGTCCTCAACACCGCAGCCGTGCACCAGTATACCGTTCCCTCTTGGCACCAGGCACCTCACCAAGAAACGCAAGGGCGGATACCCAAGGAGCGCGGAGGGACTGGGGCCGCAGCTTGGTTCAAGATCAGGCCGCGGTATGTAAACGTCCACTTCGCGGAAGTCGTCCAGGAACACCGCCGCCAGTTCGGGAG